>JACQGM010000079.1 GCA_016199585.1 Armatimonadota bacterium
CGAGCTTGTCGACCTCGTCGAGCATGAACACGGGGTTCTTCGAGCCCGCGCGACGAAGACCCTGGACGACCTGGCCCGGCAGCGCGCCGACGTACGTGCGCCGGTGCCCGCGGATCTCCGCCTCGTCGCGGATGCCGCCGAGGGAGACGCGGATGAACTTGCGCCCCAGCGCGCGGGCGATGGACTTGCCGATGGAGGTCTTCCCCACGCCCGGCGGGCCGACGAAGCAGAGGATCGGCCCCTTCATCTGGCTGGTGAGCTTGCGCACGGCGAGGAACTCCAGCACGCGCTGCTTCACCTTCAGCAGGCCGTAGTGGTCTTCGTCCAGCACGCGCTCGGCCTCGTCAATGTCCAGCCGGTCTTCGGTCTTCTTGTCCCAGGGCATGGCGACGAGCCAGTCCAAGTAATTGCGTGCGACCACCGTCTCCGGGGTGGCGAAGGGCATCTTCTCCAGGCGGTCCACTTCCTTGAGGGCGCGCTCGGCGACTTCCTGGGGCATGGCGGCGTCCGCCACCTTCTGCCGGTACTCCTCGATCTCGGAGAGGCGCTCGTCGCGCTCGCCGAGCTCCTGCTGGATCGCCTTCAGGCGCTCGCGCAGGTAGTACTCGCGCTGCGACTCGCTCACCTCTTTATCCACCTTCGAGCGGATGTCGCGCTCGATGGTGAGGATCTCCGCCTCGCGCGTGAGGAGGGAGACGAGCTTCTCCAGGCGCAGCCGCGGCGAGAGGGTTTCCAGGAGGTCCTGCTTCGCCTCGGGCTTGACGGGGAGGTTCGGGGCGATCTGATCCGCGAGCTGGCCCGGCTCCTCGATCTGGTGCAGGCCCTGCAGCAGCTCCGGGGGCACGTTCCGGTCGAGATTGACGATCTCCTCATACTGGCGGCGGACGGTGCGCATCAGCGCCTGCAGCTCGATCCCCTCCTCGGTCTCCTCCTCGAGCAGTTCCACCTCGGCCAGCAGGAAGGGATCATCCTGCACGTGGGCGCGCACGCGCGCTCGGGCGAGACCCTCGACCACGATGCGGACGGCGCCCTCGGGCAGGCGGAAGATCTGCATCACCTCGGCGACGGTGCCGATGGTGTGGAGGTCCGCCGCTTCCGGCTCCTCGATGTCGCAATCGCGCTGGGCGACGAGGAGCACCTGGCGCCCCTGCTCCAGCGCCCGGACGGACTTCTCGCGCCCGACGAACATCGGCAGCATGTTGTGGGGAAAAACAACCTGATTATCGCGCAGCGGGATCACCGGCAGGATGCTCGAGACGCGCCTTCCCGTGGCGGCGATCACCTGGAACTCCGGCGTGTCGGTCGTTGCCTTCTTCTTCCGTGGCATGGCGGCGGATCGCTCTCCTTCATCCAATCAGGGCAATAGCGCCGTTCATGGCGGCGCCGCACATAGAGGTTAGGCGGGGGAGGGAGGTTCTCCTGCCCGTCGTGATCGCGAGGGGAGCCGGTTTCTCGAGGAAGGATGTCCGGTACGGGCGCAGAACCATACTCTGGCGACCGCGAGACTCCCCGCCGGCGGGGATGCGCCGCTCGCCCGCACCGTCATCACTACTGCTGAAGGCTGCGCGACATCGGTCCGTGGGGAATCGGTATCACGGCCGGCCTGCGAGCGCGTTCCCCGTCTCTTTAGCTCGCAAGGGAACAAGAGGATGGGTCTCCCGTTCGTAGTGGCTGGCTTTGGCCGGCTGAAGCCTCCTACTACGAGCGTCTTGTTTCCTTACGGGTCCTTTGCCCCTCCTCCGCGCCCGGGGGGCCTTCGTCGGCTCGCCCTTGCCCAATTCCCCTCGGATCAGACAGGGCGGCGTGCGCCGCCCTCTCACCGCCGGGCCGCCGTCACCGGCCCGGCGATCCGTTTCCCTGTCGTGGAGGAAGAACGTGTCGGACGATTCCGTATCTCACACAGAAAGAGGCCGGTCCCTGGCGAGGGATGGCCGACTGGAAGAGGCGGTCGCCGAATACCAGGAAGCGATCCGGCTCCATCCGGGCGATGCTCGCGCCTTCCGCGCGCTCGGTGGCGCCCTGAACCGGCTTGGGCGCCGGATCGCTGCTTGCGCCTTCACCCGCGCGACCTGCGCGGCCTACGGCCCCGCCCGCAACCGCCGGGCATATCCCGACGGCGACTCCCCCTCGTAGCGCCGGAAGGTGCGGGAGAAGTGGTGCAGACTGGTGAAGCCGAGCTGTCCGGCGATCCCGGTGAGCGTGCTCCCCCCGGAAGCGATCAGCGCCTTCGCCCGCTCCATCTTCATGCCGGTGTAGTAGGCGTGCGGGGAGCTGCCGGTCACCCGTTTGAACACCCGGACAAAGTGGGAGGGGCTCATCGAGACGCGGGAGGCCAACTCCTCTACCGTCAGGTCGCCGCCGAGGTGCTGCATCATCAGGTGGATGGCGGACATCACCTGCCCGGTGCAGCGCATGGCGCTGTTGGACTGCGGGGCCGGCGGCTCCGCGCTCTCCGCGGGGGCCTCCGGCGCGGCGGCGCGCGCCAGGCGGTCGAGAATCCCGAAGAAACAGGCGAGCATCGCCGGCCGGCGCGCGGGATCCGGGTCGAGCGCGTGCTGGACGCACTGCAGGAAGAGGCGCTCGCAGTCACGGGAGCCGCCCACGGGAATGGCGGCCGGAAGCCCGAGCACCGCCAGCGCCAGCGGATCGCTCGATTCCCCCAGCAACGTGAAGTGAAGGCACCAGTGCTCGAGCGTGCTCCCGTTCCGAGCGTGTACCAAGTGGGGCACGCCGCGCGGGATCGCGTAGACACAGCGCGGCTGGACCGGGTGCGCCGCATCCCCGATGGTGAGTTGCCCACGCCCCCGGCGGACGTAGAGGAGGGTGTCGTCGTCGAGGACGCGCCGGGGGAGCACCCACCCGGGGGGAGGCAGCACGCGGTTGGCGCTCCGGATCCGCACGCCGCAGACGCCGGAGCGGCAAGAAGACTGGCTGGACACGGCGATCCGACCTCCAGGGATGCCGAACGCGGGCCACGGGCGCCGGTTCGGGCTGATGCCCCTTACTTCGCCGCGTGCCGCCCTCTTCCCCCTGTGCGCGTGATCCCCCGCACCTGGCAAGCCCCTTGCAGGCGTCGGCACCGGAGGACGAGGGATGTCGGCAAGACGTGGTATCGCAGGGGCGCTGATTGCGCTCGGGCTGCTGGCGCTGGCGGGTTGCGGGGGGAGCGGCAACGAGCGCCCCGGCCGGCGGCTTTGGACCGTCATGGTCTACATGGATGGCGACAACGACCTGGAGGCCTTCGGCATCCAGGACCTGAACGAGATGGAGCGGGTGGGATCCAGCGACGAGGTCGCCATTGTCGTCCTGTTCGACCGCATCGCCGGCTTCAGCGACGCCGACGGCGGCTGGACCGGCGCCCGCCGCTACCTGGTTCGCCGGGATGATGACTCCGGGGCCATCGGCTCGAAGCTGCTGGAGGACCTTGGCGAGGTGGACATGGCGCGCCCGGAGACGCTGCGCGGCTTCGTCCGCCAGGCCGCCGAGGAGTTCCCCGCCGACCGCTTCGCCCTGGTGCTCTGGAACCACGGCGCGGGATGGCGACGCCGCGACCCGACGCGCGGCGTGATCTTCGACGACACCAGCAACACTTTCATGACCATGGACGACCTCGCCGCCGGGCTCGACCTGCCGGACGTCCCCCTGGACCTGGTCGCCTTCGATGCCAGCCTGATGGCGGAGCTGGAGGTGGCCCACCAGATCCGCGACCGCGCGGCGCTCCTCGTCGCTTCCGAGGAATCGCCCCCCGCCACCGGCTACCCCTACGACGCCATCTTGGGGCCGCTCGTGGCGGAGCCGGACATGGATCCCGTCAACCTGGGGCGGATCTTCGTGACCCAGCACGTGGCGGCCTACCCCGCCCTGCCGGTGACCCAATCGCTGCTGCGGCTGGACCGTGTTCCGGACTACGCGGCGCTCGTGAACGACTTCGGCGCCGCCCTGAGCGCCGCTCTGCCCGCCCATCGAGACGCGATCCTGCGGGCCCGCGCGCTCGCTCAGGCCTACAAGCTGCCCTACTACCGCGACCTGGTGAGCTTCGCCCTCCAGACGCGGGCGCTCGTGCCCGACCCCGCGGTGCAGCGCACGGCGGCGGCGGTGATCGCCAGCCTGCCGGCCGCCAGCGGCGGCCCCGTGGTGGCCGAAGCCCACAACGGCGAGGCCGTGGCCGACTCGCACGGTCTCTCCATCTACCTGCCCGGCCCCGGCCAGTTCTTCAGCGGCTACGCCGGTCTGCGCTTCGCCGCCGACTTCCCGCAGTGGGCGGAGTTCGCGCGGCGGATCAGCGCGCCGGAATGAGCGCGGTGCCCTGCCAGGCCGCTTTGCGGCCCGGTTTGGCCCCTCCCGCGCCCGGGAATTACCCCGCGTGAGGGCGCGCCGTCCGCGAGAGGCGGATGATGCCTCGAAGGGCGGGCGCCCGGATTCACGCCGCCGGGCGGAAGCGCGGCGGCGCGCGCACAACAACCGACGATGTGGGGGGACGGCGCCGCGGGCAGCCTGCGGGGAAGGCAACGTGCCGGTGGTCCGGCCGCGGGCCGGGGCAGGCGGCCCGGCGTCGGCGCGGCCCCGACAGGAGGATACGGATGGCGACGCCGAATGCAGTCGAGGTGATGGAGGAGATCATCACCGAGGAGCCGATGCGGAACTTCAACCACGACCTGATCCAGGTGCTGAGCGAGAAGCTGGACGGCGTGGTGCGCTACCAGGTCTACCACGAGGACTCCGAGGGGGAGTGCGACTCCTGCCCCCGGATCTGGGAGCAGATCAAGGAGGACGACCTGCGGCACATCGAGATGATCCGCAACGAGATCATCAACCACGTGAAGCGGGGCACGTTCGACTGAGGGGTGGCCGGGCGACGGGGGGGAGGTGGAACCCACCTCCCCCCCGAGCCGGACGGTGTGAGGAAAGCCGGGCGCCCTGCAAGAGGGCGCCTGGCGCGTGCGTCGCTCCTCGCCTCGTCAGTGACGCGGCGGCGCCGCCAGGACATCGGTGATGGCGCGAGCCTCGTTCTGGGGAAGTGTACCCAGCAGCGCGCGCAGCTCGTCCTGCATCCCCAGACGGCCCAAGGCCTCCCCGTAGAAGAAAGGTGTGGGGTGGCGGTACGCCAGAAAGTCATCCTGGGCGTACAGCCCCCGCCCCAGCTCAACGGCGCTGGCCCAGTCTTCGAGGTGGATAGCCGACAACAGCATCTCTTGCCGCAAGGGCACTGAGAAGACGCTGCCGGGGAAGAGATTCAGGAACTGGCGGCCCTTCTCCATCGTCCCCTTTCTCGTGGGCGCCAGCCGAGCCTCCCGTAACAGGGCGTAGGCTCGCTGCTCGACGGGCGGCAAGGGGGCGATGGTGAACCCCAGCCGCCCGGATTCGATGACGCCCTCCTGCGTTTCATAGACAGCCTGCGCCACGTAGCGCCCCGGGCGCAGATTGCCGTACCACGCGAGCAGAACACACTCGCTGAACAGTGCCTCGCCGGGGGCGGCAACGATCTGCTCGGCGGCGTAGGGCTCGGGACCGAGACCCCCGACTCCCGCCTTCTCGACCGGCTTCCGCTGCAACGGCGCCGGGCGAAAGCGCGCGCTCTCAGGTTGGGTGCGAATGGCCGCGGGGCCCAGCTTGCGAGGTCTTCCAGCGCCCGGCCGGCCCTTGTCGGGAGCCTTCCGGAGCTCAAGAGACGGGGCACGCTCCGGGCCGATCCCGGAGATGCCGCTCGGCACCACCGGGTCCCCCGTCTCGGCATGGTACAACTCGACCCGCAGAGAGGTAGAGTCAATCCGTGGTGCGGGCATGGTCAGTGGGACAACGCCTGTGTTAGCCACGGTGATGAAGACCGGGATCTCCTCCTCCTGCAGATAGATTGGTTTGGGCATCTCGATCACGACTCGGATCGCCGCCATCGGGGACGGCACGCTGATACTCTGCGCGGGCAAGCGGCCGGTCAGCGCTATCACGCCGATCACTGCGAGCACCGCAATGATGATTCGCATCGCTCTGCTCCTTTCGATCACCACTGGCGCTCACGGTTTGACGCGGAATCGATCCGTGAGCGCGTCGCCGCTCTCGTTCCGGAACACGTGGAAGAGCCCGCCGGCACCGTCGGCGCCGTCGAAGGAGCCGGCGTTCTCATATATCGACTGAATGTTGTGCCACGCCATCTCCCTGTGACCCAGGTTCATCAGATGTCCCGCTTCGTGGGCGAAGATCATCCGTATCGCCGAGTCCGGGTTGACGAAGTGCGAGACCGTCACGCCTGCGTCATGCTGTGCCGTCGCCGTGCCGTCCTGGCCGCGGTTGCACTGGAGGAACGCCGGGCTTGGGGTTACCCTCTTCCCGGTGTAGAAGATGATCTCGTCGCCGATCTTGATCTTCCCCTGGTCCCGGTACTGAAGCGTCGCCGTCACCGGGATCTCCGCAGTGTAGCCCTCATTCGGGATCGCTGCTCTGAGGGTCACTGCATACCCGTCCGTTGACCGAATGGTACTGACGTAGACGCGGCAGTAGTCCTGGTACGGAGGTACGGGTGGAGTAGCCTTCCATGCCGTGTAGCCCCAGTGCAGCGGGTTGCCTTGGGGCGAGGTGATCCCGTTGGTAACCAGGATCGCAGACTGGGTGCCGATGCAGTTCTCGCTGCTGGAGTTGAAGTTGATGGCGCCCGTTGCGCCCACCTCGTCGGGGGACATGTAGTAGACCTCGGCGCCGAGATTGGCCGTGGTCAGGTCGTCGGTAAGGCCGATGTTGTCTTTGTCGCAGACGAACACTTCCTTCTTGGTCACATCGAGCTGAACGCGCGCCCACTGCGCCGGGTTCCTCGAGGCGATCCTCAGGCCGCGGTATTCCTCATACTGGGTCAGATTATCACCAGGCGTCCCGTCACCCGCGGGGGTGCTATCCACGTCCTGCTTCGTGGCGACCGCAGTCTCACCTACCTTGTCCTACGGCGAGGAGTCGGCGATGTGATTCCCTTCAGGCTGTTCGCCCTGCGCAGCAGGCAGTTCGTCGATCGGCATCTGCGCGGCGTAGCGCGTGAGCTTGCCCACCACGCGCGCGGTGGCTGCCGGTTCGCCCAGAATCTCCGTTTCGGCGCTGATGCTTCCGTACGCGCCGTAGTCGAGGCACGTCACCCTGACCATCGCCTCGCACTGCCCGTTCGCCTGCGCCCAGTCTTCACGCAGGATGGTGACGTACTCCGGCTGGCCAGGAAGGGGAGGCGATGCCTCCAAGTCTTTGGGAAGGAACTTGAGATCATCCCCGAGCGTGTCGTCCGGTTTCTGCCGAAGCCGGTTGGCGTTGAGGCAGTAGCCCCCCTCCGCCGAAGACGAGATGTGGAAGTCGATCGGACGGGCCATGGTAAGACCGTATTGGTCCACCACCGGCAGGATCTTGGCGGTGAACTCCCTGGTGTCGTCCAGAGCGGGCACCCAGTTGGCCGCGCCGTCGGAGATCGTAAACTCCCAGACCGTGACCGGTACCGGAGCGCTCCAGACCGGACTGTCGTTGGCGCTATAGACGCTCGGGTTCTCGATGGTTGGCGGGCCGAGCTGCGGGTCCTGTGGGTCCTCATCCACCTGCGCCCTGATCTGGACGACGCCCGGCGATGTGGGAACTTCATAGGCATTCACCTGAGCGGGGGTGACACTCGGACCAACCGGGGTGAAGGTGTCGCCTTCAAGCCTCCCGAACGTGCCGCCGGCGTTGTCGTCATCCCAGGCCACCTTGATCTCGTTCCAGCCGAAGCCGCAGAATGGAGCCGGGCAGTCGGGATCCTCCCCCTGGCCATCTAGCGAGCACAGGTCAATGTCCTGGTACATGCCGCAGAACAGCCAGAGGTATTGCGGTTGGCTGTCGGTGGATACCCAGATATACTCCGTCGGAATCGTCGGCCCGTAGAAGTCCGGCGCTGAGTAGGCGTACCAGTGGTGCGTGTGCGCATCAGCGCGCCCGGCCACCACTGAGAGGAAACAGACGAGGACAGCCGTCAGCAGGCGGCTGCGGGGAGTGTGCAAATCTTTGTGGTTTTCACGGCACGTCTCCCATTTCTGAGATAGAACAGAACGAGAACCCTGGCGGGCTCCGCCGCGGGGCGCGCGGCAGGAGACGGTTGGTCCGGAATGTCCGTCGGGGAGTTCCTCCCGACGAGCGATCAAGACGGGCAGCGCGCGTGCGGGGACGCACCCCTGCGCTTCGGGGTGCGCGCGGCTGCGGCGCACG
>JACQGM010000080.1 GCA_016199585.1 Armatimonadota bacterium
ACCCCCACACCCCCACACCCGTCAGGAGGCTGAATGAGGATAACGCTGATTGGGAGCAGGGGCTTCGTCGGCTCGGCCTTCGCGCGGCTGCTGCGGGGCGAAGGCATCGAGCTGGTCGAGGTGGAGATAGACAACTACGCGGAGAAGGCGGGCACCGAGAGCGACGTGGTCATCGAGGCGGCGTGCAACTCGGTGAAGTTCCTGGCCGACCAGAAGCCGTTCGAGGAGTTCGAGCTGTCGGTGACGCACCGGCTGCAGACACTGCGCGACTTCCCCGCCGGCCTCCACCTGCACGTCTCCAGCGTGGACGTCTACAGCGATCTCACGTCGCCGGCGACCACGCGCGAGGACTCCCCGATTGACCCGGGGCGCAGCTCCCATTACGGGTTTCACAAGCTGCTGGCCGAACAGCTCGTGCGGCACTACGCCCCGAGCTGGCTGATCGTCCGCCTGGCCGGAATGGTGGGGCCGCGACTGCGGAAGAATCCCGTCTTCGACATCCTGAACGGGCAGCCGCTGCGCGTCCACCCGGAGTCGCGCTACCAGTTCATGCGCACCGACGACGTGGCGCGCATCGTCTGGGGGCTGGTGGAGCGCCGCCTGACGGGCGAGGTCTTCAACGTCTGCGGCCACGGGCTGATCACGCCACGGGAGGTCGCCGCCCTGGCCGGGCGCGAGCTGGACTTGAGCCTCGTGCCGCCGGACGCCGCGCCGCGAGTCGTCCACGCCAGCAACGCGAAGATCCGTGAGGTCACGGACATCCCGCGCACGTGCGAGACGGTGGCCGCCTTTGTACGGGGATGGAAGGGGTAGACCACCCACCCCATCGTCCTCGTCGTCGGCAGCTCATTGAGGACGAGAGCGACGACGAGGACGAGTGTTGCAGCACGGTGCCCATGCCTGAACAACCTACACTCCCACACTCCTGCACGCCCGCACCCCCGGGCTCCCTGCCGCGCCTCACCATCGTCACTCCCTGCTACGAGCGGGAGGCGTACCTGGAGGAGGCTATCCGCTCGGTGCTGGACCAGGGCTACCCGGACCTGGAGTACATGGTCGTGGACGGCGGCTCGAAGAACCCGAGGGTGGTGGAGACGATCCGCCGCTACGAAGGGCGACTGGCGTGGTGGACCAGCGAGCCGGATGGCGGCCACGCCGAGGCGATCCAGCGGGGGTTCAACCGGGCCACGGGCGAGATCATGACGTGGCTCTGCTCGGATGACACCTACACCCCGGGTGCGCTCCGCCTCGTGGGTGAGGCGTTCCAGCGCCACCCGTGGGCGGACGTGGTCTTCGGGAACGTCAACCTGATTGACGGCGCCGGGCGCTTCCTGAAGGAGCTGCGCGGCGTGCCCGTGTCCCGGCTGCCGATCCCGCCGGGGGTCTACCACCAGTCCTCCGTCTTCTTCCGCAAGGCGCTCTACGAGCGCGTGGGGGGCATGGACCTGGAGTACAACCGCTATGCCACCGACCACGAGCTCTTCTACCGCTTCGGGAGGGCGCGGGCGCGTTTCCTCTTCCTGCGCCGGGTGTTGAGCAACACGCGCCTGCACGAGTCGCAGACGACGGCCGTGGCGGATGACCAGGTGTCGGCCTACCGGCGAAGGGCGCTGCGGCAGCACTATCCCTGGATCGCGCACCCCTGCGCGCATCCCTTCTACGAGGGCTTCCGGGTCTCGCGCCACGCGGCGCTCCTCCTTCTCCAGGGCGACGGGCCCTACCTGGCGCGGGTCGCCCTCCGGCGTGCCCGCCGCCTGCTGAGCCACGCGAGCCGATGAGGGTCTTGGTGTTCGCCACCATCGTGCGCGCGTCCGAGGCATCTGAGTGTACTTCACCGACCCGCTAACCTGGGGGCTGTGGAGCGGCGGGCTGCTCCTCGCGCTCATCTGCCTGCGCGTTCCCGGGCGCCGGCACGGAAACATGCGCTGGCTCTGCCCGCGGGTCTACTTCGGGATCGCACTCTTCTTCATCCATGTGCTCACGGCGCTCCAGACGATGCTGACGGGGTTCACCTGTTGGGGATTTCTCTTCCCGCGCGAGTTCAACCTGATGCTGTTGGCGACCGTGATCGGCGGGGCGGGGTTCCTGTTGGGGTGGCACCGGGGCGTTCTCCAGATGCCGGTCGCTCTCACCGCGGCTGCCGACGGCGCCGGGCGGGGCGATGTCGGGGCGCGGGGGGAACCGGGCGTTCCGGGCGAACACGCGGGTTCGACCCTGCCCGGGCAGCGCGCCGCGGAAGACGCCGGGGTCGGCGCCGCCCGGGGCGACGGGCACTATGCCTTGAGGGCCTACCTCCTCTTCCTGCTCGTGCCCCCCACGGTTCTGGTGTTTCGCCGGGGCCTGCCTGGCGGGGAGACCTGGCTCACCGTCTTCGGGTTCTTCCTGGCGGCGCTGGTCGCGGATGCCCTCCTCTTCATCCTGGCGGGTCTGGGAGCGCGGCGCCGGCCCCGGCGGTGGTTCTTCCTGGCGGCCGGCGGGTTCGTCATGCTCCTCTATCTCTGGGTGACGTTCCACAGCACCTCACGGATCCGTCTGCTGCTGCTGTTTCTGCCGCTGGCCGGGATCTGGCTTTACCGGAGGCGGGGGCGCGGGTCGTCGCTGCGCATCATCCTGGCGGCCTCGGCGCTCCTCTGGTTCTTCGCCTTCTGGGGGAACGCGCGCTTCCACGTGGTTTCGGGGGGCAGCCGCTCTCTCGCGACGCTGTGGCAGGTGGGGGGCATTCACTCCGTCTCGGGCATCTTCGTGCGCTTCCTCCGGGCGGGCGACCTCGATGCGTCCGAGAACGGCATGCTCCTGATGCACGTCATTCCCAAGTGGGACGACTATCTCTACGGCGCGAGCTTCGCCTCGCTCTTCGTGCTCCCGATCCCGCGGGCGTGGTGGCCGGGGAAGCCGGCGCCGGCCGTCACGCGGGTGCTGGTCGATCGCTACCGGCACGCGAACTGGAACGTGGCCGTGTCGCTGGTGGGCGAGGCCTACGCCAACCTGTCCTGGCCGGCGGTGCTCCTGGCGTTCCTCGCGCTCGGCTACGTGTCGAGCCGGGTCTACGGCGCCGCGCTCGCGAACCGTGACCGTTCCGAGGCCTGGGTACACCTGGGGCTATACTGCGCCTATATGGTCATGGTCGTGCGCGGCAACTTCCACTCGATGACGAGTTTCTACCTGATGGTGCTGGTGTGGCTGCTCGGGTCGGCGTGGATCGCGCGGCTGCTGACGTTCCGAGTTCAACGTTGAACGTTGAACGTTAAACGTTGAACTCGGACCTCTCATGTCTCCCTGTGTCCGCATCCTCTGCCACTCCATCGGGCCGTATCACGCGGCTCGGTACGCGGCGTTCGCGCAGCGGTGGCCGGAGCTGGTGGTCGTGGAGCTCGCCGCGCGACAGGCGAACTGCCCGTGGAACAACGCCGCGGCGCAGGCGGACATGGTGGCGCGTGTCGCCGCAGGCGTGCGCTGAGCTTGTAGGCTACGGTCCCAACATGCGAGTGCTCTTCCTCGCGACTTACTTCCCGCGGCCGATGAAGCCGACCATCGGCACGTGGGCGCTCGCCCAGGCGCAGGGGCTCTCGCGCCTGGCGGAGGTGCGCGTCCTCTGCCTCTCGCCCCGGCTCCCCGGCGCCCTGAAGGTGCTGCCCCGATCCCGGCCCTGGGTGATGACGCCGCGCGAGCACGACTGGGATGGGGTGCGCGCGTGCTACCCGCGGTGGCTCCTCTACCCGGTGCCGCCTCTCACCCGCTGGCTGCGCGAGAACCCGGAGCCGCAGCTTCGCATCGCCTACCGCTCGGCGCGACGGGAGATCCTGCGGATCGTGGATGACTTCCGGCCCGACGTGGTCCTGGCGCACCACACCGGCATCAGCGGCTTCGTCGCCGAGCGCCTCCACGAGGAGCGCGGGCTGCCCTTCGTCACGCAGGACCACGATTTCGCCGAGATCGCGTCGTGCGAATGGCTGCCGAAGCGCCGGGCGACCCTCGGGCGGATCATGGGGAAGGCGTTCCGGTGCGGGGCCGTCGCCGCGCGGATGGAGGCCGACGTGCGCCGCCTCTTCCCGCACGCGCGCCCCGCGCGCCTCCACTGCGGCGTGGACCTGCCGCCGGAAGCCCTGCGCCAAGCGCCCAGGCCGGAAGCCCTTCGAGGGAAGAAGATGGTCTTCTGCGCCGCCCTCTTCTACCCCCGCAAGGGGATCCCGCTCGCGGTGCAGGCATTCGCCCGGGTGGCGGCGAGGCACCCGGACGCGGTGCTGCGGATCGCTGGAGACGGCGAGGAGCGCCCGGCCGTCGAGGAGGCGATCCGGCAGTCCGGCGCAGCCGACCGCATCGAGCTGCTGGGGCTGATCCCGCACTCGCAGGCGCAGCAGAACATGGCGTGGGCCGACCTCTTCTTCCTGGTCGGGTGGGACGAGCCGTTCGCCACCGTCTACCTGGAGGCGATGGCGTGCGGCACGCCGGTCGTCTGCGCCGCCGACGGCGGCATCACCGACGTGGTGGTGTCCGGGGTCCACGGGCTGGCGGTGCCGCCGCGAGACGTGGACGCGGCAGCGGAGGCTCTGGACCGCCTTCTCTCCGATGACGCCGGACGGGAAGAGATGGGGCGGCAGGCGAGGCGCCTGGTGGAGGCCGAGCTCACGTGGTCGGCCATCGGGGGGAAGGCGCGGGGGATCCTTGAGGCTGCCGTACGGGAGCGGGGCACCTCACCGCCGGCGCGAGACCGAGCCGACCAGCCCTCCCGGCCCTCGTGAGGCGGCGCCCGACCCGTAGGAGACCGTGCCGATGCGGATCGCGATCTTCTGGGAGGACATCCTTCACTACCACGTGGCGCGCATTCGGGCGCTGTGTCGGGCGGGGGAGCAGCAGGGCACCGAGGTGCATGCCTTCGCGCTTCGCGGCGCCTCGCCACAGCTCCCGGTGACCGGATACCAACATCTGCTCTCGGATCGGATCACGGTGCTCTCCACCGGCTCACCGGGTGACGGGATGGAGAGCCCCGCTTCCAAAGCGCAACTGCTGGCAGCCCTCGACCGTGTGGACCCCGACGCGGTGGCGATCATCGGCTACCGGTCGCGGGTGTCGCGAGGCGCGGTGGCCTGGTGCCGGCACCGCCGGCGGGGCGCGGTGCTGATGATGGAGAGCAGTTGGCAGGACTTCGCCCGCGCCTGGTGGCGCGAGATACCCAAGCGCTGGCTTGTCCACTGCTATGACTCCGGCTTCGGCGGCGGGACCCTGCACGCGGACTATCTGGTGCGCCTGGGGATGCCACGGGCGTGTGTCTTCACCGGCTACGATGTGGTGGACAACGGCTTCTGGCGCGCGCGGGCGGCTGCAGCCCACGCGTCTGCAACCATGCTCCGCGCCGAAGCGGGCCTGCCGGAGCGGTTCTTCCTGACGGCTTGCCGCCTGGTGCCGAAGAAGAACGTGCAGGGCCTGCTCGCCGCCCATGCCCGCTACCGGCAGGAAGCCGGCGGGCGGGCATGGGGCCTGGTGATTGCCGGCACAGGCCCCCTCGAGGGCCAGGTTCGCGCCGCGGTGCGCCGCCTGAACCTCGAGGCCGATGTGCGGCTGGTGGGCTACCAGGACGCCGAGTCTATGGGCCAACTCTATGGCCTGGCTGCCGCATTCGTCCTGGCCAGCACCCGCGAGCAGTGGGGCCTGGTAGTGAACGAGGCGATGGCGGCCGGCCTGCCCGTTTTGGTGAGCCGCCGCTGCGGCTGCGCGCCCGACCTGGTCACCGAGGGGGTCACGGGCTTCACGTTCGACCCGAATGATGCGAATGCCCTGGCGCGACTGCTGACCCGGGTGAGCGATGGTGAGGTGGACGTGGCGGCGATGGGCCGGGCGGGCGCGGAGCGCGTGCGCCGCTTCTCGCCCGAAGTCTTCGCCGAGAACCTGCTCGCTGCCGCTGAGGCGGGCATCGCCCGCGCGGCACGCCGGCCGCGGTGGCCCTACCCCTCCCCCGGCATCTGGCCATGAGGCCTGCCGGTGGCTGGCGGAGCGGGGAAGCGGGCAGTGGCGGGCCACTACGCGCTCGTTCTTGAAGAAGGGATTGCCCGTTGCGCATTGCCTTCATCGCCGATGGCCGCGCCGAGCACACGCGGCGGTGGGTGCGCTATTTCGCGGCTTCCGGCGATACCGTTCTGGTTCTCAGCACCTACCCATGCCGGCTGGACATCAAAGGGGTCGCGGTGCGTATCCTGCCGGGGCTATTCCGGCCCGGTGACGCGCTGGTCAAGACCTCGGAAAGGGATCGCTCGCCGCGCGGGGTATCCGGGGCCGCGCGGTTCATCCTGCGCACCAGGCTGGACCAGCGTATCCGTCCCCTCTGGCACCAGGTGACGGTCCTCGATGTCCTGCCCCAGGCGTTCGCGGCGGCGCGCCACCTCCGCCGCTTCCGCCCGGATATTGCGCATGCGCTGCGCATCCCCAATGAGGGCTATGTGGCCGCGCTCGCTGGCTACCACCCCTGGGTGCTCTCCGCATGGGGGCAGGACTTCATCTACACGGGCGCGTCCTACGCAGTTCACCGCCGCCTGCTCCGCTTCGCGGTGCGCCGTCCCGATGGGTTGACGGCCGATTGCCAGCGTGACATCCGCCTCAGCCGCGAGTATGGCCTCCCCGCTCACACTCCGGGGGTCTTCTTCCCTGGCAACGGCGGGGTAGACACCCGCCTATACCAGCCTGGTTTGCCGGCAGCGCAGCGGGAGAGACTGGTCCTCTACCCGCGCGGCGTCGCGCCCTACCTGCGAGTGGATACGCTCCTGGATGCCGCCGGACTGCTGTTGGAGGAGGAAGTGGACATCCGTTTCCTCTTGCTGGCGCCGCCTGCCCTGATACCAATCGTGCGACGCGCAGCAGAAGCGCGCAGGCTCCCGGACGAACGTGTCGCCGTAGCGGCCTTTCAGCCCCAGCCGGCGCTCGTGGGTCTGCTGCAGCGAGCCGCGGTCATCGTGTCGCCGTCCATGAGCGACGGCACCCCCAACAGTATGCTCGAAGGAATGGCCTGCGGCGCCTTCCCGGTGATCGGCGACATCGAATCCGTGCGCGAGTGGATCACCCACGGCGAGAACGGGCTGCTGTTCGACCCACAGGATGCGCCGGGCCTGGCCGCGTGCATCCGTCAGGCGCTGGACAACCCGCAGATGCGCCAGGCGGCGGAGGCGGTGAACGCCCGCCTCATCGGCGAGCGCGCCGACTACGCGCAGGTGATGCCCCGGGTGCGCGCGTTCTACACGTCGGTGATCCAGGCGCGGGCAGACGCGGGCATCTGAGGACCACTCCTTGCGCATCCTCCTCCTCACGCTCTACTTCGAGCCGGACATCACCGCCAACGCGGCGATCCTGACGCGCCTGGCGGAGGAACTGGCGGCCCTCGGGCACGCGGTGAGCGTGGTCACGGCTTTCCCGCACTACGCCGGCAACCGCATAGACCCACGTTACCGGGGCACGTTGATCGAGCGGGCGCGGCACGGGGACATCCGGGTCACTCGCACCTACGTCTACGTCGCTTCCGACAAAGGGAGCCTGCGGGCGCGCCTGCTCAACTACGCCTCGTTCAATCTTCTTTCCGTGGTGGCCGGCCTGCTCTCGCCCGCGCCCGACGTCGTCCTGGCGCCGTCGCCGCCGCTGACCATCGGCCTCACCGCCTGGCTTCTCGGCAGCCTGAAGCGGGTGCCCTTCGTCTACAATGTTCAGGACATCTACCCGGACATCGCCATTCGCCTGGGCATCCTCACCAACCCGCGCGCCATCCGCGCCTTCCGCCGCCTGGAGGATTTCGTCTACCGCAGAGCGGCGGCCGTGTCGGTCCTCTCCGAGGGGTTCCGGCAGAATCTGCTGGGGAAGGGCGTGCCGCCCGCGAAGCTGCGGATCATCCCGAACTTCGTGGACCCGGACCTGGTGCGCCCGCAGCCGAAGGAGAACCCTTTCGCGCGCCGCGAGGGGCTGGCCGACCGGTTCGTGGCGCTGTACGCCGGGAACATCGGTCTCTCCCAGGGCCTGGAGACGCTCCTGGGTGCGTGCGCCCACCTACGTGATCTACCCGACTTCCTGGCGGTGATCGTGGGCAACGGCGCGGCGCGCCCGGCGCTGGAGGCGCGCGCGCAGGAGATGGGCCTCTCGAACGTGCGCTTCCTCCCCTTCCAGCCGAAGGAGGACCTGGCGATGATGTACGCCAGTGCCGACGTCTCGCTGGTGCTGCTGAAGCGCGGCATCGGCGCGGAGTCGGTGCCCTCGAAGGCGTACGCCATCCTGGCGAGCGGCCGTCCAATCCTCGCCGCCGTGGATGCCGGCGCGGACACCGACCGCCTCATCCAGGATGCGCGCTGCGGGGTGGCGGTGCCCCCGGAGGACCCGGCCGCCCTCGCTCGGGCGATCCGCGCCCTGCGCGCCGACCCGGCCGCCCGGGCGCAGATGGGCCGCCGGGGGCGCGAGCACGTCGTGGCGCACTACTCGCCCGGGGCCATCGCCCGCCAGTACGAGGCGCTGCTGAGGGACGTCGTACGGTAGGGGCGGCGCGACGCGACTTGCCTACCGCCCGTCGCGGGCCAGCACGGTCACCAGCGTCTTCAGAAGGATGACCGCGTCGAGGAAGAGCGAGCGGTGCTTGATGTAGTAGAGGTCGTACTGCAGCTTCTGCAGGGAGTCCTCGACGCTGGCGCCGTAGGGGTATCTCACCTGGGCCCAGCCGGTGATTCCCGGGAGCACGGCGTGCCGGCGGTTGAAGAACGGGATCTCCCGTGAGAGCTCGCTCACGAACTCCGGGCGCTCCGGGCGCGGGCCGACCAGGCTCATTTCGCCCTTGAGCACGTTCCAGAACTGCGGCAGCTCATCCAGGCGGGTGCGCCGCAGCCAGGCGCCGATCCGCGTCGTCCGCGAGTCGTTCGGCGCCGCCCACACCGCCGCCCCATCCGCTTCCGCGTTCTGCACCATGGTGCGGAACTTGTGGATGGTGAAAAGCCGCTCGCCGCGCCCCACCCGCACCTGGCGGTAGAGAATCGGGCGCCCGCTATCCAGCCACGTCGCCAGCGCGATGAATGGATAGAGGGAGGCCAATGCCGCCAGCCCCATCAGCCCCGCCGCCACGTCCACCGCTCGCTTCAGCGTCTCGTAGACCCGCTGAAGCTCCGGTGCGAAGCAATAGAGGAACCACCGGTCGTCAATGTGCTTTACGGGCACGCGGCCGGTGATCTCCTCGTAGAGGTTGGCCATGCTGATCCAGGTGGCCCCCTGCTCGGCGCAGGCTCCCAGCCGCGTGAAGAGCCGCTCCGGGATCTGCTCGGTGATGGCCAGCACCAGCTCCGAGACCTGATACTCCACCACCAGGTGCGTCAGGTCGGACGTGGTGCCGAGGACGCGGCAGTCGGCGACGATCTCCTTCCCCAGCTTCTGCGCGTCGTCGTCCACATAGCCGACGACGCGCACCTGGTTGCCGAGGTACTCCAGGAGGATCTGCCCGATGGTGCGTCCGGACCACCCCGCGCCGATGATCAGCACGCTGTGGCGGTCGCGGGCATCGCGGAGGAGCTTGAAGAGGAGGGCGCGGCTGGCGCCCACGCCGATCCCCGCGCCGAGCGCGCTGAGAGCGACCGCGGCGGGCGACATGCCGAGCTGCGGGAAGAAGAAGTGGCTGGCGAGAACGACCACGAAATAGGCCGGCACCGAGCGCCAGAGCGCCTGGAACATCCGCACCGCGCTGCGCACCGAGGTGAGGCTGTAGGCGCCGTTGAGGAAGAGGAGGACCGGGAGGAAGACGAGACTGAGGAGGACGCTGACGGTGAGACCGCCGGCCCAGGGGGCGGGCGGGGTATCGAGGGCGCTGAGGACCAGGAGGTGCGCGCCGGCGATGGTGGCCAGATCCATGCACACCAGCGCCAGGCGGACACGCGCCACTCGCCCGCTGTGGCGGGTGTACAGGCCGGGGTCCACATCCAGCGGCACCAACGGTTGGGGCGGTTCCGTCCGCATTCCTCATCCTTCCGTGCGCCCGCGCGGGTGGAGACGCCAGCCCCTTCCGGCGGCTTCCGGCTTCCGGTGCGGGAGAGGGCAGGGAGCGGAAGCCCTCCGCCCGCGCCCCCGGTCTAGTTTCGCTAGAGAGCTTTCGAGGGCTGCTCGATTATAGGCGATTCTCGCAGACGTGTCAAGGGCATGGGCGCGCCGGGCGAGCGGCGCCGCGGCGCGGCGGTGCGCCTCTGCGCGCATCCCGCCGGCTGCGCCCGGCCGAACGCCCCGGCTCAGGGCGGTACGGCGCTGGATGGTGGATACCAGGACCTTTCTTGACTCTCCTCCCGCTTTCATGTAGAATCGCCGTGTGGGAAGAGAGCCAGCGGGTCCATCGCTTCCGTTGGCCCGCTCAGATGCCGCAGCGCTGTGACTCCCGCCCGGCCCCTCTTCCATGTTACGCCCGGGCGTAACCACGATCATCCGGCGGACGCCGGATTTTCGCGTTTTCACACCCGTGGAGGAGGACCAACGAGTGCCGAGGCTGCAGGAGGTCGTCGATCTGGATAGGTCCCACGTGATGCAGACCTACGGGCGCCTGCCCGTCTGTTTCGTCCGTGGCGAGGGCGCGCGCTTGTGGGATACCGAGGGGAAGGAGTATCTCGACTTCCTTTCCGGCCTGGGCGTGTGCGGCCTCGGCCACTGCCACCCGCGCGTGGTGGCCGCCGTGCGCGAGCAGGCCGGCACGCTGATCCACACGTCGAATCTGTACCATAACGCCAGCCAGGCCCGCCTGGGCGCGCTTCTCGGGGAGGTGTCGGGGGGCTACAAGGCGTTCTTCGGCAACTCCGGCGCCGAGGCGAACGAGGGCGCCATCAAGCTGGGGCGCAAGTGGGCCAAGCTGAACCGCGGCCCCGATTGCACGGAGCTCCTGACCGCCCTCAACTCCTTCCACGGGCGCACCCTGGCCACCATCACCGCCACCGGCCAGGAGAAGGTGAAGAGGAACTTCGATCCCCTGCTGCCCGGCTTCCGGCACGTGCCCTTCAATGATCTGGACGCCGTCGCCGCCGCGATCACCGACCGCACCTTCGGGATCCTGCTGGAGCTGGTGCAGGGCGAGAGCGGCGTCTACGTGGCCGACCCCGACTACGTCGAGGGCCTGCGCGCTCTCTGCGACGAGCGAAAGCTGCTCCTGATCCTCGACGAGGTGCAGTGCGGCCTGGGGCGCACCGGTGCGTTCTTCACCTGGCAGCGCTACGGGGTCCGGCCCGACATCTTCACCCTGGCCAAGGCGGTGGCCGGCGGCCTGCCGATGGGGGTGGTGATGGCCCGCCCCGGCATCGCCGAAACCTTCGAGCCGGGCGACCACGCCAGCACCTTCGGGGGCACGCACCTGGTCTGCGAGGCCGCCCGCGCCGCCCTGGAGACGATCCGCGACGAGCGTCTCCCGGAGCGCGCCGAGGAGATGGGCCGCACCTTCACCGGCCGCCTGCGCGCCCTGCAGGAGCGGCAGCCGAAGATCAAGGAGGTGCGGGGCCTGGGCCTGATGATCGCCGTGGAGCTGCGCACCGACGACGCCCGCGCGGTGATGCTGCGCTGCCTGGAGACGGGCCTCGTCCTGAACGCCATCGGCGACCGCATCCTGCGCTTCCTGCCGCCGCTCATCGTGACGCGGGGGGAGATCGACCGGGCGGTCGGGATCCTGGAGGCGGCACTCGCGGGGTGAGAGGAGCCGGGCCGAGGGTTCGGTTCGGGACGTGCCGACGGCCCCGGGCTTTCTCCTCGACCCCCGCGCCGGTCATGCTGAGGCGCCGCGCCGAAGCATCTCCGCCGCGCGTGGCACGATAAGTCGGGGGGCTGATGAGTCTTGCCGAGCAAAGCCGGTAATCGTGTCAGACCGGGCCGAGACGGAGCGGCGGCCCCTACGACGAACGAGGTACGTAGGGGCGCTGCTCCGTCCGCACCCGAACTACCGAACTTGCTCGTCGAAGCTCATTAGGGGCACTCGGGGCGGCGATCCTTCGCTGCGCTCAGGATGACGGAGTCGGGGGTAGGTGAGGGCAAGCCTGAGGGTTGGTCGGGTGGCGCGGACCAGGACCGCGGCCGGCTCGGTCTGTCTGTTTGGCGTGCGACGGGAGGGCGTCATGTGGCAGCGGTTCACCGAGAGAGCGAAACGGGTGGTGTTCTTCGCCCAGGAGGAGGCCAGGCACCTCGGGGAGAACTACGTCAGCCCCGAGCACCTCCTCCTGGGTCTCGTGCGCGAGAGCGACAGCGTCGCCGCGCGGGTGCTGGAGCGCCTGGGCGCGCCGCTCTCTCGCGTCCGCGAGGAGGTGGAGCGCCGCATCGTGCATGGGGAGGGCGGCACCACCCAGGACATGACGTTGGACCCCCGCGCGCGCAAGGTGCTCGACCTGGCTTATGATGAGGCGCGGCAACTGAACAACAACCACATCGGCACGGAGCACCTGCTGCTCGGTGTGACCCGCGAGGGGGATGGCCTGGCGGCGCGCATCCTCAGCGAGCTCGGGGTGGACCTCCTTGCGGTTCGCCGGGAGGTGATCGCCTATCTAGGCGGCTGGTACGGCTAGTGGAGATGCGGAGGAGGAATCGCGAGATGGCGTTTAGCAATGTCCTGAAGCAGTTGGAGACGGTGGTGGGCGACTTCCGGGCCGCGCTCGCCACACCGGTCGAGGAGGGCGCCTTCGAGGTGCCCGATCTGCTTCGGGGGAGCAGTCTCGTCTCCATCGCCGACCTGTCTCGCAGCGAGCTGGGGCTGGTGTTCACGACGGCGGCGCGCCTGAAGAAGATGCTGAAGGCGAAGCCGCCGATCCTGCCCCGGCCGCTGGCGCGCAAGACGCTGGCGATGGTCTTCGAGAAGCCCTCGCTGCGCACGCGCGTCAGCTTCGAGACCGGGATGACGCAGCTCGGCGGGCACGCGATCAACCTGCAGCCGGCGGAGATCCAGCTCGGGCAGCGCGAGAGCATCGCCGACGCGGCACGCGCCCTGGGGCGCATGGTGGACGGCATCATGGCGCGCACCTTCTCCCACCACACCGTGGTCGAGCTGGCGAGGCACGCGGGCGTGCCGGTGATCAATGGCCTCAGCGACCGCGAGCACCCCTGCCAGGCCCTGGCCGACTTCATGACCATCCTCGAGAAGCGCAACGAGGTGAAGGGCCTGGAGGTCGCCTGGGTGGGCGACGGCAACAACGTCTGCCACTCCAACCTGCTCGTGGCCGCGAAGCTGGGCGCGCACTTCACCATCGCCTGCCCCGAGGGCCACGACCCGGACCCCGAGATCGTGGCGCTGGCGGAAGAAGACGCCAAGGAGAGCGGCGCGCAGATCCGCGTCACCCACGACCCGCTCGAGGCGGTGAGTGGCGCCCGCGCGATCATCACCGACGTGTGGGCGAGCATGGGCCAGGAGTCGGAGGCGGCCGAGCGCGCCCGGACTTTCGCGCCGTTCCAGGTGAACGGGGATCTGGTGGGCCTGGCGGCGCCGGACTGCGTCGTTCTCCACTGCCTCCCCGCCCACCGCGGTGAGGAGATCACCGATGGAGTGATTGATGGTCCGCACTCCGTCGTCTTCGATCAGGCGGAGAACCGCCTCCACGCGCAGAAAGGGCTGCTGGTGCTGCTGCTGGGGTGAGAGGCGCTGAGAGGCGGGGAGACACAGAGCAAACCATACGCAGAGGACCAGAGGGGACAGAGGACGCAGAGGATGTCAGATGATGCTGCAGAAGGCGGCTGGGGTGGTGAAGATGGTGATGTCGCCACGTACCAGACGGACATGGGCCACAGCTTCCTGGTCGCCGAGCATCCCGGTACCTACGGAGCCGACTCCCCGCATGCCGCGCTGACGTACCGCATCATCCAGGCAGACATTGAGGCACACCGGCGGCTTGGGCCGGGCTTCCTCGAAGCCGTCTACGAAGAAGCGCTCTGTCTGGAACTGGAGGCTCGGGGCATCTCCTGCGAGCGCCAGAAGCGCATTGACCTCTACTACAGAGGCAAGTTGATCGGTGAATATCGCCTGGACCTGGTTGTCGAGGGGCGCGTTGTTGTCGAGCTGAAGGCAGTAGAGGAGTTGGGTCCCGCGCACCGTGCGCAGGCGCTCTCCTACCTGCGTGCTACCGGCATCCAGATCGCCTTACTGCTGAACTTCTCGAAGCCGACGCTGAAGGAGGGCATCCAGCGCGTCATCAACAAAGTGGATCTCACTCCTTCCTCTGCGCCCTCTGTTTCCTCTGAGCCTCTGCGTTAGGTTCTCTCTGCGCCTCTCCATGCCTCTCTCGCTCTCGGAAAGGACATCTCAATGAAGAAGATCATTCTCGTTTACTCCGGGGGTCTCGATACCTCCGTGTGCATCCCCCTCGTTCGCGAGGAATACGGCTACGATCACGTGGTGACGGTGACGGTGGACGTGGGTCAGCCGGCCGAGGACATCGAGCAGGCGGCGGCCAAAGCGCGCGCCCTCGGTACCGAGCACTACACCGCCGACGCCAAGGATGAGTTCGTCCGGGACCACATCTTCCCGGCCATCCGCGCCAATGGCGACTACATGGGCTACCCGCTCAGCACCGCCATCGCCCGCCCGATCATCGCTCTGAAAGCGGTGGAGGTGGCGAAGCGGATCGGCGGCGACGCCTTCTGCCACGGCTGCACCGGCAAGGGCAACGACCAGTTCCGCATCGAGTTCGTGATGCGCGCCTTCTGCCCGGAGATGGAGATCATCGCCCCGATGCGCGAGCGCAACCTCACCCGCACCGAGGAGATCGAGTACGCGAAGCGGAAGGGCGTGCCGATCGCTCAGTCCGTGGACAAGATATGGTCCATTGACGAGAACCTCTGGGGCCGCTCCATCGAAGGCGGGCGCCTGGAAGAGCCGGACTTCGCGCCGCCGGAGGAGATCTTCCTCTGGACGAAGGGAGCCGACCAGGCCCCGGACAAGCTGCGGCGGATCGCCATCGAGTTCGAGGAGGGCGTGCCCGTCGCCCTCGACGGCGAGCGCCTGAACGGCCTCGCTCTCGTCCGCGCGCTGAACGCCCTGGCGGGTGAGAATGGTGTCGGCCGCATTGACATCATGGAAGACCGCATGCTCGGCCTGAAGGTGCGCGAGAACTACGAGTGCCCGGCCGCCGTCGTCCTCCTCACCGCCCACCGCGCCCTCGAGGCCCTGGTGCTCACCCGCGCCGAGCTGGACATGAAGGCGATGGTTGACCGGAAGTGGGGCGAGATGGCCTACTACGGCCTCTGGTTCGATCCGCTGAAGGAGGACCTGGAGGCGTTCATCGGCGCCACCCAGAAGCGCGTCGCCGGCACCGTCTGGCTCGATCTCTTCAAGGGCCAGGTGAAGGTCATCGGGCGCCGGAGCCCCTGGGCGCTCTACAGCGAGGACCTGGCATCCTTCGACAGCAAGACGTTCGACCAGCGCGAGTCGCTGGGCATGGTGAAGAACCACGGCATCCAGGCGCGGATGTACCTGCAGCTCAAGGCGAGGCTGGGGTAGGGTCGGGAATCGTCGTCGTCCTCGCCCTGGGGTCTTCCGAACCTGGGGGCGAGGGCGATTTCCACCTGGACGGCCGTACTGCCCACTCGTCCCCTGCTACTTCCATGCTTCACGCTCCGCTCGTTGCCCACCCAGGCGCCTCCGGGCACGTGCGAACAAGATGGAGCAGTGCGACGCACGCATCCTCCTATGCACGCATGGCGAACGGCACGAGGGCACGCGGTTCCCTTGACGCAAACCAGCTCCGGTGATAGACTTGGTGTGGGGTTAATGCAGTTAGGAACCCGCACGTTCAGAGATGGGGGCTGGGTGGATGCAAAGCCAGACGCACGGGGCTACCCCGGAAACCAAGACCGGAGGGGCCGAACACAACCAACCGGAGTCACCGTACAGACCCAGTGGCGCGATTGGATCCGGCAGTGGCCCGGCGACCCTCGTAGACACAGGTATTCCGGTGACGAGCGAGGCTTGCCCCGCTGTCCCGCGAGGGGTACGGGTGCCATCGGTGCATACCGCGAGGCGACTCGGCAACTGGTGGCGGCGGGCCCGGGAACGGCTGATTGTCCCGTCGCTGGCCCACCTTGAATCTACGCAGGTCGGCTCACTTGTCAGGCTGAGCATGGCCGTCGTCGCCCTCGTGATGGTCTTCGGCCTGGGTTTTGTGTTGCTTACCGTCACATGGGACTGCGTGAGCGTCTGGAGCGGAGCCGGGCGCTACGCTCTGGACCCGAAAGACACAGCCAACCTTGAGAACGCATACCGTGACTTGTTGCTGAAGATCATCGGGGGCTTGTTCGTGGTAGTCACTGCCTTTCTCGGGCTCAGGAGCTACCTCCTGAGCGCAGAGGCCCAGGGCCACCAGAGGTTCAACAAGGCCTGTGAGCAACTGGAAAGCTCGACAATGGCCGACCGGTTGAGGGGCATTTCGGAGTTGGAGCGTATTGCACAAGACACTCCTGCACGGCACTGGGAGGTCATGGAGATACTGCAGGCACACCTGCGATCGCGGACGGGGTCCAGGCCCGATCCGGCCAGCGAGGCTTGGGTCAGCACGGGTCTTCCGGAGGACGTCCGTCGCGTCATCTTGGTGTTCCGACGGCGCCGACACACGAGCGAAGAGGACGAGCAGTCGTTGGATCTCTCGGACCTATACCTGACCGGCGCGGATTTCCGCGGGGCACATCTTCAGAAGGCCAACCTGAACGGTGCTCACCTGGAGGGTGCCACATTCCGGGAAGCGCACCTGGAGGATTCCCACCTGGAGAGGGCGTCTCTGGAGGACGCCGACCTTACGGGCGCGCACTTGGACCGTGCGAACCTGCGCCGGGCGCACCTGGATAGAGCGATGTTCTGGAACGCCCACCTGGAGAATGCGTTTCTGTTCAAGTCCATCATGGTTGACGCAGACCTCACGCGCGCCTGCCTTGACTACGCGAACCTGCGTTCTGCCCAGGCGATCAACGCCGGTATGGAGGGTGCTTCGCTGCGGGGTGCCAACTGCGCGTTAGCAGAGCTGTCAGGGGCTAATCTCACTGGAGCGCACCTTAGCCACGCGCGTCTTCCCGGCGCGCAGTTGGACAGCGCCCTCATGGAGGGCGCGGATATGCAGGGAGCAGACCTCGGCAACGCGTCCCTCTACGGTGCATATCTGCAAGGGGCGCAACTTCAGGGCTGCAACCTGAGGGAGGCTGTGCTTGAGCAAGCCGACCTGTCTGACGCGGTACAGGACGTTGCCACAGTCTGGCCCGCCGGCTTCAAACCATCCGAGCGAGGGGTGCAGATGGCGAATTCGGGCGGCAGCCGCGCGATCAAGGTCAGGTCCGACACTGTGTAGCCCCTCACCTCCTCGCAAGTCGGTGAGGCGGCGGGCTGCAAGAGGGACGCCGCGACGGTCGGCTGCGGACGATGACGTACCGTTCCCCGGACGCAGGCTCGCGAGCACATAGGTAGAGAGGCTCCTCGCCCCGTCACTCCTCACCGAGGGCCTCGATGTCGGCCAGGTCCTTCCTCCGGCCACAGGCGCGCTTGTTCGCCAGGAACTCCTCTCGGCCGATGTAAGGCACCGGGATCTCCCCGTACTGCCCGGCGACCTTGTGTGCGGATACTTCCTCCCAGGAGACCCCCGAGAGCGAGGTGATCAGGTCGACTCGAACCGGTGGGAATCCGAGCTGGACCACCTGGTCCGGCTCGCTGAAGTCACTTTCGGACAGTCCCACCGAACCGAAGCCGAACTCCCTCAGCGCCGCCATCACCCGTCGGGCGTTCTCTTCGGTAGGACGTACGTATATGTCCAGATCACCCGTGTACCTGGGAGCACCGTGGAAAGCCAGCGCGTAGCCGCCGACGATGGCGTACTCAACTCCGTTTGCGCTTAACAACGTGAGCAACTCGGCGAAGTCTTTCTGAGTCTCCATGAACTCGCCTCCTCAGGTGCTCCACCGCTTCCACTCGCTCTGAAGGCGGCCGTGACAGCCAGTACGCCAGGTTCTGCCTGACCTCGGAGAAGCCGCGTAGGCTCTGTTTCATTGCCACTTTGCGGATCATCAGTACACTCCGGGTGCCGTGGATCAACTCCATTATACCATCTGACACAGATTAAGGAATCCGACA
>JACQGM010000083.1 GCA_016199585.1 Armatimonadota bacterium
ACCCGGTCGAAGACGACGAAGTGGTCCGGCGGCAGGAAGAGGAACTGGCGCACCATCCGGGCGCACTTGTCTTCATGGTAAGTCTCCGTGGCGTCGGTGGCGGCGTAGGCGAAGGCGTTGCCGGGGTCGTTTTCGAAGGCGAGCGGCCGGGCGAACCAGATGGCGCGGCACTGCCCTCCCGAGTTGACCGACGTGACGCCCCCGGCACTGCCCCCGCCGGCGAACGTCTCGCCCGGCATGCGGATCAGCACGCAGTTGTGGGCCACGGTCTGGTCGGTGTAGCTGCTGTGGCCGGGTCCGTCGTGGGCTCGCGTGCCGCTGTCCAGCGCCAGGTAGCCCTTCTTGTAGAGGGTGAAGTGCGTGGCGTTGGGGTTCTGGAACCCCTCTCCGTCCCCTCCCACGACGTGCAGGGCGTAGACATCGTCCGGCCCGAAGCCACTGGACATGAAGATTTGCCCCAGACTCTCGAAGTGGCGAGCCAGGGGCAGATTCGCGGGGATCCGCGCCGGAGGCGCCTCCTCCAGGTCGAGGAGGAAAGGATAGACGGAGAACGCCCCGCTGCCCGTGACCCCCTCTCTTTCCAGCCGCTCCCGCACGTGCCGCGCGATCCCCGCCTCTTCCGGCTGAGTCTTCCCGAAGAAGTGGACGAACTGCGCCAAGTGGTCGTAGAGCAAGCCCACGTGCGCCCCGTCCTTGTGCCGCCAGCTATCAATGTAGCCGAAGTGCCGGTAGCGACCGCGCCCTACGGCCAGCACGTTGCGCAGCACGTGGCTGGGGGTGATGCCCACATACACCAACTCCGCCGGCGTCTGGTGCCCCAGCCCCGACTGCAGAGTATGCACGAAGGACCAGACCGTGTTCGGGACGGACGCGTAGGCGTACTCAAGCCGGCTATCCACGCCCCCGTCGTCTCGCGCCTGCCTCAGCTTGCCCGCCAGGTACTCGCGGTTGTGGGCATAGCCGTGGCCCAGAATGGAGACCGCCCGCGCGTATTCCACGTCGTCCACTGCCGGATCGAGTGCTACAAGGCCAGCATACCAGAAGAGGTTCTTCTCGTAGTACGAGGGCACTCCGCTGAGCGTCCCGTGGATCTTCTCCTGAACGTAGATTGAGTAGACGTACCGGAGCAGATGGCGCGCCAGTTCCTCGCGTTCCGGGGGGGTGAGGTCGTTCCAAACCCAGTCGAGCGCCGCCGCGCACCCCGCGCGCGAGTAGTAGTGGGGAGCGGCATCCGCCCGGGTGAGGTAGTAATCCACCGTCGCCCGCAGCATCGTGCGGATCCGGTTCAGCAGGGCTTCCTCACGGGTGACCCGGTAGACGAAGGCGGCCTCCATCAGCGCCGTGCCGTGGTCGGCCACGCGGATCTCCTCCACCGCGGCCGCATCCACCCGGGCCTTCAGCGCCTCGAACTCCCCTCTTCGGGGGCCGAGCGCCCTCGCCTTCACAGCGGGCCACGTGTCGGCGTCGAAGAAGAGGCGCGGGTGGTTCGCCCGGACCCGGAGCGCCAGGCGAATGGCGTCCAAGTGCGCTTCCGCCTCCAGCTTCAGTTTCTCAGCCACTCCCTCCAGTTGGACGAGCCGCGCCAGCTCCTTGCCGGCGGCCGCTAAGTCTCGTTCGTGGAGGTAGGACCGGGCCACGGCGAAGCTCACCTCGCCCGCCCAACCCGGGGGCGACGCCATCGCGCCCGCCCGGGCGAACTCCTGCCGGGCGAGGCCATAGCGCCGCTCCATGACGTAGGTCTCCCCGATGCCAAGGATAGCCTGCGCCCTCTGGTCCGGACGTGCCTCCGGCAGCGCCAGCACTGCCGCGTAGCCCTCCCGGGTCGCCGCGGCATCCGCCCCACTGAGGTCGTAGGATCGGTTCCTGAGGATGGCCAGTCGTGCCTCCGCCCGCTCTGCATCGGACTGCGCCACGGCCAGGGCCTTCTGGAGGGCGACCTGGACCATCTCGTAGTTGATGGGCTTCCAATGGTTCCTCCACCTGGGCGCGGAGTAGCTTTGCCGGGCTGCCTCGATGGCGTTCTGGAAGCCCGGGCGCTGGCTGCCGTCCTGCGCTCCTCGCAGCCACTCACGGCAGTCCGACACGAGGCCGTTCCAGGTGGCGTCCTGGTCTCCCAACCATCCCGAAGTACTCTGCCGTCCGGTCATCCTCTCCAGGGCCGCGTAGACGAACATGCAGTCAGTCCGGTCGCGCGACGGGTGGGTCTGCGCCAGGCGGTCGACGAGAACCTCCATCGCCCGCCTTCCCGCGGCCCTTTCAAGGCCGGAGACCGCCGCCCACCGGACGTCCCGTTCGCGGTCGTCCACGACGGCAGCCAGGAGTTCCACGACGCGAGCGTCCTTCATCTCTCCCAGGCCGCGAGCCGCTCTCCGGCGCACCTCGGAGTCGCCATCCTGGAGGGCCGGGGCGAGCGCATCCAGGGCCGGCGGACCGAGTAGCCCGAGAGCCTCCGCCGTATTGCGCCGGACCACCACATCCTGATCGCTCAGCGCCGCCGCGAGCGGCGTGAGAGCGCGAGCGGCCCCGAGCCGGCCCAGCGCCTCTGCACCGGCGGCGCGAACCGAGCTCTCTTCGTCCTTCAGGGCGGTGAGAAGTGGCTCGGCAGCCCGTGCATCGCCGCTCACGCCCAGGGCACCGGCGGCGAAGGCGCGGAGGAGGGCATCACGCTCGGCAAGTGCGGCGATCAGCGGGTCCACCGCGCCACCGTCTTTGACCTTGCCCCGCCAGAGGGCCTCGGCGGCACTGCGGCGCACCCGAAGAT
>JACQGM010000077.1 GCA_016199585.1 Armatimonadota bacterium
CCTCGACACGCGCTCTTTCGCCGAGGCGCTCCGCCGCGCCCTCCGCCAGGACCCCGATATCGTCCTGATTGGTGAGATGCGCGACCTGGAGACGATCTCCACCGCCATCACCGCCGCCGAAACCGGCCACCTGGTCCTCTCCACCCTCCACACCAACGACGCCACCCAGACCGTGGACCGGATCATCGATTCCTTCCCGCCCCACCAGCAGCAGCAGATCCGCCTCCAGCTCTCGGTGGTGCTCCAGGGCGTGGTCTCGCAGCGCCTCTGCCGGCGCGCCGACGGGGCGGGGCGCATCGCCGCCGTCGAGGTGATGGTCGCCTCCCCGACGATCCGCAAGCTGATCGAGGAGGCGAAGACGGGGGAGCTCGGGCGCACCATCGAGTCGTCCGGCAACTTCTTCCGGATGCAGACGCTGAACCAGTCGCTGGTGGAGCTCTGCCAGCGCGGCTGGGTCACCACCGAGGAGGCGATGGCGGTGAGCCCCAACCCGGACCAGTTCAAGCTGAACCTGCGCGGGATCTTCTCGGGGTCGTCGTCGGAGCAGGTGCGGCGGTAGGGGGAGGACGGACGCTGCCCGCCTCCGGCGGCCCCTCACCCCCCGCTGCGCTTCACGATCATCAGCGACATGTCGTCGTTGGGGGTGCCGGAGAATTCCACGGCGGCCTGGATCACGCGGTCGGCCAGGACATCCGCCGGGAGGTCGACGTGGTCGCAGATCAGCTCCCGGAGACGCTCGGCGCCGAACATCTCGCGGAGGCGCGACGGGATGCGGCTGCGCGCCTCGACGATTCCGTCCGAGGAGAGTACCAGAATATCGCCCGGCTGGAACTGGAGCCTCACCTCGGAGTAGCGCGACTCGAGGAGGCCGAGCGCCGGGCCGGTGGGAGGAACGGCGGCCACCTGCCCATCCTGGCACACGAACGCCGGCGCGTGCCCGGCGTTCACCAGGGTCACCTCGCCGCTCGCCGGCGCGATCCAGCCGTAGACCATCGTCACCATGATGTCGCTGGGGGTTTCGACGACCAGGACGTGATTGGTGCGCTCCATCACCCAGGCGGGCGACGGCGCGCCGCGGTAGAAGCCGCCGGAGATGAACTTCACGGCAGCCACCAGAATCGCGGCGCCGATGCCGTGCCCGGTCACGTCCGCCAGCTTGCAGGTGACGATGCCGTCATCCTCGTATTGCTTCACGCTCCAGTAGTCGCCGCCGACTTCGAGGGCCGGCACCAGGCGGCCGGCGAACTCCCATCCGGGGATCTTCGGGATGACCTTCGGGAGCAGGCGCTCCTGCACCCGCTTGGCCACGCGCAGCTCGTTGCTGAGGCGCTCGCGGAACTGGTGGCGGATCGTCTTCCTCAGACCATCAATGTGCGCCTGCCAATAGGCGTCAGTGGTCACGTTGAAGAAGGAAAGGATGCGCAGCGCCCGCTCGCCCGCAAGTGGCGTGTAGCCGACCACGGCCTCTTGTAGGGAATCGCGGAAGTAGGCGATGAGCGCGTGGTAGTCCGCCTCCTCGAGCACCCGCTGCGCCACGCGGTAGGCGAGGTGGTGCGTGTCCTCGGCGGCCTCCGCATCGGCGCCGCCCATGTACTCGTACATGAGCAGCAGGAGGTCTCGGATCATCTCCGAGAGCGAGTCGGCAAGGGCACTCACATCCGCGGGAAGGATGCCCAGCCAGGCGGCGAGGATCTTCTCCTCCTGGAGGATCACCCCCTCGCTCAGGTCCGTCAGCGGGCTCGGGCTGCGCGCCATCTTCTACCCCCGGTAGCGTGGGAACTCATCGAGGCTCCCGTTGTGGCAGTCCAGCTCCACCGCGGCATCGGTGACGGATCGCACGTGGGAGACGGGCACGACGCGCTCGTCCGTGCCGAGGATCCCACGGCGGACCACGAGGTGGGTCGCCCGGTCCTCCTCGGCATCGTAGAGGACACGATCCACGTGGCCCATCACTACCTCGCCGCAGCGGGCATCCATGTCGGCGGAGATCGCCACCGTCCCTTCCGGGATGTTGCGCACCCCCTCCACGTTCGGCTCCGGCACGATCACCGGCGGGCGGAACGCCTCCACTGCCGTGCGCGGCTCCCAGAAGAGGACGGCGTCCGGCGTGTAGGGGGGCAGACCGGACCAGCCGACTTCCGGCTCCCGGAACCGCACCTCCTCGAAGCGGGGAAGCTGGCGCACCTCGGCGGCCGGCATGTCCACCCGCGTGCCGTTCTCGTCCGAGTCGATCACGCGGTCCACCGGCAGCACCACGGTCGGGGCGGCGACGTGCGCGTTCGTGGCCACGACCAGGTCCACGATCCGCCCGGTATCGGGGTCCACCACCACACGCTGGATCCGGCCCACCCGCCCGTCAGGGGCGATGACCGGGGCGCCGATGTGGAACTGCGTCGTCTCGTCGCTGCGCGGCTCCCTCGCCATTCCCGTGCCTCCCTTATCCGTGCCGTACCCGGCGGCCGGGCTCATGAAACCTGGACGCGGCGAGGTGGCGACTGCGCGAGCACCCGGCCGTAGTGCGCCTCCAGCTCCGCAACGAGCGCCCGGGAGTCGAAGCGGAGAGCCTCTGCCCGCGCCTGCCGCGACATGCGCGCGCGGAGGTCGGGGTCGGTGAGACAGCGTGCGATGGCATCGCTGATCGCGCTGGCGACGGGGGGCACCAGGAGACCGTTGTCCTCGTGGCGCACCACGGAGCCCCCCCCCTCGCCCTCGATGGCGACCACCGGGAGGCCCATGTGCATCGCCTCCAGGAAGACAAGGCCCTGGGTCTCGCGCATCGAGGTGGAGACGAGGAGATCCGCCGCGGCGTACCAGGGCCAGATCTCCGGGTGTGGGACGGGACCGATGAAGCGGGCGCGGCCATCGGCGCCCAACTCGCGCGCCCGGCGCTCCAGTCGGGCGCGCATCGGCCCCTCGCCGACGAGCACCAGCACCGTGTCCGGCATCCGGTGCGAGGCGTGAGCGAACGCCTCCAGCAGGAGGAGCAGGTTCTTGTCGGCGTGCTGGCGACCAACGTTGAGCAACAGGCGCGTCTGGTCGGAGAGACCGAGCCGGTGGCGCACCTCGCCGTTCGGGTGGGTGGCGGGCGCCGCCACGCCGGAGGGGAGCACGGCGACTCCCTCCGGGCGGAAGCGGCGCACGTCGCGCGCCGCCGCCTCAGAGGGGGCGAGCACCAGGTCCGCCGCCGTGAGCACCCGGCGCATGCAGGCGCGCATCGGCACGCGCGCCAGCGGCGCCAGGCGACGCCCCCCGGGCCAGGCGCGGATGTGATCCACCACGAGCGACTCGTAGAAGCAGTGCTGCGTGACCACGAGAGGGACGCCCAGGCGCCTCCGGACCGAGACGCCCAGGAACCCGGCGCCGAACGGCACCGAGTCGTGCGCGTGTACCAGGTCGAGATCGAGGCGGCGAAGGGCTCGCCAGGTGGCGGAGAGCGCGGGCAGCCAGGGAGCCAGCACCCGATAGTCGGATTGCAGCGGCACGCTCGGCAGCCGCAGCGTGGGCCATTCGGCGTCCACGACGCCGGGGTGGTGGGGGGCGATGAAGACCACCCGGTGCCCGCGCGCGCCCAGGTGCAGTGCGGCCTCCTCCAATACCGTGGTGACCCCACAGCGCACCGGGCGCCAGCTATTGCTGATCATGCCGATCGTCATGCGTCCGCGCGTGCCTCCCTCGCGACGCTGCCTGCACGGAGAAGACTATTCGGCAGGAGGACGCCCTTTCCCTGCCCGGCCGTTTCCCCGACAGGGGAACGCCCCTACTCCTCCTCCTCGTCGAGACGCTCCCAGTGGATGTTGTGCGGGAGGTGGTCGCCATGCTCGCGGATCTTGGCCCACGCTTCCTGAGCCGCCCTGGCCAGGTCATCTGCCGAGTCGCTGCGCGAGCGGATCTCCACCGTCCGGGTCTGCTCTCGGCCCCGGCCATCGGTGTACTCGATGAGTGCACGGTATCTTGGCATGTTGTCGCTCCCTTCGAGGCGCGCGCCCGAGCGGGAACACCGCCCGGCACGCAGGTGATCCATTGCCAAACCGGGCGGCCCTCAAACCCCCGGATCGAGAAGATGACATGGGGCGCGAAGGGCGCCCGAGCCGCCGCGGGACGGGACCGCTGCGGAAGGAATGTCTACCTGCCGGGAGGAAGGAGAGTGCAGTGAGGAGCGCGCGGCACCTACTCGAGGTTCGGGCCGCGCGGCTCCCCCGCGGTAAAGAGCCAGTGCGTCACCCGACCGGGCGGCGGTCGGGTGACGCCTGCCGGCGATGGCCCGGGCCCATTCCGCACAGGAGGCTTCGTGGAAGACTACCGGTTTGCAGGCTGCCGAATCGTCGGGTTCCCGTCGGAGAGCCGGGCGGCCCTGAGTGAGGTCGCCCACCGACTCGTGCCACACCGGCGCGAAGTCGTGGGGCGCTGGGTGGAGCAGCAGTTCCGCACCTGGGAGCCGCCGGGGATCGAGCGCGCGCAGATCGCCCATCTCTTCGGCAGCCTGTGGGGCCACATGCTGGAGGCGATGGCTGCCGGAGAGCCGGAGGCCTGCCTCTCCCGGTTGGAGGACGCCGGCGCCGTGCTGGCGCGGCGCAAGTTCCCCTTCGAGGCGCTCATGCTCAGCATCCACTTCCTCGAGGAGAGCTACCTCCCCTATCTGCTCGACCCGCGGCCCGCCAACCTGCACACCTGGCTGATCCGCATGGACGAGTTCCTCCACGTCGCCATCGGCGCCCTCGCCACCTCCTACTTCGAGTTCCACCGCCGGGAGCTGACCGCCAGCGCCGAGATCGGCTGGGTGATCCAGGAGGGGCTCTCGCCGCACATCCCGAAACGCTTCGGCGACCTGGAGATCGGCCACGCCTACGTCTCCGCCACCGAGCGGGCGCTCCTGGGCGGCGACTTCATGGAGTTGTTCCCCATCAGCCCCCGGAAGGCGGCCTTCCTGGTCGGGGATCTTTCCGGGCACGGCCTGGAGGCCGTCGCCGACGCGGTGATGATCCGCGCGCTCTTCCGCGGCTTGATCCGCGAGACGCCCGACCTGCCCGACGTCATGGCGCGCCTGAGCCGCATCCTGGCCCATGAGTTGGACGGAGAGCACTTCGCCACCGTCCTGGCCGGCACCTGCGATGCATCCGGCCACCTCGAGCTGGTGAACGCCGGCGGCCCGCCCCCCGTCGTTGCCAACGGGAGCTGCTCCCTGATGGAACAGAGAGGCCTCCCCCTCGCCGTGGATGAGAACCCGCAGTACACCCGCGCGACCCTCGATCTGGGGCGCGGCGGCCTCTTCGTCGCCTACACCGATGGCCTCGTCGAGGCGCGGCGGGACTCGGACTTCTTCGGCGAGCAGCGGCTGCAAGACCTGGTGGTTGCCATGCGCGACACCCCCGCTCGCGCCGTCGCCGAGCACCTCCTCGACCGCGCCCTCGCTCATGCCCGGGGCCACGCCGCCGATGACATCAGCATCGTCGTTCTGAAGCGGCTTGAAGGGGCCGTGTAGGCGAGGACGAGGGGCGTCGCCGGAGGCGATCGATGTCTTGACAGGCGAGCGCCAATGTGGTAGAGTGGGATACACCGTTGCGGACGGAAATCGCCCGGCAGGACGCTAGAAGTGGCCGCTCCGCACGGTTTCCCCACTGTCCTGCCCTTGGTGGGGAGAGGGTGCGTGACGCCACCGGTTCGGCGTGTGACCGGATCGGGCCCGGTGGCGACCATGCCATGCCAACCATGCCGGCAACTTGCAGGAACCCGGACCAGGGCCGCGGAGAGGTGCTTCCGCGGGTCTCCAGTCCTTGGCGCCGCGGCAGCCATCGCTCCTCGTGGTCTTCTCTTGCTGCGGCCGGGCTGTCACTTTTCCGGAGGATGGGATGGCGAGCGGCATGTCGGCGCGCCAGCCTTGAGGTTCAACATGAGTCGAGGATTACGCACACGCCTCCTGGCTTCCCTGTTGGGTGGGTTCACACCGATTGCCGGGGCCGCCCTCATTGCAGGGCGCGTTCCTTTCCTCTCCTGCGGGGGAACGGTCGGGACTCTGATGGAGCGCGGAATGTCCACTGCCGCTGCCAGCGAGCCGGAAGAGCCGGGCCGCCGCCTCTCGGGTGAGATGACCGCCCCGTTCCGGGTAGACCTCTCTGTCGTCGGCAAGCCCCTCCTCGCCAAGCCCCTGAAGCTGGTAATGACCATTCTGCCCAAGGAGGACTTGCCGCAGTTGCAGCAGATGGAGGGGGTCATCGCCCTGCCCCGCGGCGTGAAGCTCGTGAAGGGACACCTGCAGCGCACTTGGGCAGGGCCGTTCCGCAAGGGGACTATCCGGCGCCTGGCGGTCGAGGTCATCATCTCGCCGGAGGTGGCTTCCGCGGAGGCGCCGTTCATCTCGGCGACGGCGATAGGGAAGCGGGGGGCGGAGGGAATGAGCGCCACCGCGGCGCTCTACCCCGTAGTGGTTGGGAACCGCCTGGCCGTGGTGGATGGGTTTTCCATCGCGGTCAGGCAGTCGCTGCGCGGCTCGCTGAAGACAGGCGAGCCACAGGAAGTGATCATCGAAGCAACATCCCCGATCGGCATCCCCCACGCGGAGTTCACCGTCGGGCTCCCGGAAGGGGTGGCGCTGGTTCGAGGTGACCTCAGCGGGCACGTCGCTCTCCCGGAGCGACAGACACGAAGGATCGTCATCGCTGTCAGGGTGGCCAGGCCAGGGCTATGGACGATTGGCAGCTTCTTCGAGGGCGCGGTTGGCGACTACGTGTTCCGTGGGAACGGCGAGTTGACGATTCGCGCCGCAGAGAACGGCGTGTTGGCTACCGTCGAGAACCGGGACTCCTCACAGTAGCACGTTGCGCCATTGGGATGGAGGGCATGACAATGGAGCGGAGGACGCAGAGGCTCGGTTTGCTGCGCGGTCTGCTGATCGCGCTGCTGGCCGGAGTGGCATGCCAGGGAGCGCGCGCCTCGGAGTCGCTCGCACCCGTAGCGATCGACATCGCGGTGGCCGGCGTGCCGAGCATGGGTGGCACCGTGAACGCGGTTCTCACGGTAGTGCCCGAGGTGGATTGTGACCATCTCCAGGCCCAATGGGACCTGGTTCCCGGGCTGTCGCTGGCAGGGGGCATCCCCTCCTGGACCGGCGCAGCGGCTCGGGGCGTGCCGATTCGCCTCACGGCGGCGATCCGCATCGCGGTGGGGGGTATCGCGCCGCTCGGCGCCACGGTGGTCGCCCGGGAGACCGGAACGTCGCTCTTGCTCACGAAGACGCAGAACGTCTACCTCGACATCGCGACGCCGGGAAGAGCGAGGGGCGGCGTGCTGGCGCAGGCGCCGCCGCCGGGCGGCGCGGAGCTGGCGCCGGCACGGCCCCCGCGAGTGACGCGGAGCCTGAGCGGGCGAAACGGCGGCACCGCCGCGCTGACAGGCAAGTTCGATTACACCGACAAGGCGGGGGCGACCCAGCCGATCGCCGGGTGCCGCGTGCGCCTGATCGAGGGCACCACCGAGCTGCAGGTCGGCACCACCGGGGCCGACGGGTCCTTCTCGTTCAATGTGGAGCCGGGCAAGACCTATCGCGTCGAGATCCGCTCGGAAGCGACCGACGGCTCACGCGTGAAGGTGGTCAGCAGTCTGCCCGACAACGTCCATTGGACGCGCTGGCGCCAGGAGGTAGCCGCCGACGCGGCCGGCACCACCATTGACATGGGCCAGCTCAGGGTCGCCAGCCACCAGCACACGGCCACCGCCGCCAACTACGCGAGAGACCAGAGCGGCGCCTTCGCCATCCTGGACACCGTCCGCCAGGGGCAGTTGTGGACGCAGACGCGCGGTGGCGCGCTGCAGGACGCAAACGTTGTCTGGTATGCAGGCTACAACCTGGGATCCTCTTACTACTCCTCCGGCACCAACGCGTTCTACATGCGTGGTCAGCAGAACAACCCGGGGCAGTGGCAGCCGTCGGTGATCCTCCACGAGTACGGCCACTTCCTGCACCGCAACTACTCAACGAGCGCCTCCCTGGGCGGCTTCCACCCCACCGGGCAGCAGGACCAGGCCTACGCCTATTCCGAGGGCTGGGCCACCTTCACGATGGGCGCCGTGCGCAACGACCCGGTCTACCGATCCGGCTCACCCGGCCATGAGTGGTCCATCGACATTTCCACCGGGACCGACGGCTGGGGCAAACAGAACGAGTGGGACGTGGCCCGGATGCTGTGGGATACGCTCCAGGTCGGCGGCATCAACAACATCTGGCAGATCTTCACGGTCAACAAGCCCACGACAATGCAGGGCTTCGTCAACGCCTGGTTCTACGATGCGAACCGGCCGGCCGGCCAGAAGTCGCTGGGCAACGAACAGCAACTCCTGGCGAAGTATCGCTCGCGCCGCAACGCCGGGCGGCCCGGCATCCTCAACGTCGTGCGGATCCAGACGCCCGCCAGCGGCGCGCGTGTCCACGCCGGCCCCTTCGACCGGCCGAAGAAGTTCAAGTCGGTGGCGCAGCTTCGTTGGGACGACGCCTCCATTCGCAGAGACGCCACCGGATTCGGCGTCCAGATCCCGCCGGGCGTGGGCGGCGACTCCGTCACTCCGGTACACAACCTGACGGGGAGCCGCTACGAGCTGGACGTGCGCCAGCCGCCCAGGCAAGCCGCAGAGGGCACCTACGACCTGGTGGTCAGTGGCACGCACGAAGAGAGCTACCTTGTTCGGAAGAACAGCGGCGGCACGCTGGTGGACGAGGCAAAGACCGGCCCCGTCACCACAGCCTTCTGCCGCGAGCTGGGCGTCGAGTATGGAGAGCCGGGCGGCATCGAGCTCGCCCTGATCATTGACAGCAGCGGCAGCATGGGGTGGAACGACCCCGGCAACTACCGCAAGTCGGCATCGAAGATGCTGGTGGACATGGCGGAAGAGAAAGACGCCATGGCGGTGGTGGACTTCGACAGCAGCGTGCGCACCTGGGCGTCGCTGACGACGATCACGGGCAAACCGGGTGAGTCGACGCCCGACCGCAACGCGCTGAAAGCGGCCATCGACAAGGTGGACTCTTCAGGCGGCACCAACATCGAGGCGGGCCTGCAGCGCGGCTACAGCGAGCTGGCTGCTTCGACGACGAACGCGCCCAAGGCCGCCATCCTCCTCACCGACGGCGAGGGGACTTACAGCGGTGTGGCCACCCAGCAGTTCGCGGCCAAGGGGTGGCCGGTCTACACCATCGCTCTCACCGGCGCCGCCGATGAGGCGCTCATGCGCTCCATCGCCAGCGCCACCGGGGGCGAGTACGCCAAGGCGCCCACCCAGCACAACCTGGCGGAGCTGTTCGCGCGCCTGCGCGGCGCTCCCAAGGGCGAGTCGACGGTCGCCAACACCCAGGGAAACGTCAACCCGGGAGAGACCGTATCGAACGAGGTCACCATTGACGGCCAGATGGAAGCGGCGACTTTCTCAACCACCTGGTCGAATGGCACGATGTCCCTCTCCCTGCAGCGGCCTGATGGCACGACGGTGGATCAGAGCGAACCGGGGGTCACCTTCGGCTCGGCCGGCCGCTTCGCCTTCTTCACCATCGAGAAGCCGATGGCGGGGCTTTGGCGGATGAGCGTCACCGGCACGAACGTGCCCACCGGGGGCGAGCCCTTCGTGAACACGGTGACCGGGCCGTCACCCCTCGCGCTCACGCTCTTCACCATTGATGCCAACTACCTGAAGGGCGGCACCGTACGATTGGCGCTCAGCCTGCAAGACGGCGCCACGCCGGTGCTCGGCGCAGCGGTGACCGCAGCGGTCACCCGGCCGGACTCCAGCCAGCCGGCTCCCGCGCGGCCGGTGGGGGGTGACGAAGAGGCGCTGGAAGAACTCTTCTCCTCCCGATCCGGCAGCATGCCGTCGCGAGCGGCAACAGTGACCGACACGGTCACCCTTCTCGACGACGGCCAGCACAACGATGGCTCGCCGAATGACGGCCTCTACGCCGCCGATTACGGCAACACCGGCAACGCCGGCGACTATGTGGTGGACATCACCGCCAACGGCCAGACATCCGGCGGACAGGCGTTCTCGCGGATCACACGCCAGACGTTCACCGTCACCAGCACGCCCCTCACCGGCCTGACTCTGAACAAGACGCAGCACGACTTCGGCTCCGTCTATGCGAGCGGCGATTCCGCTGCCGCCACCTTCAGGGTCACGTCGAGCCTGAACTCTGCTGAGCAGGTATCCGTCTCTCCCGGTGACCTGAAGACGGCGGACGGGGACGTGCTGCCGGCGAGCGGCGTGGCGGTCTTACCGCAGGCGCTCGAGGTGCCGGCCAAGTCCTATAGCGAGTTCGAAGCGCACATCGCGGTGCCCGCCGGCACCAAGGCGGGCGTCTACACCGGCGAGCTGGTGGTCGAGGGCGGCGGACGCCGCCTGACGGCAACCCTCCAGGTCACCGTCACCACGGAGAGCGATGCGCCGGTCCTCTCGGGCATCTCGCCGGCCGACGGCGCGATCCTGGTCAATCCCGGTCCGCAGGTATTCACTGTCACCGTCACCGACGTCGGGAGCGGCGTCGCCGCGCACCAGGTGCGGATGAGCGTTGACGGCGTCGCGGTGCCCCATCAGTTCGATCCGGCTACCGGCGTTGTGACCGCAGTGGCCCACGACAACTCCGAAGGCGCCGACGCCACAGGCTCGCAGGGCGGGGAGCTGCCCCTGGCGTTCCGGCCGGGCCTGCACACGGCCGTCTTCGAAGCGGCCGACGTCTCCGGCAACACAGCCCTGGCGACGGTACGCTACCGGGTGGTGGGGCCACCGCCCGGGTTCGGCCGCGGCCTCTCCATGGTGGTGATCCCGGCCCAACTCTCGATGCCGGCGGATGCCAACCCGTTCGGCGCCCCGGAGTTCCGCGCGGCGTGGTATCCCCCGGGAGGACCCGGCTACATCCTCTTCGGCGACCCCGCCTTCCCCGGCTTCGGCCCCCAGACCCCGATCTGGGTCAAGTCCGTGGCCGCCGACTCCAACCTGCCGATGGCCTGGTCGGGCACGGTGCCGGACCAGCAGCAGGCGCAGGTCTTCGCCGTGAAGCGCGGTTGGAACATGATCGCGCACTCCTTTGTGGACCCCGTCGCCTGGAGCCTGCAAGGACTCCGGGTGCGGCGCGGCAGTGAGGAGAAGACCCTGGCGGAAGCCTGGCAGGCCGGTTGGGTCGAGGACTACGCCTGGAGCTTCCGGCCGGATCCGGTCAATCCGGAGACCGGCACCTACTTCATGGTCTACGACAGCAGCGTGATCGCCGGTGTGGCCGGGGAGCTCGCCCCCTGGGGCGGCTACTGGTTCAAGGCGAACGAGGACTGCGATCTGATCCTGCCGCCGCCGGGCCAAACGAGGCTGCGAGTGGTGGATCGGCCGCGCCGGGCCACCGGATGGAGCGTGCCGCTGCACGTGCGTTCGGGAGCGGGCGTGGACCAGGTGGTCCTCGGCATGACGGAGGGACAGCGAGGACTGAGCGTGGTTCAGCCCCCGGACCCGCCGGAGGGCAGCCGCCAGGTCCGCGTCACCTTGCTCCGCGACGGGCGGCCGGTGGTGGTGGACCTGCGCGAGGGGGCGCTGCAGGGCAGACAGGAATGGGAGGTCGTGGTGACGCCGGTGGGCCGCGCGGCCGCCGAAGCCCGGGAGTTCACCCTCACCTGGCCGGATCTGCGGGGCCTGCCCAAGGACGTCGTGCTGACGCTGGTGGATGAAGCGGCGGGGGCCCGCCGCTCGCTGCGCACCGCAGCCGCCTATACCTTCCAGATGAACGGGGACGCCCGGCGCTTCCGGGTGGTGGCCCAGCCGCGCGCCGGCTCGGCCCTGCTCATCACCGACCTCGAGATCGAGCCCGTGCGCGCCGGGCGCGCGGTACGCTTCGCGCTCTCCACCGCAGCGGTGGTAGACCTGGAAGTGGTCTCGCCGACGGGCCGCGTCGTGGCGGTCGTCTCGCGCGCTCACGCTGCCCAGGCGGGTATCAACCGGGTCGTCTGGTCCGGCAGCGTATCTCCGGGCCTCTACCTGGTCCGCGCCACGGCGACGACCGAGGAGGGCGCCCGGACCCAGACGATCAAGCCGGTGATCATCACGCGGTGATCGGGTGAGCGCGGGGGCGCGGGCGGTCGTATGGCCGGCCCGCACCCCCGCGCCTCCCCTCCCGCAGACTCCCGCAGTCGGCTCTGCGAGCCTCGAGCCGACATCGCACAGAGAGTGGAGCTACCATGGTGACGCACATCAAATCACTGCGCAGCGTGTCTCGGGCCGCGGCGGCGATCCTCCTATTGGCCGGCCTGGCAGGTTGTGGCGGCATGTTCGGCAGCGTAGACGGATCCGGCCTCGGCGGCCGACCCGGGGCCACGAATCCCGAGGTGAGGAGCGTCTCTGCCAGCCAGGCGACACTTCCCCTGACCGGCGGGACCGTGACCTTCTTCGCCGACGTGACGGATGACGGTACCCTTGCCAGGGTGTGGGCGGAGATCTCAAGGCCCGGCGCAACCCCCGTAACGGTGGATCTGGCGCGTACGACCGGCATCACCTATAGCGCCACCTGGACGGCGCCTGCCGCCGACCCGACCGAAACCGGGCCGATCATCTACACCGTCCGCATCCATGCCCGGGATAATCTGGGCAATGTGACCACCAGCAACGTGTTTGCCATTACTCTCCAGAGCGAAGCGGTGGCGGACACGGAAGCGCCCGCCATCAGCGGCCAGGCCGTGAACCCGACGACGCTCCCCTTCACCGGCGGCCAGGTGACCTTCTCCGCCAACGTCAGCGACCCCGGCGGCGTCGCGCGCGTCTGGGTGGAAGTCACCAAGCCGGATGGATCCACCGAGAGCGTGGACCTGACCCACGGCACGGACGCGAGCTACAGCGGCACCTGGAACGTGCCGATGAAGAGCCCCACGGGCGGCGCCGCGGCCACCTACTCCGTGCGCTTCCGCGCGCAGGACGCCGCCGGGAACGCAGGGGCCACCGACCCGGTCACCTTCACGGTGCAACCGGACACGGAAGCGCCGGTGGTGGCGGGCACCGCCGTGAATCCCGCCGTGTTGCGCTTCCCCGGCGGCGACGTGACGATCACGGCGAACGTTACCGACCCGGGGGGTGTTGCTTCTGTGACGGCGGAGGTCACCCGGGCCGATGGCGGCCAGGAGAGCGTGGCGATGACCAACACCACCGGGGCCACCTACAGCGGCACCTGGCGCGCTCCCGCCAATACCCGGTCGGACGACCAGGCGCTGGTTCACTCGGTCCGCGTCCGGGGGCAGGATGCGGCGGGGAACACGAGCACGGGAGATGCCGTCACGGTGACGGTCCACTCCGCCTCGGCGCCCCCGGTGCAGCCGAACCCGTAGCGCCACGGGCTGACGTGGTAGCGCCATAGGGGCGAAGCATCGCGGGCCGGCCCGCGATGCTTCGCCCCTACGTATTCTGCGGCGCCGGGGCGGCGGCGATCCACGGTCGTGCCGGATCAGCGCGGGGTTCCTCGCAGGAGAGCGGCGACGACGAAAAGCCAGAGCGCGATGGTCAGTCCGCATCCGGCGACGGCCGGGAGGAGCACGGCGAAGGCGCCCTGCCAGAGCGCGGCGGCGTGCGCCCGCGCCAGGCCGATGCTCCAGAGCGCCAGCCAGGCGACCAGGTTGAGGGCCGGGCCGGCGAGGGGCACCAGCAGCAGGACGAGCGTCCCGAAGGCGTAGCAGACCGCGCGCAGCGTCACGCGGAACTCTGGTCGCGCCCCCGTCACCAGCGCCAGCAGGCCGTGGAGCACCGCCGCCGCCGCCACAGCCAGCGAGAGGCCGAGCAGCGGGCTGAGAACGACGAGGAGAACCTCCGCCTCGGGGGTGAGCTGCAGGAACTCGCCGCGAAGGCGGACGGGCAGCGGCAGCACGGCGAGGATCCCCCGCAGCAAGGGCTGCTGCGCGACGAAGGCCAGCATGCCCACCAGGGTGAAGAGCGCCGCGTAGGTCAGCGGCCAGGCGGCGGTCTCGGCGGAGGGGATGCGCCGGAAGAAGGTGTTCGGGGAGAAGAGGGAGTCGCGCCAGGTCTGCCACAGGGCAGGGAAGAAGCCGGCAAGCCGCGGGGCATCGAACGGGATCGGCGGCGGGCCGCCCGGCGCCCGGGCGCACGCCGGGCACCGCTCCCCCACCCGGTCCGCGGGCAGGCCGGCCCCGCACGCGGGGCATCGTCGCTCCCTCTCCTCGCCCTCCATGGCTCCCATTATACCCCGAGCCGCGGGCGTTGCCAAGCGCGGTGAGAAGGGCGATCCCTGCATTTACAGCCTGGCCGCTGCCGTGTATAATGGGGGCAGCCCGATGGATCCCGGGCCGGCGCCCGGTGGAGGAGCGGATGAAGCTGGCATACCAGGTGGCAACCCCCGAGGTCCATACCCCCGATGTCACGGCATGGCGCGGCGACCTGCCCACGGCGTTCTCTCTCCTGACGGATCTGGGCTACGGCGGCGTCGAGCTGATGGTGCGCGACCCCGCGCAGGTGGATGCCCCGCGCCTCGAAGCCCTCACGCGCGAGTTCGCGCTGCCGATCACGCTCGTCTGCACCGGGGAGGTCTACGGCGAGGACCGGCTCTCGTTCATGGATCCCGACCCGGCGGTGCGCGCGGAAGCGCGGCGGCGGACGGCCGCCGCCGTCCAACTCGCGGCGCGCTTCGGCGTGGACACGAACGTGGGCCGCTTGCGCGGTCGCCTGCGCGACGACGTGCCGGCCGAGACCTCGCTCGGGTGGGCGCGCGCCGCGCTGCTGGAGGCCGCCGACCTGGCGGGCGAGCGCGGCATCCACGTTCTCATCGAGCCGATCAACCACCGGAGCGCCAACTGGATCCTGACAGCCGCCGACGGCGTGGCCTTCGTGCGCGACCTGAACCACCCGGCCCTCGCACTGATGCTGGACACCGGCCACATGAGCATCGAGGGGGAGGACTTCGCCGCCTCCTTCCTCGCCGCGCGCGGCTGCAACCGCTACGTCCACCTCTGCGACGACAACCGCCTGGCGCCCGGCATGGGATCCCTCGACTTCGCCGCCATCATCGCCGGCCTGCGGGCCGCCGGCTACGATGGGCATGTCGCCATCGAGGCCGCCCAACGCCCGGACAGCCCCACCGCCGCGCGCCAGAGCGCCCGCGTCCTCCTGCCGCTGCTCGGACCATCCGAGGACTGAACACGGACAGCATGAGCGGCACGGAAACTGCTGTACGCCGCCCGGCCGGGGAGACGAACGGATCACCCCTCACCCGCCAGGGCGGCCGAGCGGTCCCACTCCTCGTACTGGCGCCGGATCTGGCGCACGTGGTAGGCGATATTGGCGGAGGAGCAGCCGAGAGCGGAGCCGGCCTCCCGCCAGGTGAAGCCGTCCACCAGCAGGCCGAGCACGGCGCGCTGGATCGGCTTCAGTCGTCGGGCGAACTCCCACGCGGCGAGCGCGGCGACCGAGCCATCGGGCGCCGGGCACGCCAGGCACTCCGAGAGCGCCTCGTCGAGAGGGAGGCAGCGGCGCGCGCGCGCGCGCCGCACCGCGTCCAGCAGCCGCCAGCGCGCGTGCTGGATGAGGTACTGGCCGGGGCTGCCGATGGTGACGTCCAGCGCGGGAAGCGCCTCCAGAACGCCCACCCAGGCCTCCTGGAGGAGGTCGTCCGCGTCCTCGCCGGTGCGGCGGGCGTAGTAGGCCGCCATCCTGACCATGCGGGGGCGAAGTGCTTCGACGACCAGGCGCGTGGCCTGCGCGTCGCCGTCCCTCGCCCGCTCGAAAGAGCCTTCCATCCGTCTCTTCTCTCCCTGGAAACATGAAACGGGCTGCAGGCACGCCGGCCCGCAGCCCGGCAGCTTCCCTGGGAGAGCAGGAGGGGGAGGATTGAGGAAGGGAGAAGGACTCAACGCAGAGGCTCAGAGAACTCAGAGGCCGCAGAGGGATCGGCGAGTTCCCGGTCCTCCGCGTTCTCGCTGTTCTCAGGCTTCTCTGGGTTCGCCCTTCTCAGGGATCCTATGGTCCCTACCTGATGCTCATGTCCGGGCGCTGCCGGAGCGGAGCGTGCAATGTGCGCTGCCGAATACCCTGATGTCATTCCTCGTCACCCTCATTGCCATCGTCTCCTTTCCGGCGGCAGGGAGGGCCCTGCCACGCCGCGTCACTCGAAGGGGCGGCTCGCCGCCACCCTCCTTCTTCTGTATCGAATCAGAGGTTCCTGGTGCTAAAGGCACACCGCCCGGCGATGAATCGCCGGGCTGCGAAACAGCGCCCGATGAATCGGGCTTGGCAGAACGCCTCGCACGCCGGCCTGCGTCCGTAAGCCTCATTCATGGGGCGCCGTTCGTCAGCCCGGCGATTCATCGCCGGGCGTCCGGGCGACGCGATGCCCAACGCACGCAGGAGAGGTTCGCCGATCCCGTCAACCGCCACACAGCGATCCCGGCCCCCCGCGGAACTGAGGTACGCAGGGGCGCTGCTCCGTCCGCGCCCGGACTACCGACCTCATCCAGCAGGAGCCCCGCTCCATCAGGCGATGCGCGCGACGAAGATCCCCCAGCCCAGGCACTCCCGCTCCCAGCGGAAGTAGCCCTCGCGGCCGCGCCGGACACGCTCCAGCACCACGTCCCGTCCAGGGTGGTCGGGATTCTCCCTGGCCCACTCGCGGGCAGCGCGCCAGTGCAAGCTCTCGTAGCCGTCCCAGTCGTCCACGGAAGCGGCAGTGAAGCCGGTCAGCTCCAGTCCGCGAGCCTCGATGGCGGCCACCGTCTCGGCGAGGTCACGACTGGTGGGCACATCGTCGCCCGCGTACTCCAGGACGTCGGGGGGAAGCGGCGCGCGGTGCAGGAAGACCTCCCCCAGGGCCAGCACGCCCTCCGGCTTCACCGCGCGGCGCATCCAATCCAGCGCCTCCTCGGTGGTTCCCAGCGCGAAGGACGCCCCGATGCAGGTGACGATGTCGCAGCCGGCGGGCTCGGGCTCGAAGGTCAGGGCGGGCCCCTCGATGAAGGTGAGGCGCTCGGCCACGCCCTCGGCTGCAGCCCGCGAGCGCGCTTCCTCAACGAACCACGGGTTGATCTCCAGACCGGTGCCCTGAATGCGCCACTCCTTCGCCCAGTGGCGCAGCAGCCAGCCCTTGCCGCTGCCCACGTCCAGCACCCGGGCGCCGTCGCGCACCTGGCAGTAGTCGGCCAGCCGCATCAGCTTCTCGGGTGTGGTGGGATTCTGGAAGGCATGGTCGCGCTCAACGATCGCCCAGTACTCGGTGAAATGCACAGTCGGTTCTCCTCCAGGATGCTCGGGATCGAGCCGTCCGCCGCCCGGCTCTGACGTCGGCGCAGATCCAAGCGCCGGGGCGCCCGAGCCGTACGCGCGGGTGACATGAGACCCGCAAGCGGCGGCGGCCATCACTCTGGATACGGAAGAGCGTTACGCCCCGGTGTGCCCGAGAGGACTGCCACGTGCCCCCGCCGGACAGACGGCCAGCCAAATCACAGCGCGAGTCCGATCCCCCCGCCCGCTTACGCTACCTTCTGCACCTCCTGGATGGCCAATCCGGCGTTCCGGTCGCTGGTGGCGGCCGCCTGCGCGTGCCGGATGAGCGCCATCACCGGCGTGATGAACGTCCACCAGTGGTCCTTCGGGTTGTGGAGCTGGCGGCGGAGCACCTCCGGCTGCTGGCAGAAGAGCCGGGACACCGTCCAGATGGCCAGCTCCAGTGGGTCCCGCGCTTCATCCGGCACGTCGCACCGGTTCTCACCACAGATCGGACAAGGATTCTTCTCAGTCATCATCGCCTCCCGGCCCGGGCCACGGCGCGCTGGTCCCGCTGGGCCGCCGGAAACAGCTACATCGGACAGCACACCCGGACGGTTATCTTCCTGCACATACCCTTTCCCTACAGGACTCATGCCACATTGCTGGCGGGATGCCGCTTCCGCAGCGCCACCGCCGCGCCCGCCAGAGAGAAGAGCACGCCCGCCCGTCCGATGGCGGAGAGGCGTGCTCATCCGTCCGGCGGTCGGCGCGAGCCGCTAACCCGGCGGCAGGTTGGCGAACTCGAGGTTCACCACCACGCGCTGCCCCAGCGGCACGGTGATGGTGGTCGCCCGAACCTGACCCCCGAACTCCAGCCGCAAGGTGTAGGTGCCCGGCAGCAGCCCCGAGAAGGTGAACTCGCCGGTGGTGCCCTCCAGGTTGGCGACCACCGGATTGCCCGACGGGGGCAACAGCGTCAGAGTCACCGGCGGCCGGCCGGTGATCTGGAACGGGGCCTGCCCGTTGATCGTGGCCGCTCCGGTGAGCACCGCGTTGGCTGCCGGCAGGCCCTGGAAGCGCACGATCACCTGCGGGTTCGCGTCGCTGATCGTCACCGGCGTGGCCGTGGTCGGGAAGTTGAAGCGTTGGGCGTCGAAGTCGGTCAGCCGGATGAAGTGAGTGCCTTCAGGAACATTCTCGAAGAGCGCCACGCCCTGAGCGTCGGTGAGCCGGGTGAGCTGAAGGCCGTTGGTGATACTCACGCGCACGCCGGAGACGGGTTGCCCATCCACGGTCACCTCGGCGCGGATTGCGCGCGTGCCCGGGGTGAAGCCGCCGGCTATGACATCGCTATCGTTGGCGCACCCGGAAAGGAGCAGGCCCACCAGGCCGAGCGCGCCCCCGAGCCACCCCAGTAGCGAGATACCTCGCCTATCCATCCAGGAACCTCCCACCATTCTGGCGTCCGCGAAGCGCCGTCGCGCTTCTACCCGTTGAGAACGGTGGCGAAACAGGAGTGTGCCGCCCGCACCTGCGGTCGTGCCTGCGGCGAGCGCCCGGAGGGACGGGAGCACAGACAGAATGGTGGATACTCCTACACCGTCCGGTTCGTTCCGTCGGCACCGCAGGGGCGGATCGCCGTGGGAGCGAGCCGTCGTCACAGGATCGGACGGCGCAAGGAGTGAGCGCCTTCACCGCCGCAAGGTCCGGCCGCCCCTCGGCGCCAGCGGCTCCTTGCCGGCACCCGCGGAGTCCCCCACGACCATCGCCGCCACTTCGCAGGCTCCCATCGGCCCGCCAAGCGCGGCCAGCACCGGAGCCAGTGCGGCCAGCCCCTCCAGAAGGCACGGTGTGCCGCGCTTCGCCAGGGCCTGCAGAACGCCCTGCCACAAGGGATGGAGTTCCGCAGGCGGGAACTGCGCCAGCACGGGTGCCAGCGCTGCCAGGTCCTCGGCGCGGCCCAGCGCGAGGATGCCGCCCAGGGCTTCGCGGCGCTGTGGCTCCGGGAGGTGCGGCGCCAATTCCACGAGGATGTCGGCCCGCTCCTCCTCATCTGCAAGGCTCTCCACCGCCACCATCGTCTCGCAGACGGCCCGCCGCTTGAGCACGTCATCCAGGTAGCCGGTGAGGGCGGCGAGCGCCCAGCCGCGCACCCCCGGGTCCTGGATCGCCCGAGCGACCTCCACCGCCTCCGACAGGAGCGGCTTGGGAAGGCGCGGCGCCAGGGCGGCCAGGCGTTCGGCGCGTTCGTCCTCGTCCTCCATGCGGCGCACGGCTGCCAGTGCCTCCCCGGAGTCAACCGGGAGCAGCCGGGCTTCGAGGGCGGCCAGGGCCTTCTCGCGCCGCTCGCCGCGCCGGATCCTGCGGGCCATGGCCAGCGCCTCGGGGATCAGCTCCTGGGGCAAGTCGGGGGCCAGTCGCAAGAGGTCGCCGACGCGCGAATCCTCATACCGCCTGCGCCAGGTTGCAGCCAGCGCGGCGCGCCAGGCCCGCGTCTCCAGCGGCTCGGGGAGGTGGGGGGCGAGACGTGCCAGGTCGTCGGACGACGACGTGTAGCGCACGCCCGCCAGCGCCCGCGCCAGCAACCCCCGCGTCAGATAGGGCACGAGGCGCACCAGAGCCTCGACACGAGTGCGAGAGTCGCGGATCTCGAGGGCTGTGGCGAGCACCATCGCCCGGAGGTCGTCGCTCTCCATCCGCCGCGCCGCCGCCAACTCCTCGTCGAGCTGTGGCTCGGGCAGCGCCGGGATGAGCGCGACGAGCGCCGGGGCGCGGATGTGCTCGTTCTCGATGGCGCGCACGGCAGCAAGCGTGTCGGGCAGGCGGCGCTCCCGCTCTGCCGGGAGCAGGCGAGGAACCAGGGCGGCCAGGGCCTTCGTCCGGTGGTCCGGCCTCGCGATCGCCTCGGCGGCGGGCAGGGCGCTCGCCGCCAGCTCCGGTGTCAGGTAGGGGGCGAGAGCGTGGAGAGCGCCATCACGATAGTCATCCTCGGTCGCGCAGGCCACGGATACGACCTCGGAGAGCAGACGCCCGGGCGCGCGCGCCGCCACGGCGACCAGGGCGCGCACGCGCGACTCATAGCGCATGTCGCGCACCACCGCGAGCGCATCGCGCACCAGGGATTCTGGGAGGTGTGGGGCCAGCCGCGTGATGACCTGCTCCGCTCCCCAGTCGCGGTAGGGACCATGTACGGCCGAGAGCGCCTCGCGCATCGCCTCGCTGCGCTCCGGCTCGGCGAGCAGCGGCGCGACGGCAGCTAGCGCCTCACCGCGGGAGTAGTCGTGCTCGAGGCTGCGAGCGAGGCCCAGAGCCTCCTTACGCGCCCGGCGGCGCTCCGGCTCCGGCAGGCGAGGAGCCAGGCGGGCCAGCGCCTCCGCGCTCGCCAGCCGTCGGGCACACGCCAGGCCTTCCTCCAGCGACCACAGCCCCTTCTCCACCAGGGCTTCCACGAGGGGAGGCGGAATCTCAGGGGGTGGGGTGCGCGCCTCGGCATCCGCGAGGGCGCGTCGGACGACCTGGACCACGTCCCGCGCCGACCCACCACCAGTCCCCTCGTCGGTCCACTCCATCACGATGCCCCCCCTACTCCACCGCTCGAAGGAGTCCATCCGACGCCCCGACGTAGAGGATCCCGTCTCCCCCCGGCACGGGCGATGCGTAGACCCAGCCCCCCAGAGCCAGCTCGCCCACCTTTTCGCCGCTCGCCAGGGCGTAGGCGCTCAGCCTGCCGTCCATCGTGCCGACGTACACCTTCCCGTCCGAAGAGACCAGCGGGGAGGAGTAGCGGGAGTTCGCCTCCACCTGCCAGGCTACCACCGGCTTCCCGCCCACGACGCGCACGGTCGAGAGGGTACCCTCGAAGGAGGAGATGAGGATGTGGCCGTCCGTGCTGAGGGCGGGCGCCGAGGTGAGGCGGTCCTTCAGATCAATGGCCCACCGGATCTTCCCGTCGGGCGCGGCGGCACGAAGGAAGCCGTCCCAGGAGCCGAAGTAGATGGCGCCGTCCGGCGCCACCGCCGGCGCTTCGGGGATGTGCCCGGCGGTGGTGAAGCGCCGAACCTCCTTCCCCCCGGCATCCTTCTCCGGGAGACGGATCCCGCCCTTCTTCTCAGGGCCCGCGCTCCACTTCGCCTTGCCCGTCTCGGCGTCCAGCGCGTGGAGGCGGCCATCGAACCCGCCGATGTAGAGCGTGGTGCCGTCCGGGCTCAACGCGGGCGAGGAGGTGACGCCGTAGAAGCTGCTCTTCCCGGCGGGCCACCGCAGGGCGCCGCTGCCGTCGAAGGCGAGCGCCATCCCCTCGACCCGGCTCCCCACAAAGCAGGTCCGGCCGGCGACCAGCGGGGAGGAGCGCATCTCCTGGCCCGTCTTGTACTCCCAGAGGATGCGCTTCTCCGCGTTGGGCCGGGAGTCGAGGCCCATCACGAACCCCGGGCCGCCGACGCCGCACGCCAGGAAGAGGGTGCCGTCGGGCACCAAAGCCGGCGTGGGAGAGGTAAACGCCTGCCTCGGGCCGTTGGAGGAGCCGGAGGTCCTGGCGTGCCCGCTCTCAACGAAGTCGTGGCTCCAGCGCACCGTGCCGTCGGGCGCGATCGCGTGGGAGAAGGCCCCGGCGCCCGCGTAGAGAGTGCCGTCCGCCCCGACCGCCGGCGCGGTGCAGATCTCGTGCTTCAGGTCCAGCTCCCACTTCACGCGCATCCGGGTCGGGCCCTTGAAGGGGCTCTGACCCGTGCGCTGCGGATCCCCTCGGTACATCGGCCAGATCGGCCGGCGGCCGTCTTCCGCCCCGCCCAGCGTCGCGGCTGACAGGAGAATCGCCATGGGAAGAGTCCCCCCGACGGCAGCTCGCACTCCATTCATCACTTGTTTCCTCTCGTTCCGACGGCGGCGGATCGCTACCGTGCGCCATCCTCTCCCACGGCCACCTCGACGACCGCGTGGTAGATGAGACCGTAGTCGCGCCGGTCGCCAAGATACCTGAGCATGGCAGCCAGCGACGGCTTCGCCGTCGCCGTCACCTTCGTGCGCCCCCGCTCCGCCTCGGCCATCGTCTCCGGGTCCACGCCGGTCTCGATCACCTCGATCTCGACCGGCTTCGCGAAGTCCACGCCCATCTTCGGGTGGAGCCAGAGGGCGAAGCGGCGC
>JACQGM010000084.1 GCA_016199585.1 Armatimonadota bacterium
GTGGAGGGTGGAGAGGCCCGGGGCGTGGGCGTGGAAGTCACCCGGGAGGGCCGGCCCGGCTCGGCGTGCTTCCTCGCCGCCTACACGCCGGGCAGGAGGCGCTTCGGCGACATCGAGCTCGACGGGAAGCTGGCGGCGGGCCGCTGGCGCGATCCGCAGGCGGCGCCCGAGTACGCCGCTCTCATCAACGGCGTGCTGCTGCGGCGCGGCCCCCGCTCGCTGGAGGCGAGCGCCCCGGCGACGCTCTACGTGGAGCAGCTCGCCCCCGACCAACTGCTGATGAAGATCGGCAGCGAGAGCGCCGGAACCCTGACGCTCGTCGGCAGCGTGCCGGGCACGGTGACGGTGGAGCGCGACGGCCAGCGGGTCGAAGCGACGGCGGCCCGGGAGAGATCCCTCACCTTCCAGGCCGCCGCGGATGCGTCCTATCGGGTCTCAGGAGTAACGGACTGGCAAAGCATCCGGCTGGCATGCGAAGCCCCAGCGCGAGAGGATGCCGTGCAGCCGGCGGCGGCGAAGCCGCTGGAGACGGCGGTACGGGCAGAACCCGGCATCCAGAGCCCCCTGCCAGGGAAGAACCAGATCGCCAATGCCGGCTTCGAGGTGAACCTCCACACCCGCGGCGACCTGGCCAGCCCCTGGGAGCAGCGGAACTCCTACTACTTCGCCTGGTTCGGCACGGGCCACGACTACGATGGCGAGGTGGCCCACACCGGCCGGCACTCGGCAAGGATCAGCCGGGCGCAGTCCGGCCAGGTTACTCTGCGCGGGGGGATCGAGCAGAAGTTCTCCGCCGCCGCGGCCGGCAAGACCTACACCCTCTCGGCCTGGCTGAAGGCGGGTGTAGACCCGACGCGGGTGCGCCTGGTGCTCTACGGCTGGAATCCGAAGTGGGGCCGCGACTTCGAGGGGGGCGTCTCTCCCGAGTTCACCATCGGCACGGAGTGGCAGCGGATCACCTGGACGCGCACCTTCGGCCCGGAGGTGACGGACGCCTACGCGATGACCGTGCGCCCCTACCAGGTGATGGGCGGCGACATCTGGATCGACGACGTGCAAGTGGAGGAGGGCGCCGAAGCGACGGACTTCGCCCCGGACGCCTGGAGCGCGCGCGCGCAAAAGGAAACGCCGGGGCAGCCGTTGTCGAGGTGACATGTTGGCGGGAGCCGGCAGAGCGCCGTGCGCGGCGCTCCGCCGGGTCTGGCAGCAGACCCTCGACTCGCAGAAACGTTGAGAAAGGCGGAACTCTCATGAGCCATGTATCTCTGGGCGCGGTGGCGCCGAGCATTGCCTGCTGCCTGAGTCTGAGCGCAGCGTTCGCTCAAGCCGGCCAGCCGGGACCGCTGCGCGTCGGCATCGCCAGCGCCGACATCACGCCCGAAGGCCCGGTGTGGATGTACGGCTTCGGCGGGAGGGACAACGTCAAGCCCTCCGAGGGCACCGCCCAGGAGCTGGTGGCCCAGTGCGTGCTCTTCGACAACGGGCAGACGCGCGTGGCCTTCGTGGCACTCGATCTGTGCGTCGTCAGCTACTACCAGACGCTGAAGCTGCGCGCGGCGGCCGAGGCCGCCGGCGTTCCCCAGCAGCACCTGATGGTCAACGTCTCGCACACTCACTTCGGCCCTCACCTGGGGCAGCACCACCCCGACAACCGGAACCTCGAGTATGAGACGCTCCTGACCGAGCGCCTCCAGGGCCTCTTTCCGGCCGCCGCCGCCGACCTGAAGCCGGCGCTCCTGGACTACACCGTCGGCTCTTGCGACATGGGCTTCAATCGCCGCTCCTGTTACGCCCCCGGCGGGCGCAAGCCGAACGACCCCGACGTGCCGGTCCTGCGCGTGGTGAGCCCCGAGGGGAAGGTGCGCGCCCTCCTCTTCGGCTATGCCTGCCACCCGACGACCGCCGGCGGCAGCATGTTGTACGTCATCGGTTCGGATTACCCCGGCTACACGCGGCAGTGGGTGGCGGCCGGCTACCCGGACGCCGAAGCGATCTTCCTCCAGGCGTGCGGCGCCGACGTGAAGCCGGGGAACTGCGGGAATCCCTCGTCCGTCTGGCACACCGGGTTTCTCAACCCGAACCAGGCGAAGCAGATGATGGGGTATGAGCTGGGCCGGGCGGTCATCAAAGCCGTCGCCGGGCACGGGTCTTCCCACCCGGCGTCGCCGCCGCTGCCGCCCATCGCCCCCCTCGCCGACGGCCGGCTGCCGACCGAGCGGGAGCGGGGCTTCCCGGTGCCGCCTCCGCCGGTGCCGGCGGATCGTGCCGCGGATGTGGAACAGGCCCTCGCGACTCCTGTGACCCTCGGCGGCATGGTGGAGACCGTCTCGCTGCCATCCAAGGCGGACCCGGAGCGGTCGTGGCAGAATCCTTGGCACATGGGCGCCTGGCGCATCGGTGACGTCTACTTCTGGGGCAGCCAGGGCGAGGTCCTCTCCGCTTTCGGGAGGCGCATCAAGTCGGAGCTGCCGGAGGTGCGCGTCTGGACCAGCGGCTACACGCACTGGGGCGGCGGTTATGTGCCGGAAGCCGCCACTTACCCCGAAGGCGGCTACGAGGTGGACATCACCGCCTTCGCGCCGCAGGCGGAGGAGATCATCGTCGCCAATGCCCACCGCTACCTCAAGGAGCTGCAGACCGAGCCGATCCACACGGCGCCGATCCCGCGCTGCCATCCGTAAGGAAGCTAGGGCCGGGGCGCCGCGCCGTGGGGGTACGCCTGCCCCGGCTCCGGCGGTGCGTCTGGGCGCCGCCCGAGAGGAGGCACAGAGAATGAGAGGGAGTCTGGTCGTTCTTCTGATCGGGTCCCTTTGGCTCGCCGGAGACAGCTCCGGTACGGCCGCCGAGGGAGCGCACGGCCCCAACCTGGTGCCCAACGGCGGCTTCGAGGCGGACACGGCGAAGCCCGGCTTCCCCGACGGCTGGACGTTCGGCATCCGTGGCGAGGATCCCCTGCTGAAGGCAAGTCTCTCACCGGCTGCTCATTCGGGCCGGCGCAGCCTCTGCGTGACCAAGGCGTTGGGGAGGCGGGGCACGGCCCTCGGATCCCCCACCCTCAGCTCCTCGCCGATGGCGCTGAAGCCACGAGTGACGTATGAGATCAGCGCCTGGATGAAGATCGAAAGCCCCTTCCCGGTAGACACTGTCACGCTGCGGATGCGGACGAACACGCCGGGCTTCCGGGGCCAGGTCGGCTTCGACGTCAAGGTCACCCGCGAGTGGTCCCGCCACACGGTCGCCCTCTTCACGGAAGCCGACACGACCAGCGGCACCCTGGTCTTCGAGACGTTGGGCGACCTGTCGGATAGGATCTACATTGACGACGTGACGGTGAGGGAAGCAGGGGCGAAGGCGCCTCCTTCCGACAAGTCCTGGCATCCGCCCGCGCGGGCGATCTATCGGACCGACCTGACCGGTTTTGCCTTTCCGAAGGGCCACCCGCGCGTGGAGCGCACCGCGGCTGAGATCGAGGAGATGAAGCGGGGGATGGCGGGCCACGACACCCGCGAGCACCCCTGGGTGAGGGATGCCGGCGAGTGGCTGGAGCGGCCGCTCTACTTCTTCGAAGAGGGGTCTCGGGCGGCACCCGACGGCTATCAGTGCCCCGTTGACGGCGCGTGGCTCGCCCCCTGGGCGAAGGCGGATGGCAGCCACGGCGTCACGTGCCCCCGGTGCGGCAAGGTCTACACCACCGACGCCCACAAGAACCGCGCCCGAGAAGTGATCACCCGCAACCAGGCCCACGGGGCTCGCGTGTTGGCGCGCGCCTACGCCCTCACCGGCGACGAGCACTATGGGCGCAAAGCGGCGGAGATCGTGGTCGGGTTCGCCCACCACTACCGGCAGTGGGGCGGCGGCAAGCGTCCGACCATGTACGTGCTCAATGAGTGTACCATGTTCATCGAGCCGTGCGTGGTGGCCTACGACTACCTCTACGACTCGGGTCTCCTCACGCCCGAGCAGCGCCGCAAGATCGAGGAGGACTTCTTCCGTCCGGCCGCGCAGTACTACGCCCCCTTCGCCGACAGCAACGGCCGGATGAACAACCGCGGCGCCATCTACAACTCCGCCATCCTGGCCATCGGCGCCGCCATGAACGACAAGGAGCTGGTAGACCACGCGCTCAACAGCCCCTACTCAGGGTTCCACCCGATGGTCGCCGGCATGTTCGATGCCGATGGCTTCAGCCCCGAGGGCATGGGATACCACACCTACACCATGAGCGGTCTCACCCCGATTGCGGAGACGGCCTACCGGCTCGGCATCAACGTCTATCACGACCCGGCCTACCGGAAGGTCTTCGAGGCGCCGCTCTCTGTGATGCTCCCCGGCGAGGAGTTTCAGCGAAGCGACTACACGGTCGCCGTAGAGAGATTCACCGAGGCCGGGCACCTGATGGAGTTCCCGTTCGGCGAGGACAAGGTGGCGCGGGCCTGCCGGCTGCCTTCCTCCAACTTCCGGGAGTTTGGCTACGGGGTGCTGCGGACCAGCGAAGGCGCCGACCACATCTACGTGGGGATGACCTACGGCCCGGAGGCGATGTGGTACGGGCACGAGCCGAACCGCCAGTTCTCCCTGGTCCTCTACGCCAACGGACGGGCGATGACCCCGAGGGGCCGAGGGCCTACGTATGGCGATGCCCTCGCCGGCTGGGCCGTGACGGCCCTGGGAAACAACGCCCCGACAGTGGACGACATGGACCACTGGGGAGAGCGCTCGAACTCCCGGCTGCTCGCCTTCGAGACCGCGCCGCGAGTGAAGGTGATGAGGGCATCCAACGACGCCGCCTACCCCGGCATCGCGCTCGACCGTACGCTCTTCCTGGCGGATGGCTACGCCGTGGATCTCGCGTCGGCACGTGCGGGGCACGGAGAGCACCGCTTCGACCTGATCTACCGCCTCTTCGGGAAGTTGAGCTGCGACCTCCCCTTCCAGGCCCGGAAGGGCGCCCTCGGCGCCGGTTCCGGCTACGAGGACCTGACGGACGTGCGCAGCGCCCGCACCGGCGAGGGCTGGTCGGCTGACTGGCGCCAGCCGGGAGACAGCGCGCTGCGCCTCTCCCTGGTGGGGATGCCCGCCACGGAGGTGAACGCCTGCACCGCGCCGGTGAATGCCAGTAGCGGCGAGTTCGCCGATGCGGACCAGAAGGAGACGGTGGATGCCCTCCTCGTGCGGCGCTGGGGGCGGGGCACCGTCTTCGCCGCCGTCTGGGAGCCGTACCGCGACCGGCCGGGCATCACCTGGGCGATGGCTCTCCCCGTGGAGGGTGGAGAGGCCCGGGGCGTGGGTGTCGGGGTCGTCAAGCAGGGACAACCCGGCTCCGAGTGCTTCCTGGCGAGCTATGCCCCCGGTAGGAGGCGCTTCGGCGACATCGAGCTGAATGGGAAGCTGGCGGCCGGCCGCTGGCGCAATCCGCGGGCGGCGCCGGAGTACGCGCACCTCATCAACGGCGTGCTCCTGAAGCGTGGGCCTCGCTCGCTGGAGGCGAGCAAGCCTGCCACTCTCTACGTTGAGCAACTCGCTCCCGGACGCTTGCTGGTGAAGACCGGCAGCGCGAGTGCCGGGCGCCTGACGCTCAGGCGGTCGCCCTTCATCGGGAGGCTGCCCGGCCCGGTGACGGTGGAGCGCGACGGCCAGGCGGTCCAGCACACCGAACGGCGAGGCGCGATCACCTTCCAGGTGGCCGCGGATGCGTCCTATCAGGTCTCAGGAGTGACAGACTGGCAGAGCATGCGCCTGGCAAACGAGGCCGCGGCGGCCCCGGAGCCGAAGCCGGCTGCGCTGCCCGACCTGACGGTGCGGCCGGAGCCGGGGCCGGAAGGCCCGCTGACCACCGACGGCACGCTGGCGGGGAAGAACAAAATCGCCAACGGCGGCTTCGAGGTGAACGCGGAAACCCACCCCGCCCTCGCCACCCCCTGGGAGCGACGCAGCTCCTACTATGCCACCAAGCTCGGCAACCGGCATCGCTACGATGGCGAGGTGGCCCGCAGCGGCCGGTACTCCCTCAGGATCCGGGGGGAGCAGTACTACCAGGCAACGCTGCGGGGCCTGGCCGAGCAGCGGATCGCGGGCTCCCCGGCCGGCAAGACCTACACCTTCTCCGCATGGGTGAAGGCGAGCATGGAGCCGACGCGGGTCCGTCTGGTGCTCTACGGCTGGAATCCGAAGTGGGGCCGCGACTTCGAGGGGGGTGTCTCCCCCGAGTTCACCATCGGCACGGAGTGGCAGCGTTTCACCTGGACGCGCACGTTTGGACCGGAGATCACGGACGCCTACGCGATGATCATGCGCCCCTACCAGATCATGGGCGGTGATGTGTGGGTGGATGACGCGCAACTGGAGGAGGGCGCTATGGCGACGGACTTCGCGCCGGACGCCTGGAGCGAGCGGGTGCAGAAGGAGACTCCTGGGACGAGCCGGTAGGCTGGCGGCGAGGGCTCGTGCGGCGCGTGCCCGGTGCCTGGAAGTCGCGGGCAACCACTGCGCGAAGTCCGCCTTCGCGGACTCCGAAGCTGAGTCGGCGCACGCTGCCTGCGCGGAGTGGAAGGCCGAGTCGGTGTAGGCCGACTTTGTGCCGTCGTTGCCCGCGACCTCGGTCGCCGGGATCCCGTTCCCGGGAGAGCATAAGGAGAGCAACATGCCTGATAGGAAGACGACAGCACCGGGGTTCGACGATACCCCTTTCCTCCCCGGATCGAGGTTCCGGGTTCACGACAAGGAGCGGCCTCAGCCGCCGATCATCGTCCCGGCCACCGGCAGCACCCGGGAGGCCCCCGGCCGGCCCCCTTCCGATGCCGTGGTCCTGTTCAACGGCAAGGACACCTCCGCCTGGGTCGGTCGCGACGGCGGCCCGGCGCCCTGGAAGGTGGGGAACGGCCTGCTGGTGATCGCCCCCAAGACGGGCAACATCCAGACGAAGGCGCAGTTCGGCAACTGCCAGGTCCACGTGGAGTGGAATATCCCGGCGGGAACCGACGGGAACCGGAACTGGGGCAACAGCGGCGTCTTCCTGATGGGGCGCTACGAGGTGCAAATCCTGAACGTCAGCGACGCGCTCAGCTACGCCGACGGCCTCACCGCGGCGATCTACGGGCAGTACCCGCCCCTCGTGAACGCCTGCCTCGAGCCGGGCGCATGGCAGACGTTCGACATCCTCTGGGAGGTGCCGCTCTTCGAGGGTGAGAAGCTGGTGCGCCCGGCCTACATGACGGTGATCTACAACGGCGTGGCCGTCCATCACCACGCGGAGTGGCTGGGAGGGACCGCGTACCGGCAGGTGCCGGTCTATCGTCCTCATCCCCCCACCGGGCCGCTGATGCTCCAGGACCACGGCAACCCCGTGCTCTTCCGGAACATCTGGTGCCGCCCGATGAAGGGCTACGACGAGCCGTGATGGTCACTCGCGAGAATGGGGCGCGGGCGCGCGCGGGTATCCCGGACGAATAGAGGGCGCCGCTGCGGGGTAACCACCCGGAAGGCAGTGGTGCCAGCCGCACGGGAGGAGCAAAGGGGCACCTTCGGGAGCAGGCGGGTGGGTCCCCGAACCGGGACCGCGGACGGGAGGTGATCGAGTGCCGGCCAACCTCACTCCGGACTACAAGGCCGCTGAGGCGCGCTTTCGGGAAGCCGTAACGACCGAGGAGAAGATCGAGTGCCTGGAGGAGATGATGGCGGTCATCCCCAAGCACAAGGGCACCGAGAAGCTCCAGGCCGACATCAAGCGCCGCCTCGCGAAGCTGCGCCACGAGTCCGAACAGACGCGCGGACCCGGCCGGCACGAGAGCGCCTACCGCATCGAGAAGATGGGCGCGGGCACCATCGCCCTCGTGGGACCACCCAACTGCGGCAAGTCCACACTCCTGGCGGCGCTCACCCACGCCCAGCCCGCCATCGGCGACTACCCGTTCACCACCCAGGTGCCAATGCCGGGCATGATGTCCTACGAAGACGTTCAGATCCAGCTCGTGGACTTGCCGCCGGTGACGCCCGACTACCTCGACCCCGGGCTGCCCGGCCTTCTGCGCCGCTCAGAGGGGGTCTTCCTCATCGCCGACCTGGCCAGCGACGACCTGCTCGACGACACTGAAGCCGTCAGTGAGCGTCTCCGGGCCGCGCGCCTGGTGCTCGTGCCCTCCCTCCCGGAAGTCCCCGAGCCCCGCGTGGACTACCGCCGCACGCTCATCGTCGCCAACAAGAGCGATGCCGAGGGCGCGGCGGAGCGGCTGGCGCTGCTGCGAGAGCTATACCCCCCGGAGTACCACCCGATGGTCGTCGTCTCCGCGCGCACCGGTCAGGGGCTGGACGCCCTGGGGCAGGCGGCGTGGGCCCTGGTGGGCGCCATCCGCGTCTACGGCAAGCCGGTCGGCCAGAAGCCGGACCGGGACAAGCCCTTCACGATCCGCGCCGGGGGCACCGTCGAGGACTTCGCCGCCGCCGTCCACCGCGACCTCCCGGCGAGGCTGAAGCTCGCCCGCGTGTGGGGTCCCTCCGCCCGCTTCCCCGGCCAAAGCGTGGATCGCGACCACGCGCTGCAGGATGGCGACGTGGTGGAGCTGCACACGTAGGGAAGAGCGGACGACGCTCACCACGGAGACGCCGTTGGCACAGAGAGGAAGGGCAAGAAGGGCCGTCCCTTCCCCCTCCCTTCCCCTCCGCGTCCTCTGCATCTCCGCGGTGAATCGCCCCGGGCGCTGCCCTCCTCACGCGCGCCGCAAGAGACTCACGCCGCCGCCCGCCAGTAACAGGAGGAAGGAGACGAGCACGATGCACGCCCCGGAGGGGAGGTCGCGCGCGTAGGAGACGTGCAGCCCGGCGGCGATCGGGAGGGCGCCGCAGGCGACGGAGACCGGGAAGGCGCGGTTCAGCCGGCGCGTGACCGTCAGCGCCGTCACGGCGGGCATGATCAGCAGCGCGAAGACCAGGAGCACGCCCACCAGCCGGATGGCAAAGGCGATGGTGATCCCCAGCGTCAGGTGGAAGAGCACCTCCCAGCGCCGCGGCCGGTAGCCGATGGTGCTCGCCATCTCCGGGTCGAACGACGTGAAGAGGAACTCCTTGGCGAAGAGGAGGTGCAGCAGCACGACGAGCGCGCCCGCGCCGGCGAAGGTGCCGATGTCGCACAGCGACACCGTCAGGATGTTCCCGAAGAGCAGGTCCATCATGTGCGCTTCGCCGGTGGCGCTGCGCGCCATGAGCACCAGGGCGCCCGCCGCCGCCATCGCGTAGCCGATGCCGATGGCGCTCTCCTGGGGGATCCGCCGCTGCGACCAGCGGATGGAGAAGAGGAGCACCCCGACCAGCACCATGGCGACCGCGCCGACGGTGGTCAGGTGGTTGTGCTCATCCATCGCCAGGCCGAGGGCGCCGCCGGACCAGAGCGCCAGCGCCACTCCGGCCGAGCTCATCTCCGCCAGGGCGATGCCGACGAAGACGATGCGTTTCAGCACCACGTAGACGCCGAGATAGCCGCACACGGCGCCCACCAGCAACCCCGCGAGGAGCGCGTGCCGCATGAAATCAATCCGGAACGTCTCCAGCAACGAAGCGATCACCAGAGCACCACCCTCCTCCCATCGCACTCGGCGACGGACACGCGCGTTCCGTAGAGGCGCTCCAGATGCCTGGCGGTGACCGCCCGGGCCGCAGGGAGCGCCTCGAAGCGGCCAACCCCGAGGAAGGCGATCTGGCGCGCGTGCGCGGCGACCAGGTTGAGCATGTGGCTCACGAGGAGGATCGCCAGCCGCTCCTCACGGTGCAGCCGGCCGATGAGCTCCATGGTGGCGCTCTCGGCGGCGATATCCATGTCGTTGGTCGGTTCGTCCAGCACCAGGATGTCCGGCTCGCACGCGAGAGCGCGGGCCATCAGCACGCGCTGTCGCTGGCCGCCGGAGAGATCGCGGTAGAGGCGGCGGGCGAGGTCGGCGATGCCGACCTGCTCCAGGGCTTCCAGGGCGGCCTGGCGGTCCTCCTTGCCCGGCCGCCGAACAGGTCCGATGCGCCCGTAGCGCCCCATGAGCGCCACGTCGAGGGCCGTCAGGGGGTACGTCTCGTCAACGGTGTTGATCTGGGGCACGTAGCCGAAGCGGAGGTCGCGCCCCTCGGAATGGCGGCGCTCCACCCTACCCGACTGCGGCCGGAGCACCCCCAGCACCCCCTTGAGGAGCGTCGTCTTGCCGGCGCCATTCGGGCCGACGATGCCGAGGTAGTCCCCCGCGTGGATGGCGAAGCTCAGGTCGCTCAGCACCCGGTGGCGCCCGTACCCAAAGGCCGCGCCCGTGAAACGGACCAGAGCGGGACCCGGCGCCGGGACGCCGTCCAGGTCCTCAACGCGCGCCGTGTTGTTCGTCATTTCCCTCCGTTTCCTCTGCGCCTCGGCCCCCCACTCCCCTCTCAGCTCAGGGCGTCTTTGAAGGCGGCGACGATCTTGTCTATCATTCCGATGTAGTCATGGGTGTCCATCACCCCCACGGAGTAGGGCGCCCATGCCAGCCGTGCGCCGGCCTCGCGGGCGACGAACTCCGGGAACTTCTTCCCGTAGACCGTCTCCACCACGATCGCCGCCACCTTCTCGCGCTTCATCGCCTCGATGAGCCGGTTCAGGTGCGCCGGAGAGGGCGGGATGCCCGGCTTCGGCTCCAGCGTGCCGAACTCGCGCAGGCCGTAGCGGTTGAAGAAGTAGACCCAGTTCTTGTGGTAGGTCACCACCGGCATCCCCTTGTAGGGCGCGAGCGCGCGCTGCCAACGCTGCATGGCGTCATCCACCTTGGCTGTGAATGCTTTGTAGTTGGCGTCGAAGGTGCCGGCGTCTTCCGGCGCTGCCCGGCGCAGGCCGAGCAGGATGTTATAGGCGATCACCTTGCCGCAGCCGGGGTCGTAGTAGTAGTGCGGATTCCCCATCGCGTGGATGTCGCCGGAGGCGCCGGTGATCCGCTCGGTCGGCACTTCCAGGCGTCTGATCCGCTCGGAGGCGTCCACGTAGCCGGGGCCGCCGGGGCTCACCTTCCGGTTGTGGGCCGCGGCCAGCAGGGCATCCGCCCAGAGGTCGAAGTCCATCCCGACGCGGATGAACACGTCGGCCTTGCCGACCCGGGCCACGTCGCTCGGCCGGGCATCCACCCGGTGGTAGTCCTGATTGGGCCGGGCCAGGCTATGCACGCTCACCTTGCCGCCGCCGACCTCGCGGGCGATCGCCGCCAACTCCGGGGTGGTGGCGACCACGTCAGTGGCCGCGTGCGCGCTGCCGGCTGCGGCGATCAGCCCGGCGGCCAGCGCCACTCGAACGATATGTCTCAATGCGATTCCCATCGTCGCTCAGTCCCTTCTGCGATCTCGGGTGTCGGCCGCGCGCGACGAGAGCCGCGCCCGACCCGTATCCTGGCCCGGCCGGCGGCGCCCCTACTCCAGTTGGTGAGTGTGCGGTCCCAGGCCCCAGACGATCTGCAGCCAGCCCTCGTCGTAGCCGCGCGCGCCCGGGCGGTTCCCGTGGGTCCATTGCAGGCGGGCGTACGTCCGCTCGTTGAGCTGGCGGGTGTAGATCACGGAGCCGGCGGACTCGTGATGCCCTCCCGCTTCCGGGATGCCGGACCAGTCATACAGCAGGCCGAAGTCGTTGTACTTATCCCAGCGGTAATTCGCGAACGCGTAGTAGCCACGGGTGGTTTCGCGGCCCAGATCCGAATCGTAGCGGTGCCAGAGGTGCTCGGCGCGCAGCAGCAGGCGCCGGGCCTCGGACCCATAGCGGCGGTAGCTCAGGTCAACGCCGGTGACGCGCAGCTTGCGGCTGCCGAGCACCTCGGGCGTCTCGCTGAGGACGACGGGCGAAGCGGGCCCGCCGGCCCGGCTTCCGCCGGCTTCGAGCTCGCCCGCGCGCCCGAGGCCAAGGCCGCTCCAGGCTCGCGCGGTGTAGAACTTGTCCGCGAAGCTCGCGCCCGGGCCCGCCAGGATGTCGCCGTGCCCCTGCTCCTCTTCCTCGTCGCCGTGGGAGTGCCCCGCCTGGGTGTAGGCGCCCGCATCAAGCCGGAGGAAGATCGGGCCCCGAGTGGGAGCCAGCCAGGAGAAGGCCACTCCGTTGCCGGTGAGCGCCTCCGCCGCCACCAGGTTGCGCCAGGCGAGCGGTCGGCGCGCGTAGGGCCAGGAGTGGGGATGGAGCTGGTTGGTGCGCCCGAAGGGCACAAAGAACTTGCCCAGCCGGCCGCTGAAGCGGAGTGGAAGCTGCTCGTGGGTGAGGTACCCCTCCTCCAGCTCCAGCTTGAAGCCCTCGTGCCCGGACGCCACGAGAAAGGCATCGGCACGGATATTCGGATAGACGTAGCTCTGAATGCCGACTTCGGCCTCGTCCAGCAGGACGCGGTCGCGGTCCTCATCGCGCGAGTCGCTGGAGAGCTTGCCGATGGCGGAGCCGATGAAGCTGATGTCCGGGAGCTGCAAGAAGCGCCCTCCCGCGGGGACACCGCGCTCGGACCCGGTCGGGGTTTCCGGCGCGGCCTCCGGCGGCGGCGGTGGGGGAGCATTCTCAGCCAGAGCTGCCAGGGGGGCAGCCCCGGTGAAGAAGGCCCAGACTCCGAGAACCAGTCCGATACGACCGATCAGGTGCAGTAGCATGCAGGCATCTCCTTCGGTTCGGGTGACAGGCCGTTCGCCAGACCGGCCTGCGCCGCGCGCTCGTCTTCCCCGCCATGCGCCCCCGCACGCTCGGCGCCGGCACCGGCTCAGGATGATGAACGAGCGGCACATCCTCCGCGCCCGCAGTGCCGGGCACCCGTCGGGGTCAGGCATCAGCGCCGTGCGAACACGGTCTGTTGCGGTCCACCTTGCGGTGGTGGCCGGGAACGTCCCGCACGTTGGCTCGGCGATAGACGGGCGATTGGCGGGGCTGGAGGTTGGCAGAGGTGATCAGACCGAAGGAGAGGGCGGGGCGCGAGAGGGATGCCCTTCGCGGCAAAGTGTCGCGCGCGGCACGGGAAGGCGAAAGACGCTCTGAAGGACCGGCACGGCGGCCGCCAGGCTCGGACCCAGAGCCACCGGCGCGCCGACGGCGGAGCGAGACCACAAGCACGCGGGGCACTCGCCTGCCGGCGCCCGAGCCGCGGCCGCGGCGAGCACCGTGCCGGCGCCGGGAGAAGCGGGGCGGCGGCCGCACGAGCCGTGACGGTGCGCGGCCGACAGGGCGATGACGAGGACAAACGCCCCCGCCGCGAGCCAGGCCGTCGCTCGCTGCCAGCATCGCCGCTGCATAGCACCCATGCTCGGCACTCCGCTCCCTTCCCTACTGTGTGACCCACTTCGGGCTCGGGTGGTTCCCACTGAGGACCCGCACGAGATACGGGAGCGCCAATCCAACGGCGCTCTCCCTACGGCGCCTTCGCCGCGCCCGACGGTTTCGCTTCCGGGTACGGCAGGTGCGGCACCAGGAAGGGCCGGCTGTAGGGGCGCGGCGGCCCGGACACGAAGATGCTGAACTCGGTGCCCTTACCGCGCGCTATCTTCCGCGAGCTTGATCCCCGACGCCCGCCTGCGGTATAATAGGCTCATCGTTGGAGCGCAAGTTGTGGGAGCCGGATGACTCCGGCTGAGAGGAGGCCCGATGGATGCCTCGACCACCACACCTGATCTGGGTCATGCCAGCGTAGGGAAGCTTGCTCGGCAGGCTTGAGCCACGCAAGGCCACCCGGATCGGGTGGCCTTTTCGGTTTTCGGGAGGGGATGGACCGTGGAGATTTCCGCTCACTCCGTCTGGCAAGACGTGGCGCGCATCCGCGAGCGGGCGCCGCTCGTACACAACATCACCAACTACGTGGTGATGAACAGCACCGCCAACGCCCTGCTGGCTATCGGCGCCTCGCCGGTGATGGCGCACGCCGTGCCCGAGGTCGAAGACATGGTGGGCATCGCCGGCGCCCTGGTGATCAACATCGGCACGCTGAGCGACCCCTGGATCGAGGCGATGGAGCGAGCCATGAAGCGCGCTCAGGCCCTGGGCACGCCGATCGTGCTCGATCCGGTGGGCGCGGGCGCCACGCCCTACCGTACCCGGACGGTCCACCGCCTGCTCGCCGCCGCACGGCCCGCGATCATCCGCGGCAACGCCTCGGAGATCCGCGCCTGCGTCTCTGAAGCAGCCAGCACGAAGGGGGTGGACAGCACCGAGGGCGCGGAGGCTGCGGCCACCGATGCCCGGCGGCTTGCCGAGCAGATGAGCGCCGTGGTGGTGGCGAGCGGCGAGACGGACTACGTGACCGGCGAGGGGTGCGTGCTGCGGGTCGCCAACGGTCACCCCCTGATGCCCCGGGTGACGGGGCTGGGGTGTACGGCGTCGGCGCTGTGCGGCGCCTTCGCGGCCGTGAATGCCTCGCCGCTGCGGGCGGCGGCGCACGCGATGGCGGTGATCGGGATCGCCGGTGAGCTGGCCGCCGAGCGGGCGCAGGGACCGGGCACGCTGCAGCTCTACTTCCTGGACGCCCTGTACGCGCTCAACGAGTCGCACATCGCGGCGCGCCTCCGGGCGACGAGCCAACGGGCGGGCGGGTGAATGCCGGAGCACCGCCGGCCGCCGGAACCTGCATCACGACGTAGCCATAGCCGTTCGCAACCGACACCGTCGCGCCGCCTTGCGGCCCGACCTTGTCCGTGTGCAGCGTCAGAGAGGGCGTCTTCTCGATCACCGTCACCAGCCGGCCTGCCCATGCCGCAGGCAGACGGATCACATCGCGCTCCACGGAGCGGTGGTAGTCGGCATAGACCACCTGGACATCGCCCTCGGGGTGCCAGTAGACACAGGTGGGAGCTTCCGCTCCGCCGGGCCTGAAGTACTGCCGGTAGACCACACACCGCATCGTGGTCCCCGCAGGTATCCGCGGCCTCATCCCCCCGTTCACCGCCACGAGGGCCGCTTTGCCCCCGGCGTTGATCAGAGCGGCGAGGTCGGTGTGCCGGATCCGCTCCGAAGGCCGGGTGATCCCCTGGATCAGGGAATACCCCATCACATAACCGACTTCGCGGGAAGCTCTCCCCTGTACCGTCCGGCCGAGGAACTGGATCAGCCGGTCGGGGAGATCGCTCGGGGATTCCAGGTTCCGGTTGGCAGCCCTGAAGAGAATCGGCTGAGGCGGATCGCCAGGCATCGGCGGCGCCCGGAAATCCTGCAGGGCCCTGAAGTCATACCGGCGCCCCGCCTGGTCGAAGGCGCGCGTCTTCGGGATGTAGTACTCGTGCGTATCATAGGCGCCCTGGCTGAGCATGTAGGTCTGAAAGAAACCCATCAGGTGAAGGTTGAAGTCCCTCAGCGCCAGGGCGTCGAAATCAATGACCACTGCGCCCCCCGGGTAGAACCGGTAGACGATATGGTGGCGGACCAGGCCGGCAAGCCGGGCGGAGGTGAAGTCGGGCTCAACTCCGGGGTGAGCGATCACATCCTCCAGGACCGACGCCGGATCGATGACGTCATGGTCGTCCACGACCTCGAGCGTGCCGCACTGGGTGATCTGGCCGTCCCGAAGCGGCGCCTTTCCATCGGCCAGGTACTCCTGCCCGATGATTCGGCAGCAGGGGACCAACGGAGCCGACGCATACCCGGTGAAGGCGAGCGTTGTCCCCTTCTCTGTGTTGGTCAGGACGGAGCCGGCCATCGTCTCCGCGAAGTCCCAGGGGGCATCGGGATCCTGTCCAGCCTTGTTCTCGGCAAGGAAGCGCAGGTGGTCGGCATCTACAACACGCATCAGATAGAAGCGCTCCCCTGCTTCGTCCCGCCAGGCGCTGCCGGTGTCAGCGGTGGTCAAGCCGTGGTTCGGACTCGTGACGGCGCGGAGAGCCTCGCAGCCGTGGTTGCCACCAAGAAGGAAGATTCGGCGGCGCGAGCGGGGGTACATGAACCAGGGTATGGTATCATCACCGGTGCGGTGAATCACCACGCCCCGGGCCACCGCCGCCGGGCTCAGCTCCGCCGCCGCCGCCACGAGGCACGTGTTCGTGAACTCCACCTGACCATTGGCGCCCCTCTTCACGCCCAACACCAGGTCCTGCCCCGGGGAGAACGCGCTCCGGATGAGCACCGTGGTTCCCGTCTTCAACACCGTCAGCTCACCCGCCATGACCGGACCTCCACTCGCTCTCGTCCCCCCGGCCGGCTCGGCCGCTGCGGCAGGCCCGGCCGCCAGAAGACCGCAATTGAACATCAGCCAGATGGTGTGCTTCCGCAAGGGTGCGCTCCCTCTTCCCTATCACGAGCCGCGGAGACGACCGATGCGGAGGGGTCTCCCCGACCTGCTGCAGTATAGCACGCAGAGCGGGAAGCCTGTCAATGGCCGCCAGGCGGAAGGTACGGGGGATAGGCGGCCGAGGCGGATGCGGCGGCACGGCATCCGTCCCCGTCGGGGCGCCGGTGAGTGGCGCACGGGAGGCCAACAGATCGGAGGAGACACGGCACGCCCGCCGCCCCCCTCACAGGCTGGCCGTGAACGCCCGGGCGCTGGCCCGGCCCACGTAGACGAGGATGTCCGGGCCGGGAAAGCCCCAGTGTGACTTAAGTCATGGTATGACGGCCCCCGCAGGTCTTATGATGGCATTGTGCGCAGCACGCCCGGCGGCTTTGCCGGTTTAGCCGGGCGCCGCCAGAGGGAGCAGCCAGACTGGACCATGCGCCAGGCACGTTCTTCAGGCAGCTCTGGGCCTGCTCAGGCACGGTAGGCCGGGCGGGGGATGGGTTCCACACCCGGTGTGTGGGTGCTTCTGCACGCCACCTGCGAGACGCTCGGCACCATCGCCTGCGCCCTGGACGCCGCCGGCATCCGCCCAAGACAGATCCGTAGCTTCGCCGGCCAACCCGTGCCGGAGGGCGTGGGCGACGCGGCGGGCCCGGTGGTGATGGGCGGCCCCATGGGGTTTTACGAATGTCGCGCCGCGCCTTCACACCATCGGGGCGGCAGTCTTCGGGCGATGGGCGGCGCTGGCGGTGCCTGAGCATTGATGAGGAGTCTGGAATGGCTGTCGAGGAAGCGACCCCCCTGGAGGGGCTGAAGGCGGAACTGCGTAAGGAGAGCCGCAGAGCCCACCTGAACTTCGCCGACCTGAAGTCTGGCGGCTATATCAAGCAAACGCAGAAGGATCTGTTCACCGTGCGGTTGCGCTGCCCGGGAGGTCGGGTCACCACGGAGCAGATGCGCGTTGCCTCCGAGATCGCCGAACGTTACGGGCGCGGCACCGTCCATCTGACGGTGCGTCAGTCCATCGAGGTGCCTTACGTTCACCATGCCGACTTCCCGGCGGTGCAGGAGATGCTGAAGGGGGTCGACTGGAGCATCGCCACCTGCGGCCCGCGGGTGCGCGTGCCCACGGCCTGCGCCGGCTGCGAGTACAACCCGAACGGCCTGGGCGATACCCAGGGCCTGTGCCGCGAGGTGGATCGCCGTTTCTTCGGCACGCCCACGGGCCACCACAAGTTCAAGATCTCCTTCTCGGGATGCCCCATTGATTGCTTCCGCACGCGCGAGATGGACCTCGGCTTCCAGGCGATGGTGGGGCCGCGCCTCGATGAGGCCGCCTGCAACGGCTGCACGTTGTGCGTCCAGGCGTGCGAGGACAAGGCGCTCGTCATGCAGGCGAAGCTCCCGGTGCGCGACGACAGCAAGTGCAACAACTGCGGCGACTGCATCAAGGTGTGCCCGATAGACGCCATGCTCCCGCGGCAGCGCGGCTGGCTGGTGCGCGTCGGTGGCCGTCACGGCAAGCACCCGCTCTTCGCCTATGAGGTGGCCCGCTACGTCTCCGACGAGCAGGTGTTCGTGCTGATCGAGCGCGCGCTGGCATGGTACCGGGAGAATGCCGAGGGCCGCGAGCGCCTCGGGGCAGCGATACAGCGCCTGGGCCTGAACCGGTTCATCGATGAGGCGATCCGGCCCACGGGGGTCGAGGTGATCGACAACGAGGCAGACCGGCGCCCCTACTGGACGGGAGGGAACTTCTATGACCGCGCGGCGGCTTGAGCAGAATGCCAGTGCGGGGGTTCCGGAGGTGCCCCTCGTGGATTGCCGTGGCGTGGCCTGCCCGACCAACTTCGTGCTGGTCAAGCTGGCCCTCGAGGAGTTGGACCCGGGCGGGGTGCTCGATGTCTTGCTGGATGAGGGCCAGCCGATGCGCAACGTTCCCAGGAGCGTGAAGGAGGACGGGCACCGGGTCGTCACCGTCGAGCCGCAGGAGGATGGCAGCTTTCGGCTGCGCATTCGCTGCGGAGCCTGATGCTGCCTCACACCGAGCTCCCGGGAGGGATGGATGCGGGGGAACGTCTACGTCGGCCTCGATGTCGGGTCGGCCAGCGTGAACATCGTGGGCGTGGCGACGGACGGCACGCTGGTCGGCCGGCCGGTCTACACGCGGATCGGTTCCTTCCCGAGCCCGGTGGCTGCGCTGAAGCACGCCTTCGCCGAGTACCGGCAGAGCCTGCCGGAGACGCACGGGATCGGTGGCATCGGAACCACGGGCAGCGGGCGGGAGCTGAACAAGCACATCGTCGGTGGCGATCTGACCCGCACGGAGATCTTCGCGCACGCAGTGGGTATCGCCGAGCTGGCGCGCACCGGCCGGCTGGCGGCAGATGGCTGCCGCGGTCCGCATCGCTGCGACCGCGTGGGCACCGTGATCGAGATCGGCGGGCAGGACGCCAAGGTCATCATCTTCGACGAGCAGGGCGTGCCCGCCTTCTTCAACATGAACTCCATCTGTTCGGCAGGCACCGGCGAGTTCCTGCAGCAGATCGCCGATGAGGCGGGCATCCCCATCGCCGAGTTCGGTCCCATCGCCCTTACCGCCCGGCAGGCAGTGAAGGTGGACACCACCTGCACCGTCTTCTCCAAGCGCGACTTCCGCCACCTGACGCAGAAGGGCGTGCCCCTGCCCGACCGGCTGATGGGCATCTGCCACGCGATGGTGCACAACTACACGCGCAACGTGATCGGCACCCAGCCGGTGCGCCCGCCGGTGATCTTCCAGGGCGGGGTGGCCGCCAACAGCGGCGTGCGCGAGGCATTCCGACAGGCGCTGGGCACCGAAATCCTCAAGCCCCCCTTCCACGACGTGATGGGCGCTCTCGGCATGGCGGTCATCGTGCGCGACCTGGCACTGGGGCGCGCGAGTTGGGTGACACAGTTCAAGGACGACTTCGGCGAGCGGCGGTACGACAGCCGGATCCGCTACTGCCACGGCTGCCCCAACTCCTGCGAGATCACCCAGCCTCTGGAGTGCCGCCCCGGGCAGATGGATCCTGTCGTCCTGGACTCGACGGGGAACCGCTGCGATGGCTACGCTCGCCCGGGGAATCTGCAGGCGACCCCACCACCCGTCGGGGTCCTCGCCGTGCCCGTGATCCGCACGCCTCGGCCACCGGAGACCTGCTTTGATATCGTCTCTCCCGGGCAGGCTCGCGCCCGCTCCTCGACCGGGCTCTGCTTCGCCGGGTTGGATGGCGGCTCGCGCGGCACCAAGGCCGCCCTCCTCCGCAGCCTGGGCGAGCAGGTGGAGGTGATCGAAGTCCGTGCCTTCGATACGGCCGGCGATGCGCTGGCGGCATTGGCGCAGGCACTGAGGCATCTGCGCGAATCCCTGCCACCCGGTGAGGGGCTTGCCGGGGTGGGCACTACCGGCAGCGCCGGCGAGCTGTTCCGCGACATTATCACCCGGCGCGCCGCGCGCACCTCCGACTACCGCTCGACCGAGATCCTGGCGCACTACGCCTGGGCCTCCTACCAGCACCCCAACGTGGGCACGGTGCTGGACATCGGCGGCAACGATGCCAAGATCATCAGCGTGCAGGAGAACGGCCTGGACTTCGCCATGAACGACAAGTGCGCCGCCGGCACCGGCGCCTTCCTTGAGGCCGTCTCCCGCCGCTTCGATGTGCCGATCAGCCAGTATGCGCAGGTAGCCTTCGCCTCCAGCAGCCCTGCCCGGGTCAGCGGGCGGTGCGCCGTCTTCGGAGAGTCGGACATCATCCACAAGGCGCGTGCCGGCTTTCCCGGGCCGGACCTCTTTCTGGGCCTGGCCTACTCGGTCTGCCGGACCTACCTGTCAGACATCGGCAAGGGGAAGGAGATCCGCGTGCCGATCGTGGCCCAGGGAGGCACCTTCCTGAATGACGCCGTGCTGCACGCCTTCCGCGATACCCTGGGCCTGGGGCCGGATGAGCTGATCCGCTATCCGGACACGCGCTTCGTGCTGGGGGCAGGCGCGCTGGGAGCGGCCTTGCTGGCCAAGGGCATGTACGAGCGCGGCTATGATTCCGCCTTCAAGGGCTTCGATGCGATCCTGGGCAGCCGGTACGACACCATCACCACCCGCTGCCGGCACGCGCCCTGCACCCGTCGCTGTGAAGGGCTGGTGGCGCTGCGGGAGAACGACCGGGTTATCTCCGGCTATAAATCCATTGACTGCGACTATGGCCTGTTCGACGGGCTGGCAGCCAGCGAGGATGCCCGCGAAGCGATGTCCAGCGGAGGAGGGTTACATGGCAGGCGTGATCAACAAGCGCCCGGCGCCGCCTGGCAGCCCCGCTGAGAGTGGCGCGAGGCGCCGTCAGATCGGCATTCCCAACGCCTTCACCTGTCGCTTCCAGTCGGTGCGCGTCATCGAGCGATTCTTGAAGAACGCCGGCTTCGAGGTGGTGAAGACTCCGCGCACCACCCCCGAGATCCTGCGTGCCGGCACGGCGCTATGCAGCGCCGACTTCTGCACCCCGGTGCGGGTGCAGGTGGGGCACATCCACCAGCTTACCGTGGATCACCCGGATCTGGATTTTCTCCTGGTGCCCAACCTGTGCTCCGAGCGGCCCGGCGCCAAGAATTGCTCCAAGTACCGCGACATCAGCGGCATCGCCTTGCGCTCCCTGGCCGGCACCCTGGGCTACGTGGCGCGGCAGGCCAGCCCCGGCGAGCAGCAGCGCCTGGAGGATCTGCTCGGCAAGGAGAAATACGCGGCCGCCCTGGCAGCGGCGGAAAGGTTGCCCCGCCTCCTGCAGCCCGACATCGTGAGCCTGGAGCGGTCGGAGCTGCGCAGCGTGTGCTACTCGCTTTACTGCGACATCCTGAGCCTGCCGCGCGGGCGCGCGCTGCTGCAGCCGTTCGTCCCGCGGCCGCTGCAGCCGGCGCTGGCTCCCGACTGGCGGCGCGCCGGCCATGCCTTTGCCGAGGCGTATGCGGCCGTGGTGGAGCGCGCCCCGAACCGCGTGCCCCGGACCTTGCGCGACGAGACGAAGCCCCGGCTGGCGATCATCGGGCGGGCCTACCTGCACGACGACCCCCTGGTGACCGCCGACCTCAAGCCGTACTTTCGGGAGCGCGGCGTGGAGGTGATCGCCGCCCAGGACGTGCCGTGGGAGGCGTTGAAGCCTGGCTACCTGGCGGTGAAGGGGTTCTACGAGACGCACCGCCTCTATCAGGCGTTCCTGGATTATCTGGGCGACCGCATGGATGGCTGCATCGTGGTTGGCTCCTTTGGCTGCCATCCGGATGCCTTCGAGAACGAGTACTTCCTGGAATACGCCCGCGCGCGCGGCATCCCCGCCTGGCTGCTGAAGTATGATGAGCAGTCGGGCAGCGCGGGCTTCCAGACGCGTTACGAGACGATCCTGGGCTTCCTGGAACAGCGGCGGGACCAGCGCCTGAGCCGGTCTCGCCCGGACCCGGCGCCCTCCCGTGCCGATTCGAGCGCGCCACCCCCCGCAGCGCCGGAGGTGGCGGACGCGCTGCAGCCACAGTTTCCGTCCGGCCCGGAAGCATCCTCGCCATTCCGGGAGTTGTTCAGCACGGAAAACCGCATGCGCGTGGACGACGGGGTACGGCGCAAGCCTGCCATCCTCTGGCCGCACATGAGCCCGAGCAGCGACCTGGTCATCGAGGAGGTGCTGCACCAGGCCGGCCTGGCCGAGATCGCCTGCGCCCCGGACGGGATCCGCGAGGAGACCCTCGCGCTGGGGAGTGCCCGCTATACCGAGTCTTGCTGCCCCTTCGCCTTCACCACCGGCTCGCTGATGGAGGTGATCCGTAGCTTCTTCGCCCGTTTGGAAGCGGAAGAGCGCGCCACGGGCCGCTGCGAGCCGCGGCGGATCCTGCTGCTGCAGGGGCGCGGCGAGGGGCCGTGCACCTACGGATGGTACAGCCAGATCCAGGCCATCGAGCTGCCGCGCTTGTTCGCCCGGGAACTGGCGCGTGGCAACCACACCATGGAGATGGCGACCGTCGGCCTCGCCGGCGCCACAGACCTTCTCCGCTTGCTGGCCGCGATGGGCGATCGGTCCCGCCTGGCGCCCATCGTGCGCGCCCTGGATGCCTCCGCGCCGCCGTCGGGTGAGGGCCCCGTGCCGGCGCTGCGGCGGTGGGCGCTGCAGGCGGGGCTGGTGCGCTGCATCCGCAGGCTGACGCGCACCGCGTGGGCCAAGGCTTACGCGGCCGAGCGGCTGCGCGCCCGCAGCCTGACCATTCGCGCGCACGAGACGCAGCGAGGGCGGACGACGGCGGCGCTGCGCCGGGGCTACCAACTGCTGGCGGAGGCACACTCGGCGGCGGCCATCCGCGAGGCGGAAGCGCGGGCGCTGGCCCTCCTGAGCGCAGTGGCGCAGGACGACGAGATCCGGCCGCGCGTGCTGGTGGTCGGCGAGATCTACGTGGCCCTGGCCTCCTTCGCCAACCGCGGCACGGTGGACAACCTCCTCGGACGCGAGGGGATCGAAGTCGTCGAGGGGATCACCCTCACCGGGTTTCTGAACTCCTCGCTGCAGGAGATGAAGCGGCGTGCCCTCACCCGCAAGCCTATCATCGCGCCGGTGCTGCGCTACTTCAGGGAGCGCAACCTGCCGCTCCTGCAGGATATCCGGCGGGGCCGGCAGGCGCGCCCCTTCGCCTTGCGCGATGTGGGAGGCGATGGCATTCGCTCGGTGGCAGAGGCACGGCACGCGGTCGAGGAACTGGGTGTGGATGGCATCGTGCATATCTACCCCTTCAAGTGCATGCCGGAGATGATCGCGAAGACAGCCATTGCGGAAGTGGCGCGCGCCTACGGGGTGCGCTACCTGCCCCTGAGCTTCGACAAGGAGATAGAGATCGAGCGGCTGCGCACGGAGATCGCCACCTTCGCGGCCCTGCTGCGTCTCCAGCAAGAGAAGCGCCGTACCGGTGATGACAGCACCTTCGCCGCTTCCCGCGCTCGCGAAAACGCACGCCGGCAGGAGTTGGGCCGGCTGATCACCCGGATGTGGGATCGTCAGCAGGCGAAGCGCCTGGCGGGTTGAGGTGCAGGCGCAAAGGGGAACGCTGTGCCGGGCGCGGCACGCCCGCCGCCCCCCTCACAGGCTGGCCGTGAACGCCCGGGCGCTGGCACGGCCCACGTAGACGAGGATGTCCGGGCCGCCCGGAGCCGGGCGCTCATCCTCACCCGGCGCCTCGACGCGCGCATCGGGGAAGAGCCGGGCGATCTGCCGGGCCACTTCCTTGTGCCCCGTCACGTCCACGATGCGCGTCTCGGTATCGGCGGCCCGGCGGGGGGTGTTGCCCAGGTAGGCGTGGTAGCCCTGGTCGCTGAGGATGTCGCGCACCAGGGCGGCAGCGCCGTTGACGCCGGAGGTGTTGTGTACCCGGATGCTGACGAGGCCGTTGCGGTACCACTCCTCGCCGCGCAGCAGCCACCCGACCAATGCCTGCTTCTTGCTCTCGCTCGGATCCAGGTACCAAACGCCCTGCTCCTGGAGGCTGTAGCCGGTGAGCGAGCCGGTATGGATCTGGCCGGCGGGGATGTCTCGGAAGAGATTGGCCAGTGCCAGGAGCTGGGCGCGGCTGAGGTCGGTGACGATGTTCTCCATCGCCGCGTCCACGATCCGGTCCAGCTTCAGGAGCGCGCCGGGCGTCATGATCTGCTGCGCCACGGCGCGGACCAACTGCTGCTGGCGGCGCATCCGCCCGAAGTCGCCCTCATCATCGTGCCGGAAGCGGACGTAGCCGACCGCCTGCTCACCGTCGAGGTGCTGGCGCCCCTCCTTCAGATGGATGTGGAGATTGCCCCAGTTGTCGTCGTAGTCCATGTCCTTTTCGACGTCGAGAGTGACGCCGCCGAGGGCATCCACAAAGTTGCGCGTGCCGTACATCTTGATGACGATGTAGTGGTCAATCTCAACGCCGAGGAACTCCTCGACGGTGGCCTTGGCAAGCGGGATCCCGCCATAGGCGTGCGCCGCGTTGATCTTGTCGCGGCCGCGCCCGTAGGCGAGCTCCACCCGCGCATCGCGAGGGATGGAGAGGAGACCCACGCGCTTCGTATCCAGGTCGAGGCTGGCAACCAGGATCGTGTCGGAGCGGGCATTCTTGGTGTACATGATGCCCTGGTTGGTGTGGTTGGCATCAATGCCGAGGACCAGGACGTAGAGGCGGGTCTTCCCGGGGAAGGCATCGCGCGGGTTGACGGCCGCCCGGTACACCTCGCGCACCTGGTTCTGAATGCCGCTCCCGGGCGTGACGAAGGGGCGCGAGAGCCGGTAGGCGACGCCCCCCGTCAGCGCCACCCCGGCCAGCAGCAGTCCCGACAGCAGGCGCGCCACCCACCGGCCGCGGCGGCGCGGTCGCAGCTCGCGAGACGGTATGGGTTTCTCTATCATGGCGATCTCTCTATACCCCCGGGGACGGGCGAGCAGACAATTGTGACACCGGCTCCGCGTCCCCGGCGCGGCAACACCCGTGATTCTCCCCTCTATTCACGCTGCCGGGCTCAGAGTCCTCCCGGTAGTCAAGGGCGAGGAGCGTGGCAGAGTGGGGCACGCGCTCCTGTGCCATCCACCGGCTTCCGCCCGGCCGGCAGGAACCTGCGCCCCAGGCGCGAACCTGATCGCAGCCACGCCCGCCCGGGGGCGACGCCCATGGAGATGACTCGATGTTCAGCACGCTGGTTCCGCTCCTCTTCCTCGCCCTCTTGGCGGCGGCCGTAGCCACGCTCGTGGTGGAGGCGTGGCGCGGCGACGTCGTGGAGAGCGAGCACCTGATCCACGGCGCGGTCTGCGGCACGGACGGGGAGGTTCTCGCCTCCTGGGGTGATCCCTTCCGGGTCACCTACCCCCGCTCCTCGCTGAAGCCGCTCCAGGCGATGGCCATGGTCGGGCTCGGCGCCGCCGATGCGTTCGGGCTCTCGGAGCGGGAGATCGCCATCGCGTGCGCGTCGCACAGCGGCGAGCCGTTTCACCTCGAGGCGGCACGGTCACTGCTGTCGAAGGTGGGCCTCAACGAGGGATCCCTGCGCTGCGGCCCCCACCGGCCCGCCTACGGTCCCGAGGCCGATGCCCTCGTGCGCTCCGGCTGCGAGGCGCTGCCGATCCACAACAACTGCTCCGGCAAGCACTCCGGCATGCTGGCCCTGGCGCGCCATCTCGGCGCCCCTCTGGAGACCTACCTCGACATCGCCCACCCCGTGCAGCAGGAGATCATCGCCCATCTCTCGCGCCTCACCGGTGTCCCTCGGGAGTCGATCCGCGCGGGCGCGGACGGCTGCGGCGCGCCCACGTTCGCCCTGCCGATCGCCGGCGCAGCCACCGCTTTCGCCCGCCTGGCCGCTGCCGACACCGGCACTCCCGAGGGCGATGCCGCGGCGCGGCGCATCACCGCCGCCATGATGGCCCACCCGGAGCTCATCGCCGGCACCGGCCGCTTCGACACGGCGCTCATGCGGGCGCTGACGGGGAGCCTCTTCTGCAAGGGCGGCGCCGAGGGCTTCTTCTGCATCGGTGTCCCGGAGCGGAAGATCGGCGTGGCGCTGAAGGTGGCCGACGGCACCGGCCGGGCCCGAGAGCCGGCGGCGGTCTACATCCTCCAGGAGCTGGGCGTGCTGCCCGAGCCGGTTCCGGCCGCGCTGGCTGCGTTCGCCAATCCGCCGGTGACCAATACCGCCCGCCAGGTGGCCGGGCACATCCACGTGGCCGGGAAGCGCGGGTGAAAGGACCACGATCGAGCGTTTTCCTCGCCGGCGCGGAACGTAGGCGGACCACCGTGCCGTGGACGCGCCGACCTTCGCGCGATCGGGGTTGGCGGAGACCGCCGAAAATGGGGGTTGACACGGGGGAGGCGGCGTGGTAGAATATGGATTGTCCGCGAGAGAGCGGGCAAGGCCGGCGGGGCCGGTGGTCCTTGAAAACTGAACAGCGATAGAACGTCCGTCAGTCCTCGATGGATGGGTTTCGGGTTTGGGCCTTCGGGTCGGAAGTCGGGCTCAGAGGTCGAGGTTGAGTGGAGTGCGGCAGGGCGCGTTTGCCGAGAGGTGAAGGTGCCCACGAGACTCCAGCGATGGAGCTGGGAGAACGTATTTTTGATTTTTGATGGATGATTTTCGGGGGTTTGCCTGCGAGGGTGGGCCATCGAGAATCGAAACTCGAGAATCAGGAATCCATATTCGGATGGAGAGTTTGATCCTGGCTCAGGACGAACGCTTGCGGCGTGCCTGAGAAATGCAAGTCGAGCGGGGGCGTTGGCTTCGGTTGATGCCCTAGCGGCGAACGGTCGAGTAA
>JACQGM010000081.1 GCA_016199585.1 Armatimonadota bacterium
AGTACATGCTGAACATGGTGCCGATCTGCTTCATGTTGCTCATGCAGCTTGCCGCGCGCGCTCTCTCCCTTGCCCGGGAGAAGACCGGAAAGAGAATCGCCGCCAGGATAGCTATGATAGCTATCACGACGAGCAATTCGATCAGGGTGAAACCCCTTCGTTCCTCTGCCTGCCGAACACGTGTGCCTCCGAACATCTCTCTCTGTCTCCCTTCAGAAGTGAGTAACAGCGACCGCCAGCCAACCGGGAAGGCGGGCGGGCGCCACCTCGTCTCGCCTCTGATTATATCAGGCCAACATTAGAATCGCATTAGAATCGCATTAGAAAGATATAATTGTCCTATAGTACAGGTTAAGGCTGGATAGCACGGCGTTAAAGCGGGCGGCGATGGCTGGCCCGGCGGTATCGGGGAGCCATTGCGGCCCCGAGAGTGCCTCTCCCGATGTGCCCGCCAGCAGGCGGCTGCCCTACCCACGTCTGGTGGATTGCGCATCCTGGCACGGGGCGTGTCAATGGGATTTTCGCCAGGTCGTGGGAGCGACCCGGGCGATCCGGGCAGGAGACGGCCCGCCCACCGCGAACGTGATCCCGGCAACGCCTCACTCGCCGCTACGGCCGTTCCGGCTTCGGCTCCGGCGGCCATATTCACGAACAGGGTTGGAGTGCTGTGGAGAAACGTGTGTTGAAGATCGGCCTGCCCAAGGGCAGCCTCCAGGAAGCGACGTTCGGCCTCTTCCGCAAGGCCGGTTATAGTGTTTCCGTGAACGGACGGTCATACGCCGTAGACATGGACGACCCGGAGCTGGATGGTCTCCTCATCCGCCCCCAGGAGATCCCCCGTTATGTTGACGACGGGATCATTGATTGCGGGCTGACCGGCTACGACTGGCTCGTCTCCGCCGGCGCCGACCTGGTCCAGATCGCCGAGCTGGTCTACGCCAAGGTCGGCTTCGGGCCGGTCCGCATCGTCTGCGCCGTGGCTCAGGACGACCCGCTCGCCGATGCCCGCGCGCTGCGCGGGAAGCGCATCGCCACCGAATACGTGGACCTGACCAGGCAGTGGCTGGAGGCGCAGGGGATAGAAGCCGACGTGGCGTTTTCCTGGGGCGCGTGCGAGATGAAGGTGCCCGCCCTCGCCGATGCCGTGATCGTCAATACCGAGACGGGCAACTCACTGCGCGCCAACGGTCTGCGCATCGCTTTCGATCTGCTGCGGAGCACCACCCGCTTCGTCGCCAACCGGCAGGCATGGGAGGACTCCTGGAAGCGCACCAAGGCCGAGAGCCTGGCGATGCTGCTGCAGGGCGCCATCAACGCGCAAGACCTGGTGGGTCTGAAGATGAACGTTCGCCGCTGCGATCTGCCGAAGGTCACGGCGGTGCTGCCCGCCCTGCGCCGGCCGACGATCTCGCCGCTCTCGGATGAGGAGTGGGTGGCGATGGAGACGATACTCGATCACCGCAAGGCTCGCGAGCTGGTTCCGGAGCTGAAGCGCGCCGGCGCCGAGGGCATCGCGGCGTACCCCCTCGGGATGGTGGTGTACTGACGGGCGAAGCCCCGGTCGCTCACGGCAGTGTCACGTCCACCTCATCCCCCGGGCGAAGCTGCCCGCCCGGGTTGTCCACGGCAACGCGCACGGTGGCCGGCGCATCCGCTCCGCCGTCTGTCACCTCACCGGAGACGGTGGTCCCCTTCAAGGCGAGGTCCGGCCGCGACACGGAGCGGACGGCGACCTCCTCGTGGACACGGACCCGCCGGGCGTCGCGGCGCGGGATGGTAATGTCGGTCCAGAGCGCATCGAGCCGCCGGATGGTGGCGATGGGCCGGCCGCTGCTGACCTCCTCGCCCGCGACGCCGGAGACGTGCTCGACGATGCCCGGCGCGGGGGCGACCACCAGCGTCTCTCTCAAGCGGACCCGGGCGCGGGCGGCTTCGGCCTGCGCCGCGCGCACCTCGCGGCGCAGCTCGCGCTCTTCACTCTCGCGGGAGCCCACGGCCACCTGCGACTCCATCTCCCACCGCGCGGCGTCCGCGGCATCGGCGGCGGCGCGGGCGCGCGCCGCCAGGGAAGCGAGCCGGTTCGAAGCCGCGCGCGCGGCCTCCAGGCGGCGCTCCAGAGCCGCCTGGGCCCTCCGGGTGGCATCACGGCGCTCGCGGGCCTCCGCCGCCGACTGGCGGGCGGCGGCGACTTCGGGCGCCTCCGCCGGTCCGGCCGGCGCGGCGTCCCCCGTGGGCGCCCCCGTCTCCGGCCGGGCCGGCTCGGTGGCGCCGTTGCTCTCCAGCGGCGCGCCGCCACCGGGCTCGCCCGGAGAGCCGCTCAGGGCGCGGGCCTGCGCCAGGCGCGCTTCGGCGTCCTGAAGACGGCCTTGGGCGGCATCCAGGGCTTCACGGGCGGCGGGCACTCTCTCGGAGAGCGAGTACTCCTCACCCGCCAGCTCCTCAGCCTCCGCCAGCGCTCGCCGCGCGGCAGCGTGGGCTGTCCGGGCACGCGCGTGCGCCTCCTGCGGACCGCCGGGGAGACCCGCGCGCAGCGAGTCGAGGCGGCGCTGCGCCTCGCGAGCCGTCTCCTGTGCCGCGCGTGCGGCATCGCGCAGCTCGGGGGCATCCATCCAGGCGATGAGCTGACCCGCCTTCACTCGGTCGCCCTCGCGCACCGCCACCAGGCGCACCCGCCCGGCAATCGCCGCGCGCACGTCCACGGCAGCGGACTGGAGGGTGCCGCGAAGCACCGGAGGCGGCCCTCCGGCTCGCCACAGCACACCGGTGCGCGCCACCCACGTGCCGGCCAGCAGGCTGCCTCCCGCCGCCACCAGGCCCATCACGACCCAGATCAGCCGGCGGATCGTCATCGGCGCATCACTTCCGATACACCGCCCTCGGATCGAAGACGCGCTCGCCGACCACCTCCAGCGCGCCCGCCGGGCCGACGCGCCGGAAGAAACAGGTGCGGTAGCCTTCGTGGCACGCTCCCCCTACCTGGACAACGCGAAGCAGGAGCGCGTCCCCGTCGCAGTCCACGGCCATGCTGCAGAGGGCCTGCGTCTGGCCGGAGGTCGCGCCCTTCACCCATAGCTCCTGGCGCGACCGGCTCCAGTAGGTGACGCGCCCCGTCTCCAGCGTGCGCTCCACCGCCTCGCGATTCATGTGCGCCACCATCAGCACTTCACCGGTGGCGTCGTCCTGAACCACCGCCGTCACCAGACCGCGGTCATCGAACTTCAGGCTATCGAGAAGGCTCATCGAGGGACAACTCCTACACGCTCAACCGAGTTTGGGCGCAGAGCCGCAGCGGCGCACGCCGATGCCCGACCGGCCCGCCGCGCCTCGCTACATACAGGACCGCACCCGGGCACGCACGGATCCAGCGATGACGACCCGATCCCGCTGAACCGGGGGCAGACGCTGCGGCCGAGGAGCGGCTCTCGCCGGCGGCGCCCCCTACGGCCGGGCGAGGTGCTCGCGCAGCCACGGCCAGACGCGGGCGGAGTAGTAGCGGTGCCCACCCTCGCCCACGTACAGCTCCACGCGCTCCGGGCGGCCGGCGGCGGCGTAGATCTCCTGGAGCCGCGCGAAGGCCTCTTGCACGCCCGCGATCGGGAAGATGGCATCCTCCCGTCCGGCGATGATGAGCATCGGGCGGGGCGCCACCAATCCGGCCAGGTCGTAGTTCTCGACCTCGTGCGAGAGGCCGGGCACGAAGTTGCAGGCGCAGTGCGGCACCGCCTGGATGGAGGCCGCCCAGGTGCAGAAGTAGCAGCTCGGGATGGCGGCGGCGATGCGCGTGTCCATCGCCGCCAGGAAGAGGGTCGCCGTGCCGCCACCGGAGTTCCCGGTCGCGGCGATCCGCCCGGGGTCCACCTCGGGCCGGCTCTGCAGGTAATCCACGGCGGCCATCAGGTCGGCGACGCGCATGCCAAGGAGCGTGCGTCCGAGCTGGGCCGCGAGAAGCGAGAGGCGCGCGCAGGAGTTGCCCGCGTCCTTCTCGATGTCCTCTTCCAGGCGCAGCTCGCCGAAGCCGCGCAGGTCGGGGGCGAGAGCCACGTAGCCTTCGCGCACGGCCTGGACCGCGTAGTCGCGCTCGCCCTCGGCGATCAGGCGGCGGCTCCTCTCGTCCCGGGGCATCCCCGCGGGGATGATCTTCCCGGGGCCGTGCCCGTGCAGCGCCAGCACCGCCGGCACTCGCTCCCCCTGGCGCTGAGGGCGGAGCAGAAAGGCCGGCACCTCCAGGTCGGTCTCCGTCCGCAGCAGCACGCGCTCCCGGATGTAGCCATCAACCTCTTCCGTGGATTCGACGACCGCTCCGAGAAGACGGTGCCCGGTGCGCGACTTGGGATGGCCCAGGCGGTCGCGGACGAAGGCACGCACCTGCGTTTGCCAGGCGGAGAAATCCTCCGGTCTGGCCCGGTGAAAGGAGAGGCTCTGCGGCTGGCTATCGCGCAGCCGCGCGAAGTGGACGTCCACGGAATCTGGTCGCATGATGGCTCTACACCTCGAGACGGGGGCTGGCGGTCCGTGATGCCGCCCCGCGGGCGCCAGCGTGGGCCCGGCACTCACGCTGGTTTCGCCTGATCGGATCAGTTCGGCGCGCGCCGTCGGCTTCCCCCCTTGGTTGTGGCCCTCATCGCGACAGGGCGATGCTCAGCGCCGTCGTCAGCTTCAGGATGGTGCGGTTCTGCTCGCGCACGCGCTGGCAGAGCGTCTCCGCAATGTGGCGGACGATGGTATAGGCGATCGCGGGGTGCTCGCGCTCCAGGATCAGCAGGTCCTGCTTGTTGAGGCAGAGCGCGGTGCAGTCGGTGACAGCCGTGACCGTGGCGGCGCGGACGTCGGTGCCGAGGAGGGCCATCTCGCCGAAGAAGGGGTGCTTTTCGGCTGTCAGGCGGATGAGGGTCTTGTCCTTGGTGCCGATCTCGCCGCGGGAGGTCTCGAGGGTGAGACGCAACGTGATATCCACCTCCCCTTCGGTCAGGACGAAAAGGCAGTCCCCGGTCTCCCCCTCGCGCAGGATGGCGGCCCCGGCAGGGAATCGGTGTGCCTCGGCCATGTCGCGGAGGGTGGCGAGCTGCTCGGGCGCCAGGTCACGGAAGATCGGCACCTCGGAGAGGAAGGCGAGGATCGCCTCGGCGCCCTCTTCCTTGCTTCTCGCGATGGTCAGCGGCAGGCGCATGTCATCTCCGAGCGATGACGAGGGCGGCCTCATCCTCGCGCACGATGTGGTCGTCGGGCGGATTGATCTGCACCGCGAGCCCTGCCTTGTCGCCCCCGGCGAAGTAGTCCTTCTCCGCCTCCTCGAACTTGCGCTTGATGAAGAGGTCAATGGCCGAATAATCGCTGCCCAGGATGTCGTCCAGGCTGATGCTCTTGCGCTCCCGCAGCAGACCGATGACCAGGGCGCCCTGCCTCTGGCGCAAGTGGGCCGAGAGGTCGCGGAAGGAGCGGCCGACGAACTCGCGCGGGATCGGCTCCCGGGCGAGGGCGTGCCCGGAGGTTCCCGTCAGGAGGTCGTGCGCCGCCTCGGGCACCCCCGGCGCCAGCGCGGCGTTGGCCAACAGGAAGCCGGTGTACTCGCCGGTGACGATGATGCCATCCACCTTCGCCCGCTCCAGGTGCTCGCGGTTGCCCGGGTCCAGCAGCTCGGCGCAGGTGACGGCGTCCGGAGCGACGGTCTTCACAGCCAGGGCGGCGATGATCGTGCGCTGATCGGCGGAAGCGGCCGTGCCGGCGGAGCCCGGGTCGGCCAGCACCACGACGGCGCGGGCGTTCTGAACGTTGGCGCGGCGCAGGGTGGTTTCCTGGGTGAAGTCGCCTTTCACGAAGCGGATGTTGGCCCGGGGGAACCGGAAGGCGAGGTCGTTCACCATCTGCTCTTCCAGATCGCACACTAGCACCACGTGCAGCTCCCCCTTGCGCTGCTGGAACAACTCCGCGAGGATGCGCTCGGCGTGGCTGTTCCAGCCGCAGACGACGAAGTGCCCCCTCAACTGGATCAGACCCAGGCCCTTGTCTTCGCGCATCTTCCTCTCCACCATCACGGAGGCGATGGCCGCCGTCAGGAAGGACATCATCAGCACGCCGTGGGCCATGAGCCAGACGGCGAAGAAGCGTGCCGGCCAGGTGGTCGGGTACTTGTCGCCGTAGCCCACGGTCATCACCGTGACGAAGGCCCACCAGAGGGCGTCCCACACCGACTGGAATTGCTCGTTGCGCCCGTATTCGAAGGCGAAGCAGATGGTGGCCAGGATGGCCATGACGGTGAACCCGATGGCCGCCAGGCGCGGCACGTTCTCCCGGCGGGCGATCCAGAGGAGCTGGCGCAGCTCCGCCTGGAGCGCCTGCGCCACGCGCCGCCGCTCCGGGCGGGCTGAAGACGGAAATGGAGCCGGCCGCGTCGCTTTCATCGCCCCGTAGTTCGCCGCCGGGCACCCCGGCTCCTGTTTGGCCGGCCGGCGCGGCGGATGGAACTTCCAGGCGAGCTGCGGGGATGCGCCGCCGCTACTGCTGCCGCGCCACGTGGTAGGCCACCATCGTCGCCGTGGTGAAGCCCGGGGGCGGGAACATGTTCACGGGAAAGTAGACGCGGCAGCCGCTGCCGCTGAAGGTGACGCTCCCGTAGGCCATCAACGCGCCCGTGACGTAGCCGCCGCCGCCCATGTTGATGCTGCCGGCGGAGTAGATCATGCCGGTGGCCTCCGCCGCCTGATTGGCGCTCTGCAGCTTCACCGCCGGGTGGCCCTCGTTCTGGTCGTCGCCGAGCACGATCAGCGCCGCCTTGTGGAGCCCGGCCACGTCGCTGACGGCGCTGTTCACGACACTGGGCTCCAGGAGGAACTGGCCGAACGTCTCCATGCGCCCGTTCACCACCAGCAGGGCGGCGCTCTGGATCTTGCCGCCGTTGCCGATGCTCACCTTGTTCGAGTCATTCTTGGCGCCGTTCACCGGTATCTGGTTGCCGACGTAGACCACGTTGCGCGCCGGATCGGCCGCCGCCAGGATTCTGAGCGTTCCCCCGTTGCCCACGCTGATTGACGAGAGATAGGCGGGCGCCCGAACAGTGCCCTCATCGTTGTTCCCGAGGGTGAGCGCGCCGGTGGCGAAGCTGAAACCGGTGTCCCCTGAAATCCCCGAGGTGAAGAAGGGCGCCGTGTCGGCCGTGGCCGGGTCTACGCCGGTGGCCGCCAGCCAGGTCAGGCGGTTCCCCTCCATCACGTCGGGGCCGGGCACTTCCATCGCCGCCGGCGGCGGGGTCTCATCCCAGACCCGCCCCCCATCCGCCAGCGGATCGATCGTCTGGAGATCGCCGTAGACGGTGGCGACGCCTCGCACCCGACCCGACATCCCCCCGATGTCGCCGTAGAGAGAGCGCGCGTGCGCATCCGGGTCGCCAAGGAGCACCATCTCGTTGGACTCCGCGGTGCCGTCGCCGTCGGTGTCGGTGATCCTCACCGGCTGAGTCCCGGACCCGTTGCCGTTGAACGTGATCGTGCCGCGGGCGCGCACCGCATCCACCAGGGGCTGCACGGTCTGGCGCACGCGGGAGGTCGCCTTGTACACCTGTTCGGCCGTCGCGCGGGTGTTCCCGTTCACAAAGCCCCAGGACTCGACCTGCACCACCCCCGAGCTCGGCTCGCTGATCACCACCTGGAACCCGCCATCGGCGTCGGCGACCACGTCGGCGCCATCCACCGCGCCGGAAACGGGGCTGGCGGAAGCGGGCGTCACCGTGTAGGTGCCGCTGTTGAAGAGGCGGTCAACCGTGCCGCGGAAGGACCAGCCATTGTTTAGCCAGTCTCGGGCGGACGTCGGGCTGGCATCCGTGGTGATGTCCTGGCGGCAGAGGACATCCATCGCCAGGTCGGTGCCGGCCTCGGCGTGCGCCAGCGCTCGCAGGGCGTTCACGTCGCGGTGGGTGACTTGGTACTCGGCGACGACCAGGTCGATCAGCACGACCCCGAGGACCAGGAGGATGAACATGAAGATCACCGACATCACCAGGGCGCTTCCCCGCCGGCGCGGTGGTCTGCGTTGCCTTGACGTGCGCATCGTGCTCCTCCCCCGGGGTCAGTTCCAATCTCGCTTGTTGCGCAGACGGTTGTTGGTAGATGTATACATGCTGATCTTCCCGGCATCGCCCGTCGCTTGGCCGTGGGTGCCCCGTCCCTGCTCCCATATCGCCAGCCGCAAATCCACCAGTGAGGCATCGGTCACGTCCGGGTAGTTGCCGGCGGGCGCCGTGGTGCCGGTGCGGATCAGGGGCAGCGCCTGCCGCTGGTCCGCCGTCAACGTGGCGAGAGTCGAGGCAGGGGACTGAGCGTTCTGCAGGTCATCGCCACCGGTGAGCAGGGCCTTGGGGCTGAAGGCGGTCTCGGTGCCGTCGGCATTGCGCAGCGATACCGCCGGGCGGCTGAGACGCCCGATCGTGCTGTCGGTCGACTCGTCCTGGCTCGCCTGCACCACGCTGTATGCCATGATGTCGTTGCCGTAGGTGCGCTCCAGGGGCACGTCCGCGCCTACCCGAACGGTGCTCCCCCCGGTGTAGCTATAGGACGTGTCGGACAGGGCAGCGGCGGGGTAGACGGAGCGTTTCATCTCGTAGAGCTTCTCGTGGACGTGGGCGGCACTCGCCGTCTCGGTGCTGGGGGTAAGCGTCCAGACGATGGCGTCGAAGGATGCGATCTTGCTGCTGCTCGGGCTTAGCACCACCGAGCCGTCGGGGCTAACGGAGGGCAAGAGGAAGACCACGGTGAAACGGTCGTCCTCGGCGCTGCCGCTCCAATCGTAGCCCCACGTCGTCAGGTAGAGGTGGTAGGCATCGCTCCAGCCGGTGGTGCTCGGCACGGAGAAATAGCGGAGCACCGCGAACGCGTCCCGGGCGTCTTCCGAGAACTTCTTCACTGCCTGGCGGGCGTACCAATGCACGTCAACCTGCGCGCTCTGCTGGTCGCTCACTCGCGACCCGACGATGAGCGTCTGGATGATCACCGTCATGAGAACAGCACCAACGATCATCGCGATCATCAGCTCGATGAGAGTCATGCCGCGCGCCGCCGCGCGCCGCCGCTGCTGTCGCTCCATGGCTTTCTCCCGCGAGCCTCCGGCCCTATATGGTTGGCTCGATCGAGCGACTCGTGCTGTTCAGCCCGGTGCGGGAGACGTAGGTGATCAGCCGCATTTGCCGCCGGGCGTTGGCCGGGCCCCAGTCTACCGTCACCGTGACGCGCTTCACTGCGGAACCGCTGTAGTAGGTCGGGTTGGGCACCACCACCACCTGCCGGTCCCAGGTGGCGTTCGCCAACCCGAGGTTAGTGAGGTCCGCATCGGCGCGCCCGTCGTCGCTGGCAAGGCCCGTCGCGAGGCCTATGGCGCTGCCCTTCGTCCCGACGCCGGCGAAGGGGGTGTTGCGCACCGTCTCCAGGCGCTTGTGAGCGAAGTCGGCGGCTTGGGAAGTGGACATCGTGTCCTGATTCATCAGAACGCCGGAGTTGAGCAAGCCGAAGATGCCGAGGAGGGCGATGAGGAGGATGACCATGGCCATCATCACCTCCAGAAGGCTGAATCCATCTTCCCGGCGTGCGCGCTTCTCTCTCCTCATCATGAGCCCCCCCAATGATTGCCTGCCTTCCCCCTTCGTTCTAGATTATGGTTTCTTTGAGCCGGATCTTTAGTGCCGGGCGAGGGACCGCCCGGCAGGACTCCGTCCCCTCGGTGGGGAAGCTCTCTACAACCGTGCGAAGGAGAATGCGATGCCGGCACTCTCGGTCGCGATCATCGGCGCCTCTGGCGACCGCTCGCGCTACGCCAACAAGGCCGTGCGCGCCTACCGGGCGCACGGGCACACCGTCTACCCGGTCCATCCCCGGGAGACGCAGGTGGAGGGCCTCCCCGCCTATCCCTCGGTGCTGCGGATTCCGGGGCCGGTAGACCGAGCGGTGCTCTACGTGCGCCCCGCCGTCGGGGCGCAGGTGCTGGCGGAGGTCGCGCAGAAGGGCGTGAAGGAGCTGTGGGTGAGCCCCGGGGCGGAGAGCCCGGAGCTGCTGGAGAGAGCGCGCGCCCTCGGCCTCGACCCGGTGGTGGCGTGCAGCATCCTGGCGATGGGGGAGGACCCGGAGGCGGGGTGAGTAAGGAGGTGGACGACATGCCGGCACCCGACAGCACGATGACCCTCGGCGTCGGCGCCGGGGAGGAGCGGATCCTGCTCCGGCTCACGGAGCGCGCCCTGACGGCGGAGGTGTCGCCGGAGTATTGGTCGCGGCTGCAGGGGCGCCTGCAGGAGCGGCTGGACGACGGCACGCTCTTCGGCGCTCTGATCGCCGTCGGCAGCGCCCGGGCCGTGCGCGCCCTGAAGCGCTGGTACCTGGGACCGCACGATCTCGCCGCCGTGGACATGTCCTTTGATGGAGGGTGCCTGCGGGTGCAGCGCCACGGGCTGGGCGACATGTTCGGCCGCGACCGCCTGGCGCGTCCCAATAGCTGGTATGCCTCGTTCGATGCCGTCGGCGGCATGTGGTGCGAGGGCTTCGAGGCGGCGGAGGCACGGGCCTTCATCGAGCGCTTCCAGGTGCTGCGCGAGGCGCGGCTGCAGGTGCTCGGCTACGGCCTGGGCGTCGCCACCCGAGTCCTGGCCGGCGCTGCGGCCGCCGGTATCCTGGCCTTCGCCGTAGCCCGGACGATCCGCCCGCCCAAGCGGCCGCCCGAGACTTGAGCCCGCCTCGGAAGAGGTGTGCGCGCGCCCGCAGCGGGGTAGACTCCGCACGCGGGGGACACGAAGCCGGCGCGAGGGATGGGCGATGGCCCGGCTTGGCACCCACGCACCGCAGGGGCGAGCCCGCGCGCGGCACCCATCGGCCAGGTTGTCGCCGCGGCGGCGAGGTCGGGGCGGCGGTGCGGGAGAGGGCAGGCGACATGGCATTGCTGACAGTGACTCGCTCTCAGGCGAATCCCTTGCTGGCGCCACGGACGGAAGCGGTACACTGGTGGGAGCAGCACGGTGTCTTCAACGCGGCGGCGGCCGAGTGCCAGGGGAAGATCGTTCTCCTCTACCGGGCGGTCGATCCGCTGATGATCTCCCGGCTGGGGCTGGCGATCAGCGAGGACGGCGAGCACTTCCAGCGCCTCGATCTTCCCGTCGTTGATGCCGACCCGAACGAGCCCTTCGAGCGCCTCGGGGTGGAGGACCCCCGGCTCACCCCCATCGGTGACACCTACTACGTCGTCTACACCGCCGCGTCGCTGCACCGCCTGGGGGAGCAAGTGCCCGATCTGGCGGGCATCAGCGCCGATATCCCCTGGCGCGTGCGCGTTGCCCTGATGTCCACCCGGGACTTCAAGAGCTTCACCCGCCACGGGATCATCCTGCCGGACATCACCGCCAAGAACGCCATGCTGGCTCCCGGCAAGGTGCGCGGCCGCTACGTGCTCTACTACCGCCACGGGATCCGACCGATGGTGGGCTACTCCGACGACTTGCTGCACTGGACCGACCAGGAGGAGATCCGCTGGCCGCCCGTCGAGCCGTGGGAGGCGCTGAAGATCGGGGGCGGCGCCCCGCCGCTCGAGACGGAGAAGGGCTGGCTGATGGTCTACCACGCCGTGGATGCCAACCGGGTCTACCGGCTCGGTCTGGCGCTCTTCGACCGCGAGCACCCGGCCCGGTTGATCCGGCGTGTCGGCCCGATCCTGGAGCCGGAGGAGCCCTACGAGACGAAGGGCTACATCCCGAACGTGGTCTTTACCTGCGGGCTGGTGCAGCGCGACGACGAGATCCTGCTCTACTACGGCGGCGCCGACTACGTGATCGGCCTGGCGCGCCTATCGCTCTCGGAGGCGCTGCGGGCGCTGGAGTGATGCGCGCCGAGCTAACCGCGCCGCCACGCCACTTCGATGGCATCCTTGGTGGCGCGGTGCACGTGCTGGAAGACATGGCGCAGCACGCGGTCCACGAACATGATGCCGCACAGGCGCCCGAGGGGGCCCATGTGGAATGAGTACTCGATGATGTGCCGCACGCGGGTGCCCTGTGCCGTCGGCTCGAAGACGTGGGCGCTCACCCATCGCCGCATCGGGCCGCGCACCTGCGCGTCCTCGAAGTAGCGTCCGGCATCCAGATCCGTGATGACACTCTCCCACGGGTAGACCAGGCCGCCGCGGTGGAAGCGCAGCGCGATCTCATCCCCCGTCTTCAGCGGGGGAATCGGGTGCCGGACGACCTCGACGCGAACATCCGCGGGAAAGAGCGCCGGCAAGTTGCGGCAGTCGGTGCAGAAGTCATAGACGCGGCCCGGCGGCGCGGCCACCTCGATGCTGTCAACGATACGTGGCATCCATCTCCTCGCGGCGGGCAGCTTGCGATCCGCAGCCTCACGGCCCCGAGGCGCGCTGGCGCGCGTCCGGCTCCGCGTAGACCGACAACACTTCCCCGAAGTAGATGCGGTGGAAGTCGCCACCGGGGTAGCAGCGGGAGCGGATCTCCGGCGCCAACACGTCCGGCGTCACGTCGTTGCGGAAGACCACCCGGCACTCGTAGTGGATGATCGCCTCCTCCAGGATCGGGGAGCGCACCCGGCGGGAAGGAGCGGCGGTGAGACCGCACTCGCGCAGCTTGTCGCAATCCCGGCCGGAGCGCGTGCCGCACAGGTTGGCGTCCCCGGCACGCTCGGCGGGCAGCACGTTCACGGTGAAATCGCCCGCTTCCTCCATCAGGCCGTAGGTGAAGCGCGAGGGCCGCACCAGGACGACGAAGACGCGCCGGCCCCAGATGTTGCCGATGGTGCCCCAGCCGATCGTCATCGGGTTGGCCTTCCCATCCTTCCCGGCGACCACCAGCAGCGCCCCCTCGTGTTCGAGCGCGTGCAGCGTCTGCGGCCAGAGTTCGGCCAGATCAACGTCCTGCTTCGGCATGAGGCCCGACCTCTCTTCCCTCCCGAGAGCGCAGTAGGCTCACCTCCAGGGTTCTGCGGCGGCGCGCGAACTCCTGCCGCCCGCCTCCCCCGATCCCGCCTGATCCGCCGCTTCGCAGTCGGGGCAGGACTCAGGTGTGCCGGGATGGAACGTTGGGTAGACTAAAGTGTAGAGAGCACCCGGGCCGGAAAGCCGACACCCCTCGGGGACCGGCCGGGGCCGCTTGTCCGTCTGCCTCGTCCGGATGACCTGAAACCAAGGAGGACAAGATGCGTCTGGCACTTCTCGCGGCGTTGTTGATCGCGGCGGCGGCCCCGGCGCCGGCCGATCCGGCGGTTGAGGCCGTCACGCTGCGCTACCGGGTGGCTCCGGGACAGGTGTTCGCGCACCGGATCGCGGTGCAGATGCGCCTGAACGTCAGCGGCCCGCCGGAGATGAAGGTCCCGGAGGCGCTGCGGCAGGGGATGGACGGCACCGTCACCGGGCGCCTGACGACCATCGTCACGGGCGCCGCTGAAGAGGGCGGCCACAAGGTGCTCCAGGGGGCCAACCTTGCGGCTGATATGATGGGCCGTACCCGCCGGTCTTCCGTCGGGCCGTTGTCGTTCATCCTCACGCCCACGGGGGCGCTGCGCGCGCCGGATGCCGCCAATGAAGAGGACACGCTCGCCAAGCAGCTCCGAGGGCACATCGCCGGTGTTCTCTTCCCGCTCCCGGAAAAGCCGATCCGGCCCGGGGAGACGTGGAGCCACGACGTGAGCGCGCTGATGCCCGACGGGAGCCCCTTCCGCGTGGCGGCGCAGGCACGCTTCGCGGGGCGGACGGTGGTGAACGGCGAGCCGTGCGCCCGCATTGATCTCCGGGGCACGGTGCCCCGAACCTCCATCCCGATGCCGGGCGGATCGCTGGCGATGAGCGTCACGGTCTGGGATGTCTCCCATTTCTCGCTGCGCACCGGCGTGCCGATCCGGCAGGAGGGCTGGGTGCGCCTCAAGACGGACATCGCGGGCACGGACGGCAAGAGCGGCAGTATCGCCGCCGACGTTCACCTGCGGGTCGACCAGGTCGGCCCGACCACCGAGGAACTCGCGGCGGCCCGGCGGCTGAGCGGGAGAGCGCCGGTCCTTGCGGTGCAGCCGGGGAGAAGGGAGACGCCCGCGTCCAGCGGCGAGGTGGCGAGCGCGCCGGGACCGCTGCCGGCCGGCGAGGCGCCGCCGGCGGATGTGCCGCAGGCGCGGCGCGCCTCCGCCGTCTCGTCCATCACCTTGCGCGCGCCCGCGCCTGGCGATGAGGTGCGCGGCGGGTTCCTGGTCCACGCTGAGGTGCCCGCGGAGAGCCCGGCGGTGTTCGGCGTCTTCCTCGTGGACGGGGAACGGGTGGCGGCGGTGAACCGGCAGCCGATCTACTACCGCTTCCCGCCCGGCAGCATTCCGCCGGGCACGCACACCATCGGCGTGGAGGTGTACGGGGAGCACGTCGCTCCGCTCGGCGCGGCGAGCGTGCGCGTGCGAGTGGTGGAATGACGGGGTCGGCCCACCCCGTGTCGGCCTGAGAGGAGCCGGGCCGGGTTGAGAGGAAACCAGCGATGACTTCCCGCGAGCGTCTCCTCGCCGCCATCCGCGGCGAGCCTGTCGATCGCGTGCCCGTCGCGCCCTTCGGGTTGGGCCGCGTCGCGCCCGACAGCGACATCGGGCGCGAGCTGATCGCGAAGACGGATCCCTTCCTCACCATCGGCGCCGGGGCCGACCCGTTCCTGGGCTCGGGGGTACCCATCACCACCACGACCGAGGGCGGCACCACCACCACCGTGATCCACACGCCCAAGGGAGACCTGGTGCGCCGCCACCGGCGCACGGCGGTCACCACGGCGCAGGTGGAGTTCCCCCTCAAGTGCCCCGCGGATGCCGAGAAGCTCCTCTCGCTCCCCTACTCGCCCCCGGCCATCAACCTTGAGCCTTATCGCCAATGGCGCGAGCGCATCGGGGAAGAGGGCCTGGTGATGGGCGACGTGGGGGACGCCGTCTGCCTGCCGGCGACGTGGTTCTCTCCCGAGGACTTCTGCCTCGCCTGGGCCGATGCACCCGACGTGCTGCGCGCCCTGTGCGCCGTGGCTTCACAGCGGCTGCTGGGCTACGTCGGCCGTCTCCTGGCCGAGGGGGTGGACGCCTTCCGCATCGTCGGCGGAGAGTACGCCAGCGTCCAGCTCGGCCCCCGAGGCTTCCGGGAGCTGGTGACGCCCTTCGATACCGAGCTGGTGGCGCTGATGCACCGACACGGCGCCATCGTCCACTACCACAACCACGGGCACATGGGGGACTGCCTCGACCTGCTGGCCGACCTCGGGATGGACGCCCTCGACCCCCTGGAGGCGCCCCCCTGGGGCGACACGGACCTTCGCGCCGCGATGGCCCGCATCGGCGACCGGGTCTGCCTGGTGGGCAACCTGGACGACATGGAGGTGGTGGACCGCCTCCCCACCGAGCAGGTGCTCGCCATCGCCCGCGAGCGCCTGGAGGCCGCCGGCGACCGGCACTTCGTCCTGGGCGGCACATCCTCCGGCACCTATACCGAGCGGGGGGCGCGCAACTTCATCGCCATGGCGGAGATGGTGAGGCGTAATGCGTAACCCCGGTGCGGCCGATCGTGCGCACTGCCCTGGTGCCGGCGCGCCTCGGCGAGCACGCGCGCCGCCAACCGTGGGTTACGCATTACCCATTACGGGTTACGGATTACGCATCAGAACTTGCCGTCGCGCGTCTCGTAGTGCGTCGGCTTGTTCAGAGTGGGGCCTTCGATCTCCAGCCAGTGCGCGATCCACTGCATCACCGTGTCCGCGGCGACCGTCGGGTAGCCGAAGAGCCCATTCGCCTTGGCCGGGTTGACCAGCAGCGCGGTGTCGGCCTCCTGCCCGGTGATAACCGGCTCCCGGCCCATCAACTGGCCGTAGCGCCGGGCCACCTGGCGGATGGAGAGGACCTCCGGTCCGGTGACGTTCAGCACCGTTGGCGGCGACTGCGCCACGTTGAGGCACTGCAGCGCCCTGGCCGCCACGTCGCCCTGCCAGAGGACGTTGGCGTGGCCCATCGTCACGTCCACTGGCTGGCCCTTCCATACCTTCTCGCCCACGTCCAGCAGCACGCCGTAGCGCAATTCCACGGCGTAGTTGAGCCGGAAGAGGGTGAGAGGGCTGTTGGAGCGCCGGGAGAAGAACTCGAACACGCGCTCCCGCCCGAGGGTGGACTGGGCGTACTCGCCGACGGGGTCTGGCGGCGTCTCCTCGGTGGCCCCGCCACTGATCACGGGCACGAGCGGGTAGACGCAGCCCGTGGAGAAGACGACGATGCGCGACCCCTGGAACCGCTCGGCGACCAGCCCGGGCATGTAGGCATTCATCGCCCAGGTGAAGTCCTCGGCTCCGGTCGATCCGAACTTGGTGCCGGCCATGAAGACGACGTTGGGCACATCCGGCAGGGCGGCCACCTGGTCGCGCTTCAGCAGGTCGCAGGCGAGGGTGCGGATGCCGAGCTTCTCAAGGGCCTCCCGCGGCCCGGGCTGGGGGAAGAGGTCAACGCCGATCACCTCCCGCTTGCCGCCGCACTCATCGAGCGCCCGGCGGGCCATCCGGGCCAGCGTCGGGCCGATCTTGCCGCCCGTGCCGAGGATCAGCACGTCGCCTTCCAGGCGGCCCAAGTCGCGCACCAGGCCCGGCGTCGGCCGCGAGAGGATCTCCTCCAACTGCTCCAGCGTGTCAATCGGGGGCGCCGTGGGCAGCCCCGCAGTAATCTCAGATGCCATTCCTATCCTCCACTCTGACGCTCTGGTTCGCCGCGCCCGCTCGGCTCTCCTCCTGGCGGCCGTCACTCGCCCCCGGCCGCGAACACGTCGTCCACCGCCACCATAAAGCCCGGCAGCGCCGCCGAGGTCGCCTGCGTCCCCGGAGTGAAGACGCCATGCACGCGATAGCGCCGTCCCTGGAGCGCCAGGACTTCGATACGCTTCTCCTCGGGATCCACGATCCAGTACTCGGGGATGCCCGCCCGCGCGTACTCCCGCCGCTTCGTCTCCAGGTCGTGCCGGCGGTAATCGGGGCTGACCACCTCCATCACCAGGTCGGCGCCCTCCCAGAACTGCTCGTGCCGCCGGGCGGAATGCTCCGCCCGCATGAAGACCACGTCCGGCTCTCGGTACTTCCCCGGCGCGAGTCGGACGCGCGTGCCGGAGAAGAGCACGATCCCGAGTGAGCGGGCCTCGACGAACGCCGCCAGCAGGCGTGCGATCAGGAACGCGATCCTCTGATGTGTCTCGGTAGGTATCGGCAGCACCTCGATCCAGCCGTGGCGGAACTCCACCAGCCGGTTGCCGGGCAGGCTGAAGTACTCCTCTTCGCTCCACGCGCCCTGGCAGGGGAAGAGCTCGGCAATGTCCCATGCCGGTTCGCCGGCGCCCAACGCCTCGTCCCTCTCCTCCGGCGCCACCTTCTCTTCTACGGGGGCGACTGCGGTCTCCATCAGCATCCCTCCCCGAGCCTCTGCTATCCCCACGCCGCTTCCTCGTCCGTCACCGGCAGCGACACCGCCGCGCCCTCCTTCGCCGACTGGTACATCGCCAGGGCCCACTCCAGGGTGGGGCGGACGCTCATCACGGGGATGACCGGCTCGCGGCCGGCATGCACGCACTCCGCCATGTCGTCAATCACCACCTGGTGATCGCAGAAGCCGAAGGCGGCGGGGCCGCTGGCGGCGGTCGCTTGCGAAGCATCGCCCAGCCGGCGGATGCCCTCGTCCTCGGGGCGCTCGTCCTTGAACTTCCACACCTCCATGTGCTCGCCGACCATGATGGCCGTGCCGTTCTCGCCGTTGATCTCCACGCGCAGGTCGGTGCCGGGGAAGAGGGCGGTGGATGCCTCCACCACGCCTTGAGCGCCGCTCTCATAGTCCACGATGGCGAGGAGCGTGTCCTCCAACTCGACGCGCGGGTGCGTCAGGTTGGTCATGCGCGCGTAGACCTGCCTCACGGGCCCCGCGAGGTACTGGAGGAGGTCAACGTAGTGGAAGGCGTGCTGGATGGTGACGCCGGCGCCGGCCCGCCGCGAGCTGCGCCACGGGTTCATGAAGTAGTAGTCCTCGGCGCGGTACCACTTCATGATCGTGTCGGCGTGCAGAATGCGCCCGAAGCGGCCCGCCTCGATCGCATGCTTCATCGCCTGGATCGGCTTGCGGACGCGGCACTGGAGCACGACGCCGAGCTTCACGCCCGCCTGGCGGCACTCCGCGTCCATCCCGTCTATCTCGCGCAGCGACACCGCCGGCGGCTTCTCCACCAGCACGTGCCGGCCCGCGCGCGCGCAGGCCACCACCTGGTCGTAATGAACGTTGTTGGGCGTCAGAATGTTGACGACCTGCACTTCGGGATCCTGGAGCATCTCCTCCAGGGTGGCGCATGCCTTGCACCCGAACTCGGCCGCCAGCTTCGCCCGCGGCTCCGGGCTGCGCGCCGCCACCGCCACCAGCCGCGCCTTCTCCGAGGCCTGCAGCGCCTTCGCATGGAACGGGGCCACCAGGCCGGAGCCATAGAGGCCGAAACCTATCTTGTTGCCCATGGTATCACCTCACGGGATCAGTAGCACCTTCAGCGCCCGCTGCGCCTCCAGCTCCTCGAACGCCTTCTCCCACTGCGAGAGCGGCAGACGGTGCGAAACCACCTGACCGGCCGGGATGCGTCCGGTGGCGATCAGGTTGATGGTGCGGTCCCAGCTCGTGTAGCTGGTGGACATGCTGAAGAACAGGTCAATCACCTTGGCGGCCGCCTTGTCCCACGGGAAGGGGATCGAGTCCTTGCCGGTGAGACCGATGGCGCAGAAGCGGCCCTTCTTGCGCACCAGATCCACCGCCGAGGCGATGGCCGGGGCGGCGCCGCTGCAATCCACCACCAGGTCGGCGCCGATGCCCCCGGTGAGGTCCCTCACCGCCTCCACCGGGTTCGTCTCGGCGAGGTTGAGCACCGTCTCGAAGCCGAGCGCGCGCGCCTTCTTCAGGCGGATCGCCTCGTCGCTGGGGGCGCCCACCATGGCGATGTGCCGCGCCCCGGCGGCGCGCGCCGTGAGCGCCGCCAGCAGGCCGATGGGACCCGGCCCCAGCACCACCACGAAGTCGCCCGCCTCCACGCGCGCGCGCTCGACCACGTCGTGAACGGTGTTGGCGGTCGGCTCCACCACGGCGGCCTCGTCGTCGCTCATGCTGTCGGGGATGCGGTGGAGGAGGCGCTCCGGCATCTTCAGGTACTTCGTGAAGGCGCCGTCAATGCCCCACCCCGGCGAGCGCTTCGTCGGGCAGATCTGGATGTTGCCGGTGCGGCAAAGGTAGCAGTGCCCGCACGCCTGCGTGTGCGGCTCTCCCACCACGCGCTCGCCCACCTTGTAGTATTGCGCCTCGGGCCCGAGCGCCACAATCCGCCCGGAGAACTCGTGCCCCAGGATGACGGGAGGCCAGTAGGGGAACCGGTCGTGCTTGACGTGGATGTCCGTCGCGCAGATGCCGGCCGCCTTCACCTCTATCAGGACTTCGCCCAGACCGGGCTTCGGCTCCGGCACTTCCCGCAGCTCCAGGAAGCCGACGCCCTTCTGGGTCTTGACTAACGCTTGCATACTGTGTCACCCCTTGGTATCCACAAACCGCAACTGCGACATATTCCTCGAATGCAGGTCTCGGGCTTTCTCGGCATCTCGCCTGCGCCCGATGCAAGACGTGTCTGCACGGGCCGCCTGAGAGATGGAGCCAGGACTCCGGGCCAATCGTATACCAATGCGCACGACTCCCACGAAGCCGGCTACTCTGGTCTTCCCTCGTCAGCCCTTCGGAATAGCCCCTTGAAGATGGCTCGGAAGTCCTTGTCTGTCTCCATGGCATTCACGTTGATGGAGTAGTTACACACATTCAGCAGCCGCTCGTTGATGAAACCCCTGTGCTCTCCGCGGTCGTACTGGAAGTAGGCTGCCATGACTCTGACACTCTGTTTCATGAGAGCCCGGGCCAAGGGGACGAAGTCGGCATCACCGGTGACCAGAACGGCTATGTCGACTTTCCCCTCCAACCCTATCTGCATCGCATCAATGGCCAGCGCAACATCGGCGCCCTTCTCACCGGAGCCCGACTGCGGCATCGGGATGAACTTGGGGTCGATACCAGCGTGCATCAAGTCATGATACAGATTCCTGTCACTTCTTAGCTGCTTCTCCTCCGCCTGGCTCACCCCAAACATCCCCTGGAACCATGCACCATAGACTACCCGGTAGTGGGTGTAGCCTTGTTCCCTCGCACGGACGTAGTTCTCCAACAAGCCATGGAACGGCCGGAAATCCAACCAGCCGATCTTGCGGTCGAAGTAGAAGTGCCTCCGGGCGTAGGTGAAGTATGAGCCGTCGTAGAACACCCCTATGCGGCAGAGCGACCGATCAGACATTGACTGACCTCCTCTCACCATCGAGCGCTCCCGGCACCTCTCGTGTCCCGTGTGTCCGTCCTGCCCCGAGGTGCTGGAGACCCCGCGTACGCCCAGTGACCCAATCGTGGCACGCCGCGCAAGTCCGACGGCGGAGCCGGGACCTCGAACGCTCGCCCACCCTCACCGGTCCCCTGCATCCCCGATAATGGCATGCGAAGTGTACCACAGGCCGAACTCCGCTGTCAATGCGAGCGAGCCGCTGGCCTGCCTTCCTCAAGCGCCCTGGCCGCTCCACTGCTCCGCGAACCGCACCAGGATCGCCGCCGCCGCGCCAATCTCGTCCATTCGGATCTGCTCCTCGTTCGAGTGGGCGAAGCGAAGGCTGCCGGCGCCGAAGACCACCGTCGGGATGCCCAACTGGTTGTTATAGAGCCAGGAGTCGCACGAGGCGGTCATCGCGGACACCTCGCCCGCCGCGCCCGCCTCGCGGCAGACCTCCTGAAGCCCGGTCACCAGAGGGTGGTCGGCGCGCAGGACGTGGGCGTCGTGGCGGTACATGAAGTCGAGCGTGAAGTGCTGGCGCAGCCACTCGTCGCCCTCGTCCAGGATCGCCTGGCGCATCTCCTCCATCACCTGGTGGCGGGTCTTGTTCGGCAGCAGGCCGAGCACCCCCTCGAGCACGGCGCGGCTGGGCGCGGTGGCGGGCCAGTCGCCTGCGGAGAGCTTGCCGAAGGTGATCGGCATCGGGTTCGGGTAGGGATCGAACAACGGGAAGCCGCGCGAGGCGGCGAGCAGACGGGCGTGGTAGCCCTCCAGGATCTCGACGACGCGGATCGCCATCTTCAGCGCGCTCACGGTGTCGCCGGCGCGCCCGCTGTGCCCCGGCTTGCCGGCGCAGGTGACCCGGAACCACACCGCGCCCCGCACCGACGAGTAGATGCGCAGGTCGGTCGGCTCCATGACGATGCAAGCGTCCGCCTGCTCGCCGCGCCGCACCATCGCCAGCGTGCCGTTGCCGCCGCACTCCTCCTCCACCACCAGGTGCGCGATCAAGTCGCCCTTCAGCGGCATCCCCAACCGCTTCAGCGCCTGCACCGCCGCAAAGAGTACGGCCACCTGCCCCTTATCGTCGCAGGCGCCGCGCCCGCGCACCACGCCGTCGCCCACCAGCGGGTCGAAGGGCCGCTCCTGCCCCTGCGAGGGGGGGACCACGTCGAGGTGAACGTTGACGAGGAGGCTCCGACCCCCGCCCGTGCCGGGCAGCCGGACCCGAAGCTGCGAGCGCCCGTCGTACTCCAGGCCGGGGATCGGGTCGGAGAAGTCCTCATCCTCGCGGAGGGCGTTGCTGAGCGGCACGCGCTCCACTTCGGCCAGCTCGGCGAAGCGGCGGGCGGCATAGTCTACGGCATCCGCTTCCTTCCCCGGCGTGGAGGGAAAGCGGATCAGGTCGCACAGGAGGCGTTCGGCCTCCGGGAGCGCCGCGGCGACGGCGGCGCGGATGTCATTCAGGTTCGATTGGGTCATATCTGCTGCCTATCGTGTGGCGGAAGGAACCACCGACCATTGCCATGGCGAATACACACGTTCGCCCGTACAGCACCATCCGTCGGGAGGGGCGAACCCGTGTGTTCGCCCTGCGCTCAGGCACCCCTTCAGACCGGCCTGGATCTATGATACCCGCCCCCATCCTCCTCGTCCTCGTCCTCGCTCTCGTCGTCGTCCTCGGTCGGCTCGATACGGGCACAATCGAGGACGAGTGCGACGACGAGAACGGGAACAACGGACGCCCTACCGCCCCGATCCCTCCGCCAGGAACCGGACGGCGGGAAGGTGGAACTCCGCCACTTCGCGCGACGGCGCGGGCGCGGGGCCGGTGGTCTTGGCGCTCATCCACTCGCTCCAGAGGGGCTGGTCCCCGCCCGACTCCAGCGGGAAGCGCGCCACGCGGATGCTGCGTTCCCCGGCTTCGGCCACCGCGTACCCAGTGGGCTGCAGCGGCCCGCTGGTGGGTGTCTCCTTGAAACGGACGCGCACGTAGGGTATCATCCCCGGCGGCGGGGCGGTCCAGCCCGTGGGCGGCGCCGTGCCGACGATCATCTCGCTCTCGCTGTTGCTGAGCACTTCGCCCTGCCAGGCGTCCGGGGCGCTCTCGAAGCCGAGGCCGCCGCTCCGCAGCGTGCTCGCCTCGCTCGCGAAGACCCACCTGCCTCCTTCCGGCGTCCGGCACACGACGCCGAACGCGCCCTGGAAGCGAACCCCGTCCACTTCCGCCTCTTCCGAGAACTCGTTCAGGACGAGGTAGGTGCCCCAGGCGGAGACGACGCGCAGCGCCACGGCGTTCGGCCCCGCGGCCTCCGGCACCGGGAGCCGCTCGGCGCTGATGATCCTTGCCGCTCCACCCACGTCGCTCGGCTCGTGGATCGTGACGAACGTGCTCGCCAGGTTCTGGCCCTCGCGGACCACGTCCAGGTAGCGCGTTCTCCGGCCCGGCTTGCCTGGCATCCCGTGGCCGGGGCCGGTGGCCGCCGCCACCCTGTCCACAGGCGAGAGCACCCAGAGCCGGTACTGGCGATCCTTCTGCTTCCAGATCGCCGTGTTCCACGCCGCGGGCGGGCGCTCCACGGTGCGCGCGTCGCGCAGGCCGTAGCGCTCCCCGCGCGGCACAACCGGCCCGCCTTCGGGAATGGGCGCTTCCGCCGGCATCCCCAGGCCCGGGAACTCCAGCGCGCCCTCCTCGATGTCGGTGGAGGCGAGCTCGCTGAAGAGTCGGTAAGTGTGCTTGCTCCCGCCCTTCACCCGGAAGATATCCACGGCGAAGGTCTTCGCGTCCGGGCCCTTGATGAGCGCCACCAGTCTCCGGTACTCACTGCACTGCGCGTAGGCCCGGGAGGCCGCCTCGACGACCGACACGGCGGGCGACGTCACCATCATCCGCAGCTCCGGCTTCCGCTCTTCGCGGGAGTCGGGCTGGATGCGGGCGTGATAGCGGAAGAGCTGCTGGGTGTCGTCCACGATCACCAGGTTGTGGCTGAAGGTGCGCTCGGCCCACTCCTCTTTCCGGGAGCCGTACCCCTGCTCGCCGAGGATGGTCCGGCCCGAGTCGAAGTAGTAGATCCCGAGGTTGTCGTGGTGGCGGTGGGTGGTGCCCGGCGGCGAGAAGGCCGTGGCGAGAACGGTGCCGTCCGGCCCCTTGCCGTGCCGCAGGATGGACATCATCCAGGTGGGGAAGTAGATCTCCGGCAGGCCCGGGTCCTTGCCGGGGTCCTTCTCGGGCTCCAGCTCCCGCGCGTCCAGGTTGAGGATGGCGTACTCGCTCGGGCGGTAGGCGCCGCGGCGCCGCAGGATCGGCAGCGCTTCCCTGAAGTGCTCCGGGTAGCGCACGCGCCCCACCTCGAGGAGCGCCGCGGGAGGGGTGCCGGTGTTGCCCGTGTCGCCATTGGGGATGTAGCCCCCGTCGGGGCGAACCGCGTCCAGCACGCCCCGGAACATCAGGCGAAGCCGTGGGTCGGTGACGTACGGGTCCACCACTTCTTCCCGGCCGGAAGGCCCGGTGCGGCGGTAGCCGTGCAGGGCTTCCGTCACCCCGATGATGTCGCGGAGGTACATGCAGGTGTAGCTCGGGCTCTCCCAACTGTAGCCATCAGATTGGAAGGCTTCGTCGCGGATGAGCTCGTAGCCCTTCAGGGCCGTTTCCACCAGCCCCGGGAGGCCCAGGGCTCTTCCCGCGGTGGCCTGGGCGTTGTAGATGTAGGGAGCTTTGTTCGACCGGTTCAGGGCAGCGCCCGGCCCGCCCACGAAGCTCTCGGAGCCGAAGATCCATTCGAGAACAAGGTCTCGCTCCACCCTTTCGCGCGATTCGGGAGTCCAGAGCGGCTCGCCGTCGGGGCCGACCGCGTCGTAGACCAGATCGAGCGCCTGGCAGAGGTCCGCGAGCCGGTGGATCTGGTCGGTGCTCGTGGCGAATCGGCCGCCGCTCCAGTACTGCGCCAGGCTGGCCCGGTCCAGTTGGTCGCGCTGGTAGCCTCCGGGGGAGGGATCCCGCTTCCACTCCAGTGGGAGCGCCTCGTGGCGCCAGGCGCCGTAGAGCGGGTCGCAGTCGGCGAAGGCCCCGTTGTCGTGGTAGAGCCACTGCCGGTAGCAGTGCGCCAGGCGCTCCAGGATGCGAACGATCGCCTGGGCGTACCGTGCCCCGCCGGCGATGGCGTAGACGAACGCCAGATCGGAAACGACACCCATCATGAAGGACGCCTTCTGGAAGCGCAGGCGCCCGGAGACGCTGACGTGTCCCGCGCCATCTTCGGCAAAGTAGGTGAAGGTCTGTCCCTGGCGCGGACAGACGAGGACCCCGGTTTCGGGGTAGTCCGCGCTCGGATAGGTCTGGCCGCAGGCGCTGCACGTCATCACATCGGGGTTGCGGTAGTCCCAGGAGAGACCCCCGCCGCGGCTGTTCTCCGACAGGGGCGCGTTGGAGCACCGGGGGCATCCGGCGAACGAGATGCCCGGCGTGATCTCGGGGATCATCTTCTCGGCGTAGTCCTCGGGCTGAGCGATGATGTGGTCGGCCATCGCCTTCCGGCGCTCGAACCACTCCCGCGCCCACGGTGCCGCCTCGATGTTCGCGCGCGCCTGGCGGGCCTGTTCCTCCGTGAGGAGTACGGGATGCACCACCGGCAGCCGGCCGGCGAGCATGTCGTCCTTGCGGCGCTCGGCATCCGCCCGATAGTCCGCCTCCTCTTCTGACACCCCCTTCCGCTGCCACGGCAGGAACCCCTCCCCACGCGTCACTGCGGCGACGTAATCGGCCTTGTTCCTCTCCATCTGCTCCGCCCTTTCACGGATGCGTGGCGTGATCGCCATGCGCGCACGCCCGACCCTCAACCACGTTCGCCGTGCTCGGGCCGGAAACCTGGAATCGGCCCGTGACACACCATGAGACGCACCCTCCCGAGGAGCCCCGACGGTGCGGCATCGAGATCCGTCCAGTTGGCATGGGAGTTCGTCACCTGGATCTCAAGTCGGTTCTCTCCGGCGCGAAGGAGAGCGGTGAAGGAAGCCCCGGACGCCGGAGCGGGCGAACTCCTGAAGCTGGCGCTCGATCTCGCCGTAGTCCATGTCGCCGTTCCACATCCACCAGGGCAGAGGCCCGTGCTCTCGCGGGGGATCGGCGAACTGCCGCTCGAGGCACGCCATCGAGATCGCTTGCGCGCTTGACCGGGTCTTCTCCCCGCTGAACTCCGGGAGCTGTGGCGCGGGCACGGCCCGTCCCTCCGAGTCCCCGGCCAACACCAGGCCGAGTAACGAAACAGGGCTTCTCATCGTCTCGATCCTCCCAGTAGGATCCTACCGCGTCAGTGCCAGGCCCTTTTGCTCCATCACCTTCTGCGTCAGCGGGCCGTCTGCCAGTAATCTCTCTCGGTCGGTGACGCGGATCTGCCCGCCCACTTCCCCGTCGCGGTTGAAAAGCACCCGCACCGTCCTCTTCCCCGCCTGGAACTCGACGCCCACCTGCCGCCCTGCATCGATCCGCCGCGCGGGGGTCATCTCGTGCAGATCCTGGCGGTCGCCCACCTGAATCAGGTGCAGGAAGGGCGTGCTCCGTTCCGGCTCAGGGGAGGAGACATCCATCCGCCATTGCCCGAAGAGGTTCTGCCCAGGTGTCAGGCGCTGCCAGTCCACTCGTACCGGCCAGTTCCGGCCGCCCGCCCAGAACTCCTTCCCTGGACCGCCCACCTTCTCGAAGCGGGCGTCCTGCGGCAGGAGGGTACGGACGAACATCTTCCCCTCCCCCTGCCCGGCAGAGAAGGTGTCTCCCTGCAATTGAGGCTCGAACTGCGTGTGCATCAGCCAACTCTTCTTCTGCTCCGGGCGCTGTGAGGTGACCCGGTCGAACACCACGAAGTAGTCGGGGTAGATGAAGAGAAACTGGCGCACCACCTCTTCTGCCTTGCCCTCGTTGTAGCAGGAGGTGGCGTCGCTGGCGATATAGGTGTAGTGGTCGTTGGTCTCGAACGCTTTCATCTGCGCGCCGTAGTTCTTGTTCATGCCCCCGGTGTTGATGTCGGATGCCTGGCCCCAGAAGCCGGGGAGCGTCTCTCCCTCCATCTGGATGAGCACGCAGTTGTGCGCGACCGTATCGTAGTAGTAGTTGATCTCATGGTCTATGCCGACGTGATCGGGGTCATTCGCGTGTCCGGTCTTGCGGCTGACGCTGAAGCCGCGGGCGCCGCTGTCCAGGGCCAGATAGCCCTTCTTGTAGATCGTGAAGTGGTTCTCGTCGTAGTGCTTGCGCACCCGCGACTGCCGCCCGGCGATGAAGAGGGCGTAGGTGTCGTTCTCACCCCAGCCGCTGTTCATGAAGGTATGACCCACGGGGTCGGGGAAGTGGCGGGCGCGCGGCAGACGAGCGAGCGCGGCCTGGATCTCCTGCTCGGAGCAGACCTTCGGCGATATCAGCAGCGGGGATGCCGGGGTCAGCCAACAGGCGCCGGGGTGCTCCGGGAGGAACTGCTGGTAGTCCAGTGGCGCCTCGAACTGGGAGACGGCCCTGAGCACGTCGAGGTCCACCTCATCCGCCATCTCCGCGTAGAGGTCGGCGGCGCGGTTGAGGTAGGGCCAGTGGTAGGTGCCCAGGCGGTTGGTGGTGTGGTACTCATCCGCCCAGCCGTATGACAACTGCGGCCGGCGCGCGGGCGCGATGGTGTTCCAGAGGAAGTAGGCGGCCATGTTGCTCCGCTTCGGGAAGTAGCGGGCGAAGCTGCCCCCGATGGCCGAGCGCCAGGTATCCATGAAGTTGACTTCGCTCTGCAGATTCTGGGGGGCATAGCCCCAGGCTCCGTAGAGATAGACCCCATCCGGCCCCGCCGAGAGTTGGCTGAAGACCGCCAGGTGCAGGTCGTACTCCTTGCGCAGGAGCGCCGCGCAGGCATCGTCATCCACACCCTCGATGCCCGAGCCTAGGAAGACCAGCCCCAGGTGCCACCCCATCAGGTTGTCGGTGTAGATGTCACCCGGGCCGGACCTGATGCCCCTCCAGTAGGTGTAGAAGGCATGAAGCGAGGTGAAGAGGGATTGGCCGAGGGTCTGGCGCTCCTGTGGAGGAAGGTCGTTGTAGAGCCAGTCGTAGGCGGTGAGCGTGGCCAGCCTCCCGAAGGCCTTGCCGTAGGGGATCCGGTTGTTCTCGTGGATCACGGTGTAGATGCCGGCGGCGTGCTTCAGGAACGTGAAGGCTCTCTCGTAGTACCCCTTTTCTCCGGTGAGGATGTAGGCCAGGGCAGCGCGGGCAGCAAAGTACCCCCAGTCGCCCTCGTAGACTCTTGGCGGGTCCTGCGGCGCGTATCGCGCTCCGCCCTGGTCGCTGAGCATGAACGCCACCAGCTCCTCGTCTATCGCCGGAGGTGTGGGGCAACCCTCCACCTTCGCCTTCAGGTCGGCCAGCCATTCCTGCCGCTTCGGCGTCAGCCCCTCCCGCTCAATCTTCTGCAGCATCTCCCGGTTCAGAAAGAGCCGGGGATGCGTGGGCTTGATGTTCCGGAGAACGTAGCTGATGTCCGGCGGCTCGGGGGCGGGGGCGGCCTGCGCCCCCGCCTCGCCGATCAACGCCAGACCCAGCACTGCGAAAATGCCTCTCATGCTGTCACTCCTTCGGCGGCGAAATCTACCGGCTGATTGCCAGGCCCGCCTGCGGCATCACCTCCTGCGTCAGATCCCGATCCGCGAGAACCGTACCTCCCTCGGTGATGCGGAGGCGCCCGCCCACGGCGCCCGTCTTGTTGAGAGCCAGGGCGTAGGTTCGGCCGTTCGCCGTGAACACCAGCTCAACCCGGTCGCCTCGGTCGCGCACCCGGCTCTCGACCATCTTCTCCACCGTCTGGTCGGCGGTCTGAATCAGGTGCAGGAACAGATCATCGGTGCGCGCGGCGCCCGGCTTCACCTCCACCCGCCAGCGCCCGATGCTCTCGGGCACCTCCCCGCCTGGCTCCATGCCGATGCTGCCGAGGTAAGCGGAGTCCGGCGGGATCGGCCAGTTGCGCCCGTCGGACCAGAACTCCTTGCCCGGCCCGCCGATCTTCTCCAGCACGGCATTCGGCGGGTAGAGCGTGCGGCAGAAGAGGCGCCCCCGGTTCTGGTCCGCCCGGAACTCCTTGCCTGAGATCGCCGGCTCATTGGCCGTGTGCAGCAGCCACGTCTTGGGATACTCCGCCTTCTTTGCCGCCACCCGGTCGAAGACCACGAAATGGTTGGGTGGGAGGAAGAGGAGCTGGCGCACCATCCGGGCGCACTTCCCCTCGTGGTAGGTGGGGGTGGCATCCGTGGCGGCGTAGGCATAGAGCGGCTGGGTCTCGAAGGCCAGGAGCTTCGCCTCGCGCGGCAGCTTGCGCTGCCCGCCGCTGTTGCTCTCAAGCGGGCGGCCGGTCTTGTGGGGGAGCACCTCGCCCTCCATCCGGATCAGCACGCAGTTGTGCGCCACCGACTGGAAGGCGTAGTTGGGTCCACTGACGTCTCTCGGGCCGTAGCCTTCCTGGTAATCGTGCGCCCGGGACCCGGTGTCGAGGGCGAGGTAGCCGTTCCGATAGATGGTGAAGTGCGTCGCGTCGAAGTCCATCTCGTTCTGGCCGCCGCCGCAGGAGAAGAGCGCGTAGGTGTCATCCGGTCCAAACCCGGAAGACATCAGGATCTGCCCCACGTACTCGAAGTGCCGGGCGATCGGCAGGCCTCGGGGAATGCCCGCCGGCGGCGCCTCCTCCGGGGCCAGCACAAAGGGGTACACCGAGTAGGCCCCTTCCCCCACGGTGCCCGCCTCCAACATCCGCTCCCTCAGGAAGCGCGCCATGCCGGACTCCTGCGGGTGCGACCGACTGAAGAAGTGGACGTACTGGGCCAGATGGTCGCACAACAGATCGGCGCGCATCCCCCTGGCGCTTCGCCAACTGCGACCGTAGCCGAAGTGGTGGAAGCGGCCGCGCGCGACGCCGACCACGTTCCTCAGGATGTAGTCTGGCGAGAGGAAACGTGCCACGCTGTCGGGCACCTCCTGGCCCAGGGCAGGCCGCCAGCAGTGGAGGAACTGCCAGAAGGTGTTCAGCGTCTCCGCGAAGTAGTACTCCAGCGCCGAGCGGCCCGCCCCGTCGTCTCCGGACGCCTGGAGGTACTTGTTGACCTCATCCTTGTTGTGGGAGTAGCCCCACGCGAGGAGCGACAGGGCGCGGGCGTAGTCCACGTCGTCGAGGTCCGCGTTGAAGGTCACCAGCCCGGCGTACCAGGCGATGTTCCGCTCGTAGTAGTAGGCGAGACCGTCCACCTTCCCCCGGATCCGGTCGTCGGCGTAGAGGGAGTAGGCGTACTGGAGCAGGCCGCGCGCAAGTTCCCGACGCTCCGCGGGCGTGAGGTCGTTCCACATCCAGTCCAGCGCCGCCGCGCAGGCCACGCGGGAGTAGGAGTGGGCGTTGGCGTCCACCCTCCGCAGGTAGTGCGCCACCGTGGCGCGCAGCATCCCGCGGGCTTTCTCGAACGCCGAGAGATCTCCGGTGACCCGGTAGACAAACGCGGCATCCATCGCCTGCGACCCCCAGTCGCCAACCTCGATCTCGCTCTCCGACACGGCGGCCACGCGCCGCTCCATCGCCGCGAGTGCGGCCCTCTCCGGCCCGAGCGCGCGCGCCTTCACCGCCGGCCACGTTTCGGCATCGAAGAAGAGCCGGGGGTGATCCGGCCGGATCCGGGGCGCCAGCCGCAGCGCCTGCAGGTGCGCCTGTGCCTCCCACTTCTGGATCCTGTCGGCGCCATCCATCCCCGGGAGGCGGGCGAACTCCCGCCGGGCAGCCGCGAGCTTCCGTTCCTGAAGGAATGACCAGGCGAGGGCAAGTTGGACGGTCGCCTCCCAGTCCGCCCGCGAACGGAGGCCGCGCGCCCTGGCGAACTCCTGGCGGGCGCGGTCATACTGTTTCTCCCTCAGGTACGTCTCGCCGATGCCCAGGGTGGCCTGCGCCCGCTGATCGGTGGTTGCGCCCTCCAGGGCAAGCGCCGCGGCGTACTCCCGGCGTACCGCCGCCGGGTCCGCCGGATAGGGGTCCTGGATCCAATGGTCGCCCAGAGCCACATGGGCCGCCGCCCTCTGTTCATCCGTCTCCGCCAGCGCCAGGGACCTCTGCAGCGCCGCGCGGGCGCCCGGGAAGTCCGCGGGGTCCCACCAGCGGGGCGAGAGGCACTTCTTCCGGCCCAACTCGTAGGCTTGCTGGAAGCCCTCTGGCTGCTGCGCACGGGCGTCCCCCTCCCGCGCCTGCTGCCACCAGGCGTTCCAGTCATCCAGGCACCCCTCCCAGATTTGGCGTGCGTTCTGGTGTCCGGTCATCCGCTCCAGGGCCAGGTTGGTTGCGCAGAACTCCTGCGTCTGCCGCGCTCCGTTGGCGCGCACCAGGAGATTGAGGACCGGCTCGAAGGCGCGGAGGTCTCCCGTCTTTCCGAGAGCCGTGGCCGCGGCCATCCGCACCGGCTGCGCGGCATCCTGCAGCGCCGCGATGAGGGCATCCACCGCCCCGCCATCCCGGATCCCGCCCAGGCCCTCGGCCGCGACCCGACGGACATCGGCGCCGGCATCGCCGAGGGCCGAGATGAGCGCCTGCGCTGCCGGCGCGCCGATCTTCCCCAGGGCTTCCGCGGCGCTCCGCCGCACGCTCGCGTCGGCATCATTGAGGGCGGCGGCCAACGGCGCCACCGCCAGCGCGTCCCCGATCCGGCCCAGCGCCTCCGCACTCAGAGACCGAACCCCGGGATCCGGGTCGTTGAGCGCGGTCGCCAGCGGATCCAGCGACTGCGCGTCGCCGATGCTCCCCAGGGCGCCGGCGGCGAAGCCGCGCAGG
>JACQGM010000078.1 GCA_016199585.1 Armatimonadota bacterium
CCTCCTGCCTCCTGCCGACTATCCCTTCTCCCATTGGCTCTCCGTCCACGGGCAGACGGCGCGCGCCCTCGAGGCGTTCTGGCGCCCGGTGGTGGTCAGCGCGCTGAACGTCCAGCCGGAGCACGCCTCCACGGCCCAAGCTCTGATGCTGTTTCGCGACGGCTTCCTGCGCCACCGCCGCGCCTACGAGTTGGGCCTGCCGATGGTGCCGCTCTCCGAGATCGCCGAGGCCGCCCGCGGCTACCTGGAGAGTTTCGGCGGCCGCGTGGTCTGCCGCGCCGCGGCGGCCGGCATCGAGGTGCAGCGAGGCGCGGTGTCCGGGGTGCGCCTGGGGGACGGCCGTGTGGTGGCCGCCGACGCCTACCTCAGCGCGGTGCCCCCCCGCGCCCTGCTCCGTCTGCTCCCTGAATCGGTGGCCGCCGCCGCGCCCTTCGCCGGGCTGCGCCACCTGGAGTACGCGGCGATTGTCGCCGCGCACCTGTGGTTCGACCGCGTCGTCACCCGGCTCGACCACGCGGCACTGGTGGACCGGCCGGTGGACTGGGTGTTCAACAAGAGCAGGGTGAACACACGGGTTCGCCCCTACGGGCTGGAGGGCGGCACCTACCTGACCCTGGTGGTGAGCGCCGCGGCAGACCTGGTGCGCCGGCCGCGCGCGGAGATCCTGAAGCTGGCCCTGGCCGAAGTGCGGGACGCCTTGCCCGAGGCGCGCGCCGCCGGAGTGGTGCGCGCCCTCGTCAACCGCCACGCCGAGGCCACCTTCGCGCCCCTGCCCGGCTGCGACCGCTTCCGCCCGGGGCAGGTGGCGCCGATCCCGAACCTCTTCCTGGCCGGGGATTGGACCCGGACCGGGTGGCCCGCCACGATGGAGGGCGCCGTTCGCAGCGGCCGCCTGGCGGCAGAGGCGGTGCTGGCCGCCCCGGGGGCGCGGGAGACCCTGCTCACCCCCGACTTGGCGGTGGCGCCGTTGGCACGCGTGGTGGGTAGGTGGTGAGAGACGCTCACCGAAACTTCATCGCCAGCAGCGCAATGTCATCCTGGGGCTGGCCGGCGCAGAACTCGCGCACGCAGCGCATGACGTGGTCCACCAGCTCCTGGGGGTGCGTGCCATCCCAGGCGCGCACGGCCGCCTGCAGGCGCTCCAGGCCGAAGAGATCGCCGTGGCGCCCGGCCTCGATGATGCCGTCGGTGTAGAGGAGGAGCACGTCGCCCCGGTTCACCTGGATCTCGCGCTCCTGGTAATCCTGTTCCGGGATCACCCCGACGACCGTGCCGGTCGTCTCCAGCAGCACCGTGCCGCCGCGCCCCGCGCGCCGCAGGATCGGGTAGGGGTGCGCCGCGTTCGCGTACGCCAGAAGCCCTGACGGGTGCAGCACGCCGTAGAAGATCGTCAGGAACACCTCGGAGCGGCTCTGGGCGCAGATGGCGTCGTTCATCCGGCGGAGCACCCTCCCCGGGTCGGCGTACTCGTAGGCGAAGGCGCGCAGCATGTACTTGCCCATCGCCGTGTGGATGGCGGCCTGCAGGCCGCTGCCGCACACGTCGCCCACCACGATGCCGCACCGGCCGTCGGAGAGGGGGGTGAGGTCGTAGTAGTCGCCGCCGACGCGATCACGGCGGGGGAAGTAGGCATGGCCGAACTCGGCGCCGGTGACCGTCTCGGGGAGGTGCGGCAGGAGAGATCGCTGGATCGTCTCGGCGATGGCGCGCTGGTGCTCGCAGATCGCCGAGCTGCGCAGCACCGCGTTCGCCTGGTTCGCCAGGGTGGCCAGAAGCTGCACCTCATCCGACGTGTAGACTCGCGGCTGGGAGTGGTAGGCGAGGATGAGGCCGGTGACGCGCGCGCCGTCGCGGATCGGAACGGCGATGCCCGCGGCGATGGGAAACTGCTCATTCAGCGCCCTGGGGTGCAGGCGCGGGGGCTCGACGCCCTCCTCCACCCAGGCCGGCAGCCCCGATTCGATGGCGCGCGCCGCCAGGCTCTCCTCGTTGAGCGCGACGGACGCCTCGATGGCCGCGCCCGTGTCGGTGCAGGCGGCGCGCACCAGGAGCATCTGGTTCTCCTCACGGATGGAGAGCACCAGGCAGACCTGCGCGCGCAGCATCTCAATGCTCATCTCCGCCACGGTTTGCAGCGTCTCTTCCACCTCCAGGCTGCCCCCCAGGGAGAGGCCGATGTTGCGCAGGTCCATCTCCTTCACGCCCGCCGGCCCGGGGTCATGACGGCGCGCCCCCTGGATCGCGCCGCCGGTGTAGGCGGCGATGCTCTGCAGCAGCCGCTCGTCGGAGCCTGAGAACCCGGCGGTGTCCCGGGAGTCGTACATGCTGAGCACTCCCAGGCGGGTGCCGCCGGACTCGACCGGAACGCTGAGCAGGCCGACGGCATCCAGGCCCGGGCGCGGCTGGGCGCGGAGCATCTGGTGGCGCTGAGGGACCCCCGAGGCGGCGACCTGGCCGACGATCCCCTCGCCGAGGCGGCACTGCTCCGGCACGGCGCGCTCCTCGGGGTAGACGGCGACGGTGATGAGCTCCTGGCCGCGGATGAGCGCCAGCTCGCCGAACCGGGCGCCCACGACGGCGGCCGACTCGCGCACCACCGCCCGCAGGACCTGGGCGACATCCAGGTGGGCGGCGGTCTTCACGGCCACGTTGAGGAGGCGCTCCGAATGATAGTGCGCCTCCCGCAGCTCCGCCTGCTCGTCCCGCCATGCCTGCGCGGCAGCCACCACCGGGCCCAGGGCCGCCGCGAGCGCATCGCCCACGCGGGCATGGGTGCCGTCCGCAGCATCCACCCCGGCGCCCGGCTCTGCGAAAAGGAGCCCTACCGTCTCTCCGCCGCTGGCGAGCGGCACTCCGAGCACCGGGCGCGCGTGCCAGGGGTGGGGAGTGACCGGCCGGCGCGCCGCCGAAGCGGCGCCGGGCTGCCCCTCTTCGGGGATGGTCGCTGTCACGGCCGCCGCGGCAGCGGTGCCGCCTTCAGGGCTTCCCTCCTCCTCATCGCCCGGCGCCGGGTCCGCAGGGGACGCCGCGAGCATCCCGTCCGGCCCACCGAGACTCCCGGCGACCTCCGTGCGCCGATGGCCGCGGGGGACCATCAGCACGCTGCGGCCGCGGTGGATCATGTCGCGCACCCAGGAGGGGAGCTTCTGGAGCGGGAACGCGGCGTCGGCCAGCTCCCGCCGCAGGGGAGCGGGGATGCCGGCGGCCGCGGCCAGCGAGTAGGCCGCGCTCCGCGAGTTGCGCACGAAGATGGTGCAGCGATCCGCCCCCAGCGCCGCCGCCGCCTCGCGCGCGGCGGCGTGCAGCGACTGCTCCAGCTCGGTGACGGCAAAGGGCTCCAGAAGGGTACGCAATTGTTCCGAACTCAACCGTGGGTCGGCCTTGCCATGCTCCGCGCCTGTCTGGGGGCGAGCCTCCAGTCTCGGATACCCTTTGTCCCGGTCCATGGATCCGTCTGCCTCTCGCGTGGCGATCTCGGAAGCCGCGTGCCGGCCGAGCGGCGAGGCATCCGTGGCGCAGCGCGCCGGACGCCTCTCGACTGCACGCAGCAGGGAAGCAGGTTCGGTGCCAATCGCCGTTCGCTGCGAGTGGGCAGGACCGTCCCCCCCGGCGCGGGGCCCGGTTTCGCGTGCCGTCGTGGCCTGCGGCCGAGGTGCCCGGCGCGCCCGGCGGCGGCGGTGAAGCCGGCCGGCCTCGCCGCCCCTGCCCGTGACGCGAGGAACCGAACAGGGGCGGCTGGACTCCTGAGTACGTGCCGCCCCGGGGAAGGGCCGTTCGCCGGGAGCCTGGAAGATGGCGTGCCCCGACCGGCGGCAGCGAGGGCGACGACGAGCGCGGGGACGAGTGGCCCGTCTCCCGTCCCCGGTCTCCTCATTGCAGGGGTGCCTTGCTGATGTCTATTCCTCTTGAGCCGCAATCAGCCGAAGAGCGCGCGTCCCCGACGGCCCGCTGCGTGACGCTGCGCGCGGTGACGGCGGCGGCGGTCCTGACGGTGCTGGCGGGGTTCTGGATCCGCGAGTCGGAGATCGTGGCGCAGGGGGTCTACCTCACCGAGAGCGTGCCGACCATCCCCGCCGTGGCGGCGCTGCTGGTGGTGTTGGCCCTGAACGGGGCGCTGCGGCGCACGCGCTTCGCAAGCTGGGTGTTCGTCCGGGGAGAGATGCTCTTCATCTTCCTCTTCGTGTGCGTGGCGACGACGATGTTCAGTTGCGGCACCGGGCGCTTCCTGCTGGCCCTGCTCACCTCGCCGTTCTACTTCGCCCAGGCGGGCAACCGCCTGGGCGAGGCGCAGAAGCACATCCCGGACTGGGCCGCCGTACACGACACGACGGCGATCAAGCACTTCTACGAGTCGGTGCGCGGCGAGCCGATCCCCTGGGGAGAGTGGGCGACGCCCCTGGTTGCCTGGGGCGGGTTCCTGCTGGCGCTCTGGCTGGCGATGATGTGCCTGGTGATGCTGCTCCATCGCCCCTGGATCGAGAAGGAGAAGCTCTCCTTCCCCCTCATTCAGCTTCCGCTGGAGATCACCGATAGCCCGGCGCGGCCGAGGGGCATCCCCGCCTTCTTCCGCAACCCGGTGATGTGGGCCGGCTTCAGCCTCTCCTTCGCCTACAACATGGTGAACATCCTCCACGCCCTGGTGCCGTCGTTCCCGCAGATCGGGCGCTACGTGAGCTTCCAGCCCTTCACCACGCCCCCGTGGGACGCGATGGGGTGGCTCACCCTCCAGTACCGGCCGGAGTTGATCGGCTTCGGCTACCTGGTATCGGCGGAGATCAGCTTCTCCGTCTGGGCGACGTTCCTGCTGGAGCGCCTGGTCGGGGTCTTTCTCAGCGCGACCGGCTACCGCGAGCCGGGGATGCCCTATGTGCAGGAGCAGGCGATTGGGGCCTACATCGCCATCGCCCTGCTGCTCATCTACCTCGGCCGGCATCACCTGGCCGCCATCGCCCGCGCGGCCGTTTCCGGGGGCGAACCGGAGATGCGGCGCTACCGGACGGCGTTCTGGGGGTTCTGGGCCAGCCTGGCCGCGCTCCTCCTCTTCTGCCGCCAGTTGGGGATGCAGTGGTGGGTGGGGTTGGCGTACCTCGGTGTCTTCATGGCCGTCGCGCTGACCTACGCGCGCATGCGGGCAGAGACGGGCATTCCGCTCATCTGGCTCTTCCCCTACGGCATGCCCAAGCCGCTCCTCTTCTGGTTCTTCGGCACGGCGCCCTTCAGCCCCGGCGGCGACCCCTCCACGCTGACGGCGCTGGCGATGCTCAGCTTCCTCTCGCGCGGCTTCTTCGTCGGCATGGCCGGCTACCAGGTGGAGGCGCTGCGCGCCGCGCACCAGCTCTCCGAGAAGCCTCGCCGCATCGTGCTGGGACTGACGCTGGCGCTGGTGATGGGCGTGGCGCTGGCGTTCCTCGCCCACCTGAGCGGCTACTACCGCGGCGGCGCCCAGCAGGTGCGCGGCGGCATCTGGGGCTCCGGCATCGCCAACGTGGAGTACGACAACGCCATCAACTGGGCCGCGTCCCCGAGGCCGGCGGATCGGGCGCGCACGGTGGCGGCGCTCGCCGGATTCGGGACCGCCGCGCTCCTGCAACTCGCGCGCACGCGCATCGTCGGCTTCCCGCTGCACCCGCTCGGGTTCGCCGCCTCCAACGCCTACGGCAGCCTCCTCTGGTCGCCCTTCTTCGTGGTGTGGCTCGCTAAGGTGCTGGTGCTGCGCTTCGGGGGCATGGATCTCTACCGGAAGACGCTCCCCGGCTTCCTCGGCTTCGCTCTGGGCCACTTCTTCACCGCCGGCATCGTGTGGGGCACCATCGGCGCCTTTGGCAAGCAGCTCTATGAGGGGTACATGGTGTTCTTCGGGTAGAGGGCGGCGCGAATGGAGGGCAACCCCTCCGTGATCCCGCGTCGTTCGTAGGGTCGCTGCTCCGTCTGCGGCCGGACTCGGGTGCAACACGAGCGGGCCGAGACAGAGCGACGGCCCCTACGTGATGCAGCGTCGTTCGTAGGGTCGCTGCTCCGTCTGCGACCGCTGACGCTGACATTCCGCTACTCCGCCCGGCGCATTGACACCCGGCGCCCGGCTGTGGTATAAGAGGGTGCGGCTCCTGCGGGCGTGCGCTTCCTTCCGGCGGGAGCCCGCTGGTCATGGAGGATCGCGCCGTGCCGCCCAGCCCCTTCTCCGAGTACCGTGCCCGGCTTGAATCGGACATCCAGGCCGGGGTCGCTACGGAACACACCTACCGGCCCGCGCTGAAGGCGCTGGTGGATGCGCTGTGTCCCGACGGGACCGCCTTCAACGAGCCGCGGCGCGTGGAGTGCGGCGCCCCGGACTTCGTCGTCGTCCGGGAGACGCCGCACGGGCCGCTCAACATCGGCCACATCGAGACGAAGGACGTGGGCGCGGATCTGAACGCCGTGGAGAGGAGCGACCAGCTCCGGCGCTACCGCGGCGGCCTCGCCAACCTGATCCTCACCGACTACCTGGAGTTCCGCTGGTACGTGGATGGCGAGCGCCGCCTGACGGCACGATGGGCCAACCTGGAGGCCGGGGGCCGCCTCCGCGTGGATCGCGCCGGCCAGGAGGCTGCCCGCGTCCTGCTCGAGTCGTTCCTTCAGCACGCGCCGGAGCCGATTTCGAGCCCGCGCGAGCTCGCCCTGCGCATGGCCGGTCTCGCCCGCCTCATCCACGCGGTGATTGTGGAGGCGTTCGACGCGGAGAAGGAGTCGCCGCTGCTGCGCGGTCTGCGGGACAGCTTCGCCCGGGTCCTCCTGCCCGGCCTCACGACGGCGGACTTCGCCGACATGTTCGCGCAGACCCTGGCCTACGGCCTCTTCGCGGCGCGCTGCAACCACCCGCCCGCCACCCGGTTCCAGCGCCTCCTGGCCGCGCGCGACATCCCCGCCACCAACCCCTTCCTGGCGCACCTCTTCGAGCAGATCACCGGCATCGCCATGGATGAGGAGCCGTTCGCGGGGTTCGTGGATGATCTGGCGCAGCTCCTCGCGGACGCCGACATGGCCGCGATCCTGGATGACTTCGGGCGGCGGGCGCGCCGCGAGGACGCCGTCGTTCACTTCTACGAGACGTTTCTGGCCCACTACGACGCCCGGCTGCGCGAGGTGCGCGGCGTCTACTACACCCCCGAGCCGGTCGTCTCCTACATCGTGCGCAGCGTGGATCTGCTCCTGCGGCGCGACTTCGGCCTGCCCGACGGACTGGCGGACGACAGCCAGGTGGCCGTGCCTGCTCCATCGGGCGAAGGGGAGATCCTCACCCACAAGGTTCAGATCCTGGATCCGGCCACCGGCACGGGCACCTTCCTGCACGCCGTGGTGAACCGCATCTGCGAGCGGTTTGAGAACAACCAGGGGATGTGGCCCGGCTACGTGTCGGCGCACCTCCTGCCGCGGCTCTTCGGCTTCGAGCTGTTGATGGCCCCCTACGCGGTGGCGCACCTGAAGCTGGGCCTGCTGCTGCGGGGCACGGGCTACGCTTTTCCCCGCCATGAGCGCCTGCGGGTCTATCTGACCAATACGCTGGAGGAGGCGGCTCACCACCCGGAGACGTTCCTGGCGCAGTTCCTCTCGGCGGAAGCGAACGCGGCGGGCGCGGTCAAGCAGGAGGCGCCGGTGATGGTGGTCCTCGGGAATCCGCCCTACTCCGGGCACTCCGCCAACAAGGGGGAGTGGATCGCCGCGCTCCTGCACGGCCGCGACATTCAGCCGGACGGGAGCGAGCAGACCACCGGCAGCTACTTCCACGTGGACGGGCAGCCGCTCGGGGAGCGCAACCCCAAGTGGCTGAACGACGATTACGTGAAGTTCATCCGCTTCGCGCAGTGGCGGATCGAGCGAACCGGCTGCGGCATCCTGGCCTTCATCACCAACCACGGCTACCTGGACAACCCCACCTTCCGCGGGATGCGCCGGAGCCTGATGCAGACCTTCGATGACATTTACCTCCTGGACCTGCACGGGAACAGCAAGAAGAGGGAGCGCGCCCCCGACGGCTCTCGCGACGACAACGTGTTCGACATCCAGCAGGGCGTGGCGATCGGTATCTTCGTGAAGCGGCCCAACGCACCGGGCGAGGCCCCCACCGTCCGCCACGCGCACCTCTGGGGCGTCCGGGATGCCTACCAGGAGACCCCTGAAGGCTCCCGGCTGGTTGGCGGGAAGTACCACTGGCTATGGGAGAATGACGTTGCCAGTACGGAATGGACGGCCCTGGAGCCGCAGGCGCCCTTCTACCTCTTTGCGCCGCAAGATGCCGACATTCGCGCCGAGTACGCGTCGGCGTGGAAGGTCACCGACGCCATGCCGCTGCATGTCCTCGGTTTCCAGTCTCACCGCGACCACTTCGCCATCGCCTTTGACGAGGGTGTCATGCGCCAACGCATTCTTGACCTCCGAGACGCCCGGCGCACGGATGAACAGGTCAGGAGCACTTACGGTCTCAGCGACAACAGCAGTTGGAGTCTGTCTGCTGCCCGGGCGCAACTGAGGAGCGATGGAGACTGGAACAGCCGCCTCATTCGGTGTCTCTACCGGCCTTGGGACTGGCGTGCGTGCTACTACAGCACGGCTGCGATGGACCGACCTCGACCCGAGCTTCAACAGCACATGTTGCGCCCGAACCTGAGTCTGAACACTATGCGGCAGACAAAGGCGGAACAGTGGCGCCACGCCATGGTAGCGGACACGCCGACCTCCGCAGTCTTCGTTGAGGTCAAGGACGGGTCAACTGCTTTCCCCCTCTACCTCTACCCCAACGGATCGCCGGAGGGCCTGTTCGATGTGTGCGACGCCACAGGCGCCCCCGGTGGCCGCCGTCCCAACTTGGCCGCCCGCTTCGTGGATGACTTCAGCGAGCGCCTCGGCATGGAGTTCGTGCCGGACGGCCAGGGTGACAGACAGGCCACCTTCGGCCCCGAGGACGTGTTCCATTACCTCTATGCGGTGCTCCACTCGCCCGGCTACCGCGGCCGCTACGCCGAGTTCCTGAAGATGGACTTCCCCCGCATCCCGCTCACCCGCAGCCCGGATCTGTTCCGCGCGCTGTGCGCCTTCGGCGCGGAGCTGGTGCGCCTCCACCTGATGGATCCCCGGCCCGCCGGTGGCCCGACCTTCCCGGTGCCCGGCGACAACCGGGTGGAGGCCCCCCGCTACACGGAGCCCGCCCTCCCGCATCCCCCCGCGTGCGGGGGGAACGAGGGGGGGATGGAGGCAGGCCGGGTGTGGATCAACCGAACGCAGTACTTCGAGGGCGTGCCGCCGGAGGTGTGGGAGTTCCACGTTGGCGGCTACCAGGTCTGCCACAAGTGGCTGAAGGACCGCAAGGGGCGCGCGCTCTCCTACGACGACCTGCGGCACTATCAGGGGATCGTGGTCGCGCTGGGGGAGACGATCCGGCTGATGGCGGAGATCGACGTGGCCATCGAGGAGCACGGCGGCTGGCCCATCGTCTGACGGTGTCGCCTTCGATCCGCGATAGTCCGGTTCAGTGCCAGCCGTCGCCCTCGCTTCCGTAGACTCTGTGCGAGACTCGTCTCGGGCCGATGGCCCGCGCGAACCGCCCGCTCAGGCCGCCAGCTTCCCGTACTCCACCACCGGCACCGCGCGCCGCGCCGTGATCTTCCCCCGCTCCCTGCGGATGCGCTCCAACTCGCGGATGGTCGCAGGGGTGAACTCCTTCTCCCCACAACGGACGCAGACACCGGCGGGAACACCCTCGACGACGATGATCTCGTCGCCAATCTCCTCGATGACGCGGGCGGTGCGGTGCTCGATTTCCCCACCGCAGAACACGCAGGTGTTACGCACTGGCTATCCCCTCCTTCGTCTCTTCCAATCGGTGTGCCACTTGCCTGGATCAGGGATGTAGGTGGTGATGACTTTGACCCATGGCGGTCGCGACAGGCAGACATGCACTGGCCTGCCCTCCGGCAGCCACCCGAGGACCAGACACGCGGGCAGCGGGAAAGCGGCGGGGTAGTCCTCGATGATCTCCCCGCTCCCGCACGCCGCGATCAGATCGTCGAGCAGTATGCCGTCGTGCAGCATCTCCCGGCGAGCATGGTCCGTGATCACGAACTCATCCCGGCTCAGGCAGGCCGCGATCTCTTGCATGGTGCCTTGATCCATCGCCACTATTATACCACTGGGCTCCAGCAGTTCACCAATGCGCGCAGGAGAGATCGTTGTTCGCCATAGGACGTCAGATGGGTCATTCTCTTGCCTCACGGGCGGCCGATGCGCTCTGTCTCACCATCCTCCAGGACCTGCCGCCGGCGGTCGCGCTCGCTTCCGTAGACTCTGTGCGAGACTCGTCTCGGGCCGATGGCCCGCCCGAACCAGATGCAGGTGTCCCTGCATCTGGTACACCTACAACGGTTCCACCCTGACGCGCATCTTGGCTTCTCCAGGAGTCGGTACCGTCCGCTGCAGATACGTCACGATCAGGTCGTTCGGGCCATCATCCCTGATAGCGCCAAAGTAGTGGAGGATCCGCCCATCGGTGCGGCCCGCTGTGCGTACCTTAAGGGCATCCGTTATCGCCTTGGTCCCGCCGATGATCCAATGATCAGGGAGCAAGGTACAGTCATAGCGGGTGTAGGTGACGCGTGCGGGGTGCATGGGAGTCCATCGCAGCTTCCACGTGACCCGTTGCAGCAGATCAACCCACAGACGCGGGGTACGATAGCCATATAGCGAGTCGAGTTCGTCATGTGAGGGCGACGGGATCGGGAGAGTCACATCCAACACCCCCGCACCTATCCACTCCCGCGGCACATGGGCCGTGGGGGTGAAAAAGAGCGCACTCCGCTCAAGGAACAGGTCCTCTTGGGCGGCGACCTCCTCGGCGGAGAACGCCCGCGGACCCTCGTACTCCAGGATGCAGGTAAGCCGATCGACGTACGGGCGCGTTGCCATTTGCGGGACCTACCTTTCCGATTCCACGCACGCCAGCGCGATCCTCCACGGCCAGGGTCGCTGTTCTGGATGCTTCCCTACGGGCGTGGTGGTTCCGTCGCTCCCTCCAGCTTGGACGGTTGGAGCAACCTTCGCAGTGCTCATCGGTAACCGAAGCCGTTTCCGTGCACTGGGGAACACCCCGATTCTAGATCATAGCAGACGGCCCCGCGTCCATCAGTCTCATCGCCATCGTTCGCGCCCACGGCGCTTCCTCCCCTCGCGTCTCCTCACCCATCACACCACAGCCCGGCCTCACTCCCCAATGATCTTCACCAGCACCCGCTTCCTTCTGCCGCCATCGAACTCCCCGTAGAAGATCTGCTCCCAGGGACCGAAGTCCAGCTTCCCCTCGGTGACGGCGACGACGACTTCGCGGCCCATCACCTGGCGCTTGAGGTGGGCGTCGCCGTTGTCCTCGCCGGTGCGGTTGTGGCGGTAGCGGGATGTCGGCTCGTGGGGGGCCAGGCCCTCCAGCCACTCCTCGTAATCGTGCAGGAGGCCGGGATCGTCGTCGTTGATGTAGACGGACGCGGTGATGTGCATCGCATTCACCAGGCAGAGGCCCTCACGGACGCCGCTCTTGTGCAGGCACGCTTCCACCTGGGGGGTGACGTTGAGGAACGCCCGGCGCTGGGGGACGTTGAACCGCAACTCCTCGCGGTAGCTCTTCATGCCCCCATGATAGCACCAACCGCCCGCCGATGCAACCAGATCGCCCCAGGTTCAGGGCCATTTCGTTACTGCCACGCGATGCGCCCCGGGGGCAGAGGAGGGCCCGCCTCCGCTTAGACCCGTGCCCTGCGAGAACGTTGGCCGCTGGTCCGAAGCGGGGGTGCGGGCCGTTTGCCTC
>JACQGM010000087.1 GCA_016199585.1 Armatimonadota bacterium
AAGTAGTTCTTGAACGGGCTGCCGATCAGCCCGTCGCGGGCGTGCCCGGTGAGCGCCTGCATCTGCTGGTTGACGTCGGTGATGATCCCGAGGGGGTCGGTGGTCATCAAGGCGTCAATGTTCGCCTCGATGAGGGACCGGGTGTAGAACTGGGTGGCCTCCAGTTGGTCGGTCAGCCGGATCTCGTCGGAGATGTCCTTGGAGATCAGCAGGAAGCCGATCGGCGTGCCATTGCTATCGTGGCGCGGGGTGATCACGACGCGAGCGGTGAACTGCTCGCCGTTCTTGCGCCGCCGGTTGATGGTGCCCTCCCACTTGCCGTCGCGCAGGGCAGCATCCAGCATCTCTCTCGGCTTGCCGGCGGCCACGTCCTCGGGCGTGTGAAGGATCGAGGAGTTCTGCTTCCCGATCACCTCCTCCGGCTCATAGCCGTAGAGCCGACGAGCCCCCTCGTTCCAGAGGAGGATCTTCCCGTCCAGATCCTTACCGATGATCGAGTACTCGGTGGAGGACTCCAGGATGTTGCCAATGAAGTCCAACGCATCCTGCGGCGTCCTCATGATGCTGCTATCAAATAACGCTGATGCCATCAAGCTTCCCCTCCCGCGCTGATCCGCACCATTCCCCGATACATGCCTCCTCTCCACCTGTTCTCGCTTCCACCGCTTCTTCCCTCCCGCACTGATCCGCACGATCCGCACCATTCCCCGACACGGGGCACCTCTCACCACTCCGGCTGCTCATCGCAGCGCCCATCTCGGGCCGGCAGAGAGTATAGTGGCCGGAGCGGGGAATGTCAAAAGAGGGCGGCGTCTGCCCCGGTGGTCCGTGCGCCATGCATGCCGGGGCCTGGTGGAGGAACGCGGGGCCGCGGGACCATCCGAGTTCGCCGGGCCGCGCTCTCCCCCGGGTACGGCCGGTTCCCGCGTCATTGCCGTCGCAGACACGCCTCGACCTCAACCAGGAGTTCGGGCGGTTCGAGGGGGCGAACAAGGTATCGCTCCGCCCCGAGGGACAGGCCGGTGCGCCGGTTCTGCTCCGGCCAGGCCGTCGAGGTGAGGAAGAGGAACGGAACATCACGCCAGCGGGCATCCGCCTTCGCCGCCCGGATCAGGTCGAATCCACAACCGTCAGGCAAGTGTACGTCGCAGAGGATCGCATCGGGGGTCTCACCCTCCAGCAGCGCCAGCGCCTCACGGAGCGTGCCGGCTTGCACGAGCCGGTAGCCGTTCGGCACGAAGATACTCTGCATCAGCAGGCGGTTGGTCCGCGAGTCGTCCAACACCAGCAAGAGCCGCGCGCGGGCCTCGTCGGGGGCCGGGGTGCGGGGTGCGGCAGCAACTTCAGCGGCGGCGGCGCCCACCGGCCGCGGGGGACGATGCCGCCCGCGGGGGCCGAGCAGCGCCTCAATCTGGTCGACGAAGGTCTCCGGGTCAATCGGCTTGGGGATGTAGGCGTCGAACCCGGCCGCGAGAATGGCCATCCGATCGCCGGTCATACCCAGCGCGGTGACCGCCACCACCGGGATCGCGCGGAGTTCCGGCGCACCCTTCAGCCGGCGGCAGAGATCCATCCCATCCAGTTTGGGGAGTCTCACGTCGCAGAGGATCAGATCAGGCGCATCCCGCGCCGCCGCCGCCAGGCCCTCCTCGCCATCCACCGCTTCGAGCGGTTCGTGCCCGTATGCCTCGAGCAGGTAGGTGATGAGCTGCAGGTGGCTCGGGTTGTCCTCGATCACGAGAGCGCGCGCCATGGGAGGTCTCCTTGCCCGAAGCGATCCGGGTATCGCCGACCTGCAGCGCTGCTGCGAGGGGCGGTCGCTCGATATCCGGGCGTCAGAATGGCAGTTCGCTGGTGCCCGGCGGATTCCTTCTCCGGGGAGCCGGGCGCAGGGCGCATCGGCAGGCGCTGCGTCCGGGAGAACGGCAGGGGCGTGCCGCGTCGGCGCCTACACCGCGTGGGAAACGAGGAGGAAGCCCAGCAGCCGGGATTCCGCGTCCAGCCTGGGGGTGACGACAACGCGCGCGAGGAATCGTTGGCCGGTGCTCTTGACGCGCTCCACGTTGCCGCGCCACACCCCCTCTCGTCGCGCGGCTTCGAGGATCTGCTCGGGAAGCCCGGCGCGCCGATCCCACACGGTGTGGAGCATGGCGACGTTGGCGTGCCCCACCATCGGCTCGGGGGCGTAACCGTAGAGCCGCTTGGCTCCTTCGTTCCAGAGGACGATCTTGCCGTTGACATCCGTGCCGATGATCGAGTACTCGGTGGATGCCTCGAGGAGCGTGATGACGAATTCCAGCAGATCCTCCGGCGACGAGCCGAAGGCCGTCAGGTCCATCAGATTGCTTCGCTCGATGCGCTCTCGGAGACGGAACTCGGTGCTGACGTCCTTAGACATGAGGATGAAGCCCACGGGCTTGCCGGAGGCATCGGTGCGCGGGGTCATCACGACGCGGCAGGTCAGCCGGAGGGCATCGCGAGTGATCCGGGAGATGACGCCCTCCCATCTCCCGTCGCGCAGCGCCGTCTCTCGCATCTTCTGAGGAAGCCCGAGCGCAATGTCTTCCGGCGCATGGAGGATGTCTGCGGACCTGCCAATCACCTCCTGCGCGCGGTAGCCGTACAACCGGTGGGCCCCTTCGTTCCACAGCTCGATCTTGCCGTCCAGGTCCTTGGCGATGATCGAGTACTCGGTGGACGATTGGACGACGCTGCCGAGGAACTCAGCGACGCTCGAACTCTGAAGCACGGCCTCAGCTAAGAGCTCGGGCTTCTCCATGATCGCCTCTCCGTGTCCCGGAACGCATCCCGCGTCCATTATAGACAGCTCGGGACGCGAAGTAACGCAGGCGCGGACGGAGCAGCGCCCCTACGCACGCCGTTGGTCATCGTAGGGGCCGTCGCTCCGTCTCGGCCCGGCCCGGCGCGATTGCCGGTTTCGCTCGTCACGCGTCACCAGGTAGCCCCCGCCCACCCCACCTCCTCCAGCAGCCGCGCGGCGTTGCCGAAGAAGACGGCCTCCACGTCCTCCCGCTTCAGGCCCGTCTCGATGGCGGCACGGCGGAAGGCGTCAATCTCCTCGTACATGAAGAAGGTCAGCCGCTCGGCTTCGTCGTCCTCCACTTCCCGCATGTGCGAATCGCCCGAGACGTCGCCGTAGAGACCGCGGGGCACCAGGTTCACGTAGTTCCCGGCCTCGCAGACCCGGCGCGTGCGCATGCGCAGGATCGGGAGGTCACTCCCGAAGAGGATCCGCCGGGGGCCGACGGCGCGGATGAGCTGCGCGAAGACCCGGGCGTTCGTGTTGGCGCTGATGTCGAAGGAGAGACGGCGCGTCTCGGCCAGCGCCTCAAAGGCGTTGCCCACGTCCTCGGGGCAGTAGGCGCGGCCCACGTGGGCGATGATCAGCCGCACGCCCGGCCAGCGGCGCTCGATCTCGCGCATCTGTTCCAGGTTGACCGGGTCCCTCAGACGGCCGTCGCGGGGGATGTGGAGCATCGCGATCCAGCCGTGCCGGTCGAGCGCGTCGAGCTGGTGGGGCGGCAGGAAGTCGAAGATGGAGATATCGTTGACCCCCAGTGCCGGGTCGGCGAAGCTGAGGTACGACTTCGCGCCGAGGAAGCCGCCGGCCTGGACGCGCGCCTCCAGCTCCGCGGCGCTCCACTGCGGGCGGGTCCAGATCAGCGCGGGCAGCGCGTGCCGGCGGGCGCACTCGGAGATGTAGGCGTTGGCGGCGTCCAGGTCGCCGCCGGGCGAGACGCTGCTGAAGATGAGGGGCGTCACCCGCTTGTCCGGGAACATCAGCCGGTAGGTCTCCAGCAGGTCCTCGATCGGGCTCTCTGCGGCCACGCGCCCGGGCCAGGTGACGGTGCGCCTCGGCCCCCGGGGCTGCGCGGCGCGGAAGCGTGAGAGCCAGACGTGGGTGTGCATGTCAATGATCCGCGCGGGCAGGAAGTCGCGCAGGCGGCTCTCGTAGAAAGCGCGGTCCACCGGCTTCACCTCGAAGAGCGCGCTCATGCCAGCCCTGCCTTCGCCAGCGCGTCCTCGGGAGAGACACCGCGCTTCACGACATCCATCAGCGCCTGCTGGAAGCGGGGCGGGTCCTCCACCTGAAGGGCGTTCCGTCCGAAGACGACGCCGCGCGCCCCGTCGCGCACCTCGTCGCGCGCCAGGCGGAGGGCATCGAGCTGGGTGGGCAGCTTCGCGGCCCCGAGGGCGAAGATCGGCAGCGGGCAGCCGGCAACCACCTCCGGGAAGCGCTCCGTGTAGAACGTCTTGATCATGTCGGCGCCGAGCTCCGCCAGGATACGGCAGCCGGTCTTCACCTGCGCGTGCATCCCCTCGGGCACCAGGGTGTCGCTGTGGGCCGGGAAGTACTCGCCGATGACCGGCATTCCCAGGCGGTGCGCCTCCGCCGCCACGCTGCGGAAGACCGCCACGTTGCGGGCGTCGCGCTCCTCGCTGCCGGTCTTGAGCGTCAGGGAGACGAGTGCCACCTCCACGCCCATCGCGGCGGCCTCGGCGGCGGAGAACGCCGGCACCGCGGGGGCGTCGTTGTAGTCCCACTGGAAGCAGTAGACGGTATCCCAGTTCAGGCGCCCGATGATGAGCGGCGCGCCCTTCGCCGTGAAGTGCTCGGCGACGTGCCGGATCATCCCCGGGCTCATCAGCACCCCGTCCACGCCGGGGTGGACGCGCGACACGGTCTCGGCCAGGTTGACCATGCCGGGGATCGGCCCGTCGAACTCGCCGTGGTCGCAGGCGATGATCACCGCGTTGCCGCCGGAGAGAAGCTTCTGCGTCTTGATGCCAATGGCGTTCATCAGAGTCCTTCGGTCGGAGAGGTCGTCACAGGTGACCAGCGAGCGTCGTGCCGGTGAGTCGCCGCCCCGGGCGCCGGCAGCACCGGCGCTCGTCAGCCTGTGACGCGAGCGCGGCTGCGCCGCGCCCCCGCTCCCTCCCCATTATACCGGCGAGGCCGCCGGTTGGCAAGGGGCGGGAGAGAGAGAGGAGCAGGGCCATTTCATTACCCCACAGCCCCGAGGCTCGCAGCGCCCTCAACCAGCAGGAGCACCCCGGAGACTGCCCGGAGCGCCCGAGAA
>JACQGM010000088.1 GCA_016199585.1 Armatimonadota bacterium
CAGAAAGCCTTCTCCCGTCCGAAGGACGGCCAGCCGTAGGCTCGGAGCACCCCGGTTTCATACCGGGTGGCACCAACCCACGCCTTATGTTAACGCCTATGGGGGACGGGGGGTTAGGCAATCGGCACCCCCTCCTCGGCGACCAACTCCCGGAACTCCGCGATCAGACGACGGGTGATGGACCCCGGCCGACCGTTACCGATCGCCCGTCCATCCACCTTCACCGCCGGGATCAGCTCTGCCGCCGTGCCGGTAAGGAAGCACTCGTCTGCATTATAAACATCATAGAGCGTCATCAGCCGCTCGGCAACCGGGATCCCGACCTTCCGGGCGAGTCCCATCGCCGTGGAGCGCGTGATCCCTTCGAGAATCCCGATATGGGTCGGCGGTGTCGCCAGGGTGCCCTTCTCAACGATGAAGATGTTGTCCCCGGTCGCTTCGGCCACATAGCCGTCGCAGCTCAACATCAGCCCCTCGCCGGCGCCGGCCCGATTCGCCTCCATCTTCGCCAGGATGTTGTTCACGTACTTCCCCAGCGACTTGATGCGCGGCTCAAGCGCCTGCGCGGGCGGAATCCGCAGCGAGACCGTCACCACTTCCAGGCCGTTCTCGTACGCCTCGGGCGGATACAGCCTCAGCTTGCTGACGATGATGATCAACGTCGAATGATGGATGTTCGTCGGATCCAGGCCGAGGCCGACGCCGCGGGTGAGCGTGACGCGGATGTAGCGCGCCTCACCCGGGCTCTCCGCCGGGTTGGCCTGCACCGTGCGGAAAATGGCGTTCTCCACATCCTCCCGCGTCAGCCGCTCGCCGCCCACCTCGATCGGGATCGCCAGGTGGCACGCCGACCGGAAGAGCCGGTCCACGTGCTCCCGCAGCTTGAAGATCCGATCACCATAGATGCGAATGCCTTCGAAGGCACCGTCCCCGTAGAGAAGACCGTGATCCAATACCGACACTTTCGCCTGATCCTCAGGCACCATCTCCCCGTTGATGTAGACCAGCAATGGCTCTCGCTCCCTCGTATCACGAGGTCAGTATATCACAATCTCTGCCAGATTTCAACCGACCGTGCATCCGGTCCCGCACGCCCGCGGCTCGCCCCCGGGTCGCCTGGGCGTCACGGCGGCGCTCCTCAACACGCCGGACGGCGGCCCACCTTCCGCTCGCTCCGTCCTTTCCAGTGTACCCCACCGGCCGCCCGCTCAACCCCGCCTCGGGCCGGGGACACCTGCTTGACGCCCGAAGCCGCGTGCGCTATACTGCAGGGGCGCGCCGTCGCCTCCCGGGTGATGGATGCAGCCACTGTCATGCCGGATTCGCCCGGCCGCGAGAGCGACCCAAGATGGACTCCCCGGAGAACAAAGATTACGTTGTCGTCGTCCAATGCCACATCGTGCAGGAGCACTGCTCCGGCTACTTCTGCGAGAAGGCGTTCCACGAGCGCACCGGTGGCTTCGCGCCCTATCCGAAGGAGAAACCGCTTCGGATGCTCTCGCTCACCTGCGGCGGCTGCTGCGGCCGCGCCGTGCAGCGCAAGCTGATGAACCTGATCACCCAGGCGCGCAAGAGCGAAGGGATCGAGAGGGACCGCATCGTGGTGCAACTCTCCTCCTGCATCACGAAGAACAACCACCACGGGCCTCCCTGCCCGCACCTCGACTACCTGCGCGCCGTCATCGCCCGCACCGGGCTGGACGTGCGGGAGGATACCCGCGTCAGCGCCCTCGCCGAGAAGCGACGGCGCGAGGGTCTCTACGACTGAGGCACGCATGCCCCCCGCCGGGCGAAGCCTACGGAGCGCGAGACGGCCAACCCGAGCAGGAGCAGAGGCGACGCCACGCGCCACCTGCGTGTCCTGCTCACTTGCAGAGGAGGTGCCGGTGCCGACCGACGGGCAGGGACTGACCATCTGCGCCACGAAGCCCCTGGGGATGGTGGCGTCACTCCTGGCTGAACAGGGCCTCACCATCCTGCCGGCCGCGGATGAGGAAGGGGGTGACGAGGACCGCTACCTCCTCAGCCCGCGGGTGGCCGTCGAGCGGCGAACGGGGAGCAGCTTCCGGAGTGGCATCGTGGACAAGACGCTCTTCACCAGCGCCATCGCCCTGCGCGACCACTTCCCGATCGCCATCCTGGTGGTGGAAGGCGAGATGGGCGATGACTACTCCAACCTCCACCCCCGGGCGGTGCGCGGCGCCCTCACGGCGATGCTGCTGCAGTACGGGCTGAGCGTCCTCTCCACCAACGACCCGGAGGAGACGGCGGCCCTCCTGGCGATGATCGCCCGCCAGGAGCAGGTCGGCATCCCGGAGATCTCTCTCATACCGAAGCGCAAGGCGGTGGATCTCCCCGACCGACAGCGGCGCGTGGTGGAGATGCTCCCCGGCTGCGGCCTGGTGCTCGCCCGCCGCCTCCTGCAGCACTTCGGCAGCGTGCGCCGCGTCATCGGTGCGACGAAGGAGGAGCTGCGCGCCTTCCCCGGCATCGGCCCCAAGCGCGCCGCCGAGATCCTCGAGGTGATCGATGCCGACTACGCCGCTCTCGACACCGAGCGCGACCTGGAGGACGCCATCGCGGCCGAGCCGGGTCTCCTCTTCGAGGAGCCGGCCGTCCTGGTCGCCCGCCAGCACACGCTCTTCACCGAGGCCAGGGAGCGGCACGTGGTGGACATGGTCTTCCTCGATCCCGGCACCGACGCGCTGATCCTGGTGGAGCTGAAGCACGGCCCCTTGCAGACGGCCCACTGCGATCAGCTCCGGCGGTACCTGGACCATGCCGCGCGGTCGGCGGTCCTACAGGCGTTCCTGGCGAAGGGCACCCGCCTGCGCGGCATCCTGGCGACGGCCACCGAGTGCTGCTTCGACCCCGGCGACGGTGACATCGCCGTGCGCTTCGTAGACCGGGCGCGTGCCATCGAGACGCTGCGGGCGCTGCGCCGGCGGCTGCAGGCGGCGGGGGATGCCGCGGCCCCGTGAGGGGGCTGCCAGGGGTCTCCGCGCGCCGATAGTGCGGGGATCGAGTTCAGACGCCGATCAGCGACTCGCCGAGGGTGTACCAGCCCCGCGGCGGGCGGCTCAACGCCGCCTCGCCCGCCGCGGTCAGCGCCAGGGTCATCGCCACTTCCTCGTAGCGCGCCATCCCGAGCTGTGCCGCCAGCGCGGGCAGCACCGGGTCGTGCGACCCGGCGAGCAGCCCGACGCCGTACCCTGGCGGCACGCGCTCGAGGAGACCGTAAAGAACGCGCCGCTGCGCCGCGGCGTCGGCGCCCGCCACGTCCGTGAAGATCGCCAGGTCCACCGGCTGATTGCCGATGGAGACGCGCGTGGCGCAGAGCGCCCCCGTCCCCGCGATGCCATCCGGCGCGTCGAGGACGAAGAGCGTAGACGGCATGATCCGGGGTCGCTCCCGGCGGCGCCAGCGCCAGAGGGCGTCGTCCAGCGGCACGTAGCCGTCGCAGCCGCCCAGCCAGGCGTTCAGCCGCGCGCGCACCGCCTCCTCTTCGTCGGGGCGAGCAGGGCGGAGGCCCGGCTCGGGGGGCGCGGCGGGAACGGCGTCGGCATGGTAGTAGTGGGCGACGGCGCGCTCGCGGTAGCCGAGCCGGGAGTAGATGCGGTGGCCCCCGGAACCCTCCAGGGTGTACAGAAGGCTGGCACCGAGGCCCTCGCGCCGCATCTCGTCCACGGCGCGCTCCAACAGGGCGGTGGCGATGCCCCGGCGCCGCCACCGGGGCCGGGTCATCACCGAGTCGATGATGCCACAGGCCACCGTCTCCCCCCCGAACACCACGCGGGCGGCCGTGACGAAGGTGGAGGCCGCGAGTTCCTGCCCGGCCAGGGCGAGGAAGGAGTGGCCCTCGCCCAGACCGGGGCGGCGGATGTACCAGGCCATCGTCTCCGCGGTGGCCGGCACCATCCCCTCGTACTCGCCGAAGGTGGCGTTGAAGAGATCCGCCAGCTCCCCCGGGGTGACGGAGGTCTCGCTCATGCGCACGATACGGATGTCGCTCATCGTCTCATCGCGATTCCGGCCCCCTCACGCGGGGGCCTCGCCCGCCATCATCTCGAAGAGCACCCCGTAGCGCAGGCCGCGGACGCTCACGCGGATGACATCCGCCCGCCGCCGCTCCAGGATGCGCCCGAGGAGCAGCGCCCCCGCCAGGATGATGTCGGCGCGCTTCGGCTCCAGGCCGGGGATGCCCCGCCGCGCCTCCGTGGGCATCGAGGCGAAGCGCGCGATCTGGCGCTCGACCGCGCCGCGGTCGAGGAGCAGGCCGTGGAGTCGGCCCGGCTGGAACTCGGGGAGCGCCAGGCGCACGCCGGCGAGGTTGACGAAGGTGCCGCCGATGCCGACGAGCGGGGCGCCGGCGGGCAGATCCGGGAGCGCCCCCAGTCGGGCATCGAGCCAGGCCGCCGCGGCGGCCATCTGCGCCGGCGTCGGGGGGTCGTCGGCGAAGAATCGCTCCGTGGTGCGCACGGCCCCGCAGTCAATGCTGGCGCGGAAGCGGATGGCGGCCTCGTCACCGTGGATGAACTCGGCGCTCCCCCCGCCGATGTCCACCACGATCAGGTCGCCGGGGGGCAGGCCGAGGGAAGCATCGCCGCGGACCGCCTGGTAGGAGAGGCGCGCTTCCTCCTCCCCGGAGAGGACCTCCAGGGCGAGCCCGGCGCGCTCGCGCAGCAGGCGCGCGAACGCCTCGGTGTTGCGGGCGTCGCGCGCGGCGCTGGTGCCGACGGCGCGGACGACCGCGGCGCCGAGGCGGCGCGCCCGTTCGGCGAACTCGGCGACCGCCGCCGCCGTGCGCGCCATCGCCTCGGGGCGGAGCAGACGGTCGTGGTCCACGCCCTGGCCCAGCCGGGTGATCTCGCTCCGGTCGTCGAGGATGTGGATCTCCCCGCCCGGCGCTCGCTCGCCCACGGTGAGGAGCACCGAGTTCGTGCCGATGTCAATCGCTGCTGCGATCATCGTGCCGCCCTCTCCCCCGAAGCTAGAACAACGATTCCCCGCCCTCCGGCTCCGGGGGCGCCTCCGGCCGGGCCGGGCCGCGAGCGAGGAGGCCGCCCTGCTGGCGCACCTCGATCACCTTCTTGCGGCAGCGGTCAATGTCCGCCACCAGTTCGGCGCGGGGGCGGCTGTGCGTGTCGCCCCCCTGTCGCAGCACGTAGGCGGGATGCCACGAGGCCATCACCCAGGGGGCGTAAGGGATGTCGGTGAACCACTGGCCCCGCTCCTGGGTCATCCGGAAGCCCTTGTGAATCAGGGCGTTGCTCGCCGGGGCCCCGAGGCAGAGGATCACCGCCGGACGCACGATCTGGAGCTGGCGCTCCAGCCAGGGCCGGCAGGCCTCCGTCTCCTCGGCCGTCGGCGCGCGGTTGCTGACGCGGCCGCCCTCGATCAGGGAGGCGCGGCACTTCACCGTGTTGCAGATGTAGACCCAGCGGCGGGTGATGGCATTCTCCAGCAGCACCCGGTCCAGGAGCTTCCCGGCGCGCCCGACGAAGGGCACGCCCGTCGCGTCCTCCTCCTCGCCGGGTCCCTCGCCGACGATGACGAGCGGCGCCTGCGGGTTGCCGTCGGCGAAGACGACCCGGGAGCGCGTCTTCGCCAGGCCGCAGCGCGCGCACTGGAGGCACTCGGCTCTCAGGGCTTCCAGGGCATCGGTGTCCATCAGGGCGCCTCCCAGACTTCCCGCAGTCGCCGATAGCTGGCGGCGAGCATCTCCGGCAGGACGCGGCAATCGCCCAGCACCGTCATGAAGTTCGTGTCGCCGCCCCACCGGGGCACGATGTGGAGGTGAAGGTGGTCGGCGATGCCCGCCCCGGCGACGGTGCCGAGGTTCATGCCGATGTTGTGCCCCTCGGGGTGATAGGCGCGCGCCAGCGCCCTGAGCGCCCGCTGCGAGAGGCGCATCATCTCTACCAACTCCTCCTCATCCAGCCGGGTCAGCTCGGCGGTGTGCCGGTAGGGGGCGACCAGGAGGTGCCCGGAGTTGTAGGGGAAGGCGTTCAACATCACGAACGCGCGCTCCCCCCGCTGCAGGATGAAGTTCTCCTCGTCGCGCGCCTCCGCCGGCTTCCCGCAGAAGATGCACCCCGGCGTCGGCGCCTCCCCGATGTACTCCATGCGCCACGGGGCCCACAAGCGCTGCATCCCTCTTCCTTTCGTTCCAGGGTTATGTTCCCGGCCCACTCCGGGCCGTCGTTGATCAGACTTCGACGTCGGCGGCGGGATTCTTTCCGGCGGATCGTCGGTGACCTCTCTCCGGCGTGAGGTAGGGCCACTTGATTGCCCCACCGCCCTGAGGCTCGCGGTGCCCTCGACCACCAGGCGCACCCCGGAGACTGCCCGGAGCGCCCGAGCATCGGGCTGGTCTCCCGGCGAGCGCACCCCCCTCATCCCACCACCAGCCGGTGAGGCACCGGCGCTCCGTGGCAAACGGCCCACGCCTCCGCTTCGGACCAGCGACCAGCGCTCGCGCAGGGCAGGGGTCCGGGTGGACGCAGGCCCTCCCCTGCCCCCCGGGGCGCGCCGTGTGGCATTACTGAATAGGCCCTATTACCGCAGCCACGGGGGCTTGCGCCGACGCCCGTGTGGAGGCTATAATGGGGCTGCCTTCATTGGTTTCCGGCAGGGCGCCCCGATCCCCTCAGAGGGCGCCCGGAGGAGGGACGATGCCCGTCCCGCAAGAGGTCGCGCGCCTGGTGGAGCAGTTCGAGCGCAATCGCGACTCCTATCGCTCGGGCGCCTACAACGAAACCGAGGTCCGCCGCGAGTTCCTCGACCCCTTCTTCGAGGCGCTCGGTTGGGACGTGACGAACCGGCAGGGCTACGCGGAGCGCTACAAGGATGTCGTCCACGAGGACGCCATCCGGGTCGGGGGAGCGCCCGGCGCGCCCGACTACTGCTTCCGCATTGGCGGCGAGCGCAAGTTCTTCGTCGAGGCGAAGAAGCCCTCCGTGAACTTGCTGCAGGACACCAGCCCGGCCTTCCAGCTCCGCCGCTACGCCTGGTCGGCGAAGCTCCCGCTGAGCATCCTCACCGACTTCGAGGAGTTCGCCGTCTACGACTGCCGCACCCGGCCCGCCAAGACCGATCGGGCCTCGGCGACCCGGCTGATGTACCTCCCCTACACCGAATACGTGTCGCGCTGGGATGAGATCGCGGGCATCTTCTCGCGCGAGGCGGTGCTGAAGGGCGCCTTCGACCGCTTCGCGGAGGCGCGCGAGGGGAAGCGCGGCACGGCTGAGGTAGACAGCGCCTTCCTGGCCGAGATCGAGGGGTGGCGGGAGGCGCTGGCCCGCAACCTGGCCCTGCGCAACCCATCCCTCTCGCAGCGCGCACTGAATACCGCCGTGCAGGCTACCATCGACCGGATCATCTTCCTGCGCATCTGCGAGGACCGCGGCATCGAGCCCTACGGCCAGCTCCAGGCGCTTCAGAATGGCGCCCGCGTCTACCCGCGTCTGGTGGACCTCTTCCGCCGCGCCGACGACCGCTACAACTCCGGCCTCTTTCACTTCCAGGCGGAGCGCGGCCGCCCTGAACCTCCCGACGACCTGACTCCGAACCTCACGTTGGATGACAAGCCGCTGAAGGAGATCCTGGCGACCCTCTACTACCCGGATAGCCCCTACGTCTTCTCCGAGATCCCGGCGGACATCCTGGGCCAGGTGTACGAGCGCTTCCTCGGGAGGGTGATCCGGCTCACCGCGGGCCATCAGGCGAAGGTGGAGGAGAAGCCCGAGGTCCGCAAGGCCGGCGGCGTTTACTACACCCCCACCTACATCGTTGCCTACATCGTCCGGCACACCGTCGGCAAGCTCCTGGAGGGGAAGCGTCCCGAAGAGGTCGCCGGCGGCGAGGCCCCCGTGCCCGGCCGCCGCCGCGCCGCTCGCGCCCGCCCGGAGCAGCCCGCCGCCCCGCCGCTGCGCATCCTGGACCCCGCCTGCGGCTCCGGCTCGTTCTTGATCGGCGCCTACCAGTACCTGCTCGATTGGTACCGCGACCGTTACGCGGAGGACGACCCCCGGAAGTGGGCGGGCGGCGCCTCCCCCCGCCTCTACCAGGCGGCCGGCGGCGAGTGGCGGCTCACCACCACCGAGCGCAAGCGCATCCTCCTGGCCCACCTCTACGGCGTGGACATTGATACCCAGGCCGTGGAGGTGACCAAGCTCTCGCTCCTGCTGAAGGTGCTGGAGGGGGAATCGGGCGAGAGCGTGAGCAACCAGCTCCGCCTCTTCCAGGAGCGCGCCCTGCCCGACCTGAGCGCCAACATCAAGTGCGGCAACTCCCTCATCGGCCCCGACTTCTACGATGGCCGCCAACTGACGATGCTGGACGACGAGGAGCGCTACCGGATCAACGTCTTCGACTGGCAGGCGGAGTTCCCGCACGTCTTCGCCTGCGAGAACCCGGGCTTCGACGCGGTGATCGGGAACCCGCCGTATGTGAGAATGGAGCTCTTCAAGGATCTGAAGGGATACCTCCGGACATGCTACAAAGCGCACGATGAGCGCACCGATCTCTATGTGTACTTCCTCGAGCGCTCCCTTGGGCTGCTTCTGGTTGGAGGGGTGCTGGGCATGATCGTCTCCAACAAGTGGATCCGGTCAGCCTACGGGAAGAGACTACGGCAGCTTCTAGTTCAGGTGGCGGAGCTGTGCAGGATCGTCGATTTCGGCGAGCTGCCTGTGTTCGAGGGAGCGGCTACCATGCCAGCAGTCCTCACCGCTCGGCGACGAGAGCCATCGACCGATGTGTACTCGTTCCCGTATACCCCGCCATTCGGGAAGGATACGTTCACCCACGTCGTATCAGGTACCACTGCACTCGATACAGCGGTAGATGCTGGCGCGATCTTGATCAGATCGGATAGCCTCTCGCCTCAAGGATGGACGCTTGGTGCAGGCGATGTTGAGGGTATTGTCAGGAAGCTTCACGCACGCAGCGAGCCCCTGCTGGCGTTCGCGGAAGGCAAGATCCGGTATGGCATCAAGACGGGCCTCGTGGATGCGTTCGTGATCGGCGGCGACACCCGTGACCGTTTGGTTCAGCAGAGCCCACATGCACGGTTCCTCATCAAGCCGTACCTCGTCGGTGATGACGTGCGCAACTACCACATACGCGGCGCGAACCGATACCTCATCTACACTCACCACGGCGTGGACATGCAGGGGTGCGACAGTATCCTGGAGCATCTGGCTCCTTTCAAGCCAAGGCTCCAGAAGCGCGCTACCCGGCAGCAGTGGTACGAACTGCAGCAGCCTCAGTACCGGTACACCCCAGATTATGAGCGCCCGAAGATCGTGTACCCCGACATTGCGAAGGAAAGCCGATTCGCCCTTGATCTGGCAGGCCGGTTCCCTGCAGACACCGCCTTCATCATTGCCTCTGCCGACCCGTACCTATTGGGTGTGCTCAACTCACGAGCCGCATTCTTCTTCCTGAAGCTTGTGTGTCCCGTGCTTGGGGATCCAAGTCGCGGAGGGCGACTTCGACTGAAGCTTGCCTACATTGGCCAACTCCCCATCCGCACCATCAACTTCGACGACCCCGCCGACCGCGAGCGCCACGACCGCATGGTCGCCCTGGTCCAGCGCATGTTGGACCTACACCGGCAGTTGCCGGCAGCCCCCACCGCCCACGAGAAGGCGGTGGTGCAGCGGGAGATTGACGCCACCGACCGCCAGATTGACCGGCTGGTGTACAACCTGTACGAGCTCACGGAGGAGGAGATACGGATCGTGGATGCGGCGACGGGGATGTAGCCGCCGACCGCCAGGGCGAACACGCTGGTTCGCCCCTACGCGCCGGTCCCCCATGACCGCCAGGGCGAACACGCTGGTTCGCCCCTACGCGCCGGTCCCCACGGTAGGGGCGAACCAGCGTGTTCGCCCCTGCGTGCCCAACAGCCGGATGCGGCAGGACTTGCCGCCCGCTTGCCGAACAAGGCGGAGAGGCCGGCCTCGCGCCACGCCCCGGGAGACGACGGAACGATGATCCGGAACCTGGCACCACGCACCCCCTCCTCACTGCCGCCCGCCCGCCTGCTCGCGGGGCGGCTGGCGGCCATCCTCGCCCTCTGCCTGGGGATCCTCGTCCCCGCGCGGGCGCAGGTGCGCGTCGGCTTCGTGGACCCGGCGCTGCCTCGCCCAACGCCCCCGGCCAACGCCGCCGCTCTCGCCTTCGCGCAGACGCAAGGCACCGCCCTCCGCCTGCGGCCGCTGCCCGGCGGCGGCTGGCGCGACCCGGAAGGGAGAGTCCATGCCCCCGAGGAGTTCGACGTCCTCTGGTACCACGAGGCGGGGGACCCGGCCGCCGTCCGGCTGGATCGGGAGGCCGCCGCCGACCTGCTCACCTACCTCGACATGGGCGGCACGCTCCTCCTCTCCGGCGGGGCCGGCTGCCTGCTCAACGACCTCGGCATCGAGCGGGCGACGCTCCGCGTCCTCGGCCCGAGCCGCGTCGCCCACGCGGCCGGAATCGTGGCGCGGCCCGAGCGCCGGTCGCACGCCGCCTTCGTCGGCCTCGACGTGTCGCGGCCGTTGATGCTCACCCATCGCGGCGGCGGCGCCCTGGCGGACTTCGTCGGCACCGGGGGACCGTCGGGAACGCTCCTGGCCGACGGCACGGCCGGCCCCGGCGAGCGCCCTCTCGTCGAGTACGTCGTCGGCGAGGGGCGCGTGCTCCTGGTGGCCTGGCGCCTCGCCGACTTCACGGCCGCCGACGACCCCTACCGGGAGAACCTGGAGCGGCTCTTCGGCAATCTGCTCCGGCACCTGGCCCGCCGGGGCGGGCAGCGCCTGCGTCTCGTCCCCCCGCCCGGCGCCGGCCGCTACGTGCGTCTGCTGGGGGTCCCGTTCCTGCGCTCCGAGACGCCGGTGCCGCTGACCGCCACCCTGGATGGCGAGCCGTGCGCCGTGCTCCTCACTCCCGACGCGGGCCCCGCGGGCGGCACTTTCGCGGCGCCGGGGGGATACCTGCGCGAGACGCCGCTGGTAGGCGGCATCATCAGCGCCCCGGCGCTCGGCCTCACCCTCACCCGCGCCGAGCGCCCGGTCACGGCGTTCCTGGCGGCCCGCGAGCGGGAGCGGCAGGCGGCCGCGCGCCGCGACCAGGAGCAAATCGGCGGGCTGCGGGTGATCAAGCCGGTGGTGCGCCTGCTGAGCGCGCCCCTGAGACCCTTGCGTCTCCCCCGGGTGGAGGAGAGCGTGCTCCTCGGCCGCTCGCCCGAGGCCGCTCTCGGCGACGGCCCGGGGGATGTCCGCCCGGTCTACATGCCGCTGGAGGAGGGCGGCTTCCGCATCCCCGGCGGCCGGCGGCGCCTGAACCACGCCATCGTTCATGGCCGCAACCGCCTCTGGACCGGCGACGTGCCAATCTTCCGCATGGAGATGACCACCGCCGGCGATGCCTCCCATGACGACCTCCTCTGCCTCTGGCCCCGCGCCGGCGCCCCGACCGACGGCGCGAGCCCCTGCGCGGGCACGCTGCGCCTGGGCGTTCCCGGCCCCGACGGCGAGCCGCGCTGGCTGGACGACGTTACCGACGTGTTGGCTACCCTCCGGCCCGGCAGCGCGGAATACGAGCTCGTGGACCGCAACCGGCGCTGGAAAGCCTCGGTGGTCGTCACCCCGGCGCTCGACTCCCACGGCCTTCTCTGCCGGGTGGAGTTCGATAGGCCCACGCCGCTCGTCTGGCAGTACGGGGGCATCTGGTGGAGCCCCACCGAGGTGAATGCCAACCAGGTGGAGATTCGGGGCTCGGAGGCGCGGCTCACCGAGCCGAACCTGCCCAACGGACTGGTGCTCGCCGCCTGGGACGGCGAGGGCGCCGGTCGGAGTCTGCCCGCGGCGTACGGCCAGCAGGTCGAGTTCCGCGCCGCGGCGCCCCGGCACGTCTACCACATCGCCGTCACCTGGGGCGTCACCCGCCACGACGAGGAGCGGGCGCTGCGGGTGATGGCCCGCCTGGATACGCCCGGCGCCGCCCCCTGGCCGGCGGAGCGGGAGCGCCTGAAGCGCCTATGGTTTGAGTCCACCATCCTGCCCGCCCTCGAGCCGGAGCACCACCTGCGCGTCCTTCTCCTTCAGCCCGAGCACGCGCTCCGGCGCGCGCGGGAGTGGTGGAATGGCCGGCGCGAGGAGTTCCAGGTCCGCACGCCCGACCCCCACCTGAACGCGCTGGTCAACTGGGCTCGCGGCGTCGGCGGGTACCGTCCGGGCCCGGGGGACGGAAGCGGCACAGAGTGCGGGGGCGACCACGCGGCCGTCGAGGAGCGCCTGCGCCTCGCCGCCGCCCTGCAAGCGCCCGATGGAGCCATCCCGGCGGTTTCCGGTTCGCTGTCGCCGGTCGCTGCCGGCAGCGCCACGCCCGACTGGGTGGACCAGGTTTGGCGGCACTACACCTGGACCGGCTACGCCGGCTTCCTGCGCGACCTGTGGCCGGCGGCGCAGAGAGCGGTGACGTGGCAGTGCGACCGGGGCGATCCCGACGGCGACGGCCTCTTCCGCGACACCGTGGGAAACAGCGACCTGCCCGGGCAGGGACCCAAGTCCGCCGCGGCCAGCGTCACGGCGTGGGCGATGCTGGACCGCGCGGCGCGCATCGCCGCCGTGGTGCGCGACCCGCTCGCCGAGGCCCGCTACCGGGCCCTGGCCGACCGCACGCGCCGGCGGATCTTCGCGGAACTCTGGCGCGATGAGGAGGGCCGCCTCGGATCGGTCGGCGCCGACGGCATCTGGCGCGGCCACCCGCGGGCGCGCGAGGGCTTCCTGGCGATCCACGCCGGCCTCCTCGACCCCGAGCAGGGGCGGCGCGCGATGCGCTGGATCGTCTCCCACTACGGTTTCCAGGCGCAGCCCGACGTCCACCTCCTGGCGAGCAGCGACGGGTGGCCCATCGGCCGCGGGGTGCAGTGGGTGCCCACCGGCGACACCTGCCGCGCGGCTCTCGCCGGCATCCGCGGCGGCGACCCCGACCAGTGGTGGCCCGTCCTCCGCACCGCCGCGCTCTCCGCCTTCCGCAGCGAATCCCCCGGGATGAGCGCGGAGATCGGCAACACCGGCGCCGGCGAGGGCGACCGCAACGACGCGGAGTCCGCGGGTGCCTTCGTCCACGCTGCTGTCAGCGGACTCTTCGGCATCGAGCCGGCGATCCACCAGGGGCGGATTGACATCTGCCCCTCCTTCCCCTCGGAGTGGACGAACGTGGGGATCCGCACCCCTGACATCAGCTACGAATACCGCCTGGTGGATGACCGGGCCTACTTCCGCATCCACACGCCGAAGCCGCTGGTGAAGCGCGTCCGCGCCGGTCTCACCGGCCGGGAGGTGGTCACGCCGCGCGAGACCGACTCCGTCGTGCTGGTTCCGGTCGGTCGGCCGATCCCCCCGCCGGAGCCGCCCTGGCAGCCGCCCGGGCTCGCCGAGCGCGACGGGCGCGCCACGGCGAGCGACCCCCCGCCGCTGACGGCCGGGGAACGCGAGCGCCAGGTGCTCTTCGACCTCTCCGGCGCCTGCAACCTGACCCTGGAGGAGATGGTGGGCGCCCGGTTCACCTTCGACGATGCCGACGACCCCGCGCCGCTGATGACCTGGCGCGGGAACCCGGCGCTCACCCTCCCGCCCTCGCCGCGGGTGGTGGAGGCCGCGAACGGCGCGCGCTTCCTCACCGCCGGGCGTCCCCGACCGATGGTGGGCGAGACACCGAAGAACCTCCTGGCGCTCAGTAGCTGGCCTCCCTACCCGATTCCGGGCGGGGCGGTGATCCCGGTCGGCTTGCGCTGCGAGCGCCTCTGGCTGCTGCTGCAGAGCTACGTCCACCCGACGAAGAACTACATCCCCAACGGCGAGGTGGTGCTGCGCTACGCCGAGGGGGAGGCCGACGTGGAGTCACTCATCCCGCCGCTGAACCTGGACGCCTACTTCCAGCACTTCAGCCGCGCCGGAATCGAGGTGCCGCTGGGGGTGCTTGGCTCCTGGCCCGCCGGGAGGGCGCCGCTTCCCCGGGAGATGGCCTCCGCGCACGCCGACGCCTTGGCCCTGCGCTGCGACCCGACGCGGGAGCTGACGGAAGTGGAGATCCGCGCCACCTGCAGCGAGGGGGTGCTGGGGGTGGTGGGGATGACGGCGGTGGCGGCGCCGTAGTGCGTAATGCGCAATGCGTAACCGGCAAGCGCCTGCATTACGCACTACAGTTCACCGCGATGAACAGCCCGGTGTCCTTGGTGATGTGGAGGACTCCCTGCCGGGTGATGATGTCCGCGACGGCCTGCCGGAAGCGGAGATCGCGCAGGGCCGGCGGATAGAGCGCGCAGGCATCCAGCAGGGCGATAGTCATCCATACAACCCCAGCCGCTCGGTTTCGGCCACCAACTCCTCTATGACGCGTTCACGCCGGAGACGCTCTTCCCGCGCGTAGCGCACCACAGCCTGCACCCCCGGAGGCCAGACGGCAGCAGGAGTATAGCACAGCGCGGCAGAACCGCAACCAAAGACCGGGCATTGGAAATACCCGTCTGGCGAGCGGCGCGGCGCCGCCGAACGTCCTCCCGGACGCAGGTGGATTCTCCGCGCGTGAGGGCGGTCGGCCCCAGGCCCACGAGACGGGTATTTCCAATGCCCGGGACTCCGCGCGGCGCTCGCGGGTTCTGACCGTTAGTAGTACGGATTCGCCATAAACGCAACAACCGAAACGGTGCGGCGGAACGCCCGTCAGAACCCCTCAACGCCGCCCCGCGAGGGCGGTGCTCGGCGGGGCCGGCGAGTCGTGCAGGACCACGCGGACGTTGGCCCAGGCCTGGCCCGCCTCCGCCGGATGGATGTAGACGCCGACCCGCCCCCGGCGGAAGGTATCGTCTTTGATCCGCGATACTTGCTTGTCGTCCAGGAAGCAGGTGATCGTGTCGCCGGCGGCGACGATCTTCACCTTCGTGCGCGGCTTCGGGTCGAAGTCGAGCTTCATCGGCGAGAGCACTCCGCCCCACTCGCCCTCGCGGCGGACGAACCACCAGCCGTCGCGATGGGCCGGGCGGATGACGATGAAGACGCAGTTGTCCCAATCCAGGGCGCGCACGCAGAGGCCGGCATCCTGGCCGTTGATCAGCTCGGCGATGACGGTGTAGTCGCCCCAGGTCGGGTCGCCGGTGAAGGCGTAGGCGAACTCCGGCGCATCGGTGGGGGCGAAGTGCCCCTTCCTGTTCATCGCCCACTTGCCCGCCATGGTGTCCCAGCGGGCGGCGCCGGCCATGCCGTCGTAGGCTTCGACAGGTGGCACGGAGCGAGGCGCGAGCGCCGCGGGGCTCTTGCTCTGCGGCGCGGGGGAGGCCAGGATGGTCCTCGGCGCCGGGGGGATCGCTCTTGAGGGCGCCAGCGCCACCGGCGTGGCGGGCCTGGCCGTGGGGGCGGGCCGCGCCGCGGGCGTCGGCGGGGCGCTGCGGGGCGCTGCGGCGCGCGCCGTGAGCGCCGGGGCCGGTGCCTGCCGCGTGGCGACCAGCTCCGGCGCCGGCGGGCCGAGGGAGAACTCATCCAGGTAGTAGCGCGCCCCCATGCCGTTCCCCATCACCCCGGAGATGACATAGTCGTCACTCGGATCCCAGTTCGCCAGCACCACCTCCTCCACGATGAGCGGGTTGGCGGTCTGGAATGGCCGCCGCAGGGCGCCGAGGAGATCGAAACTCGCCCGGTGCCAGGCATCGTCGGCCTTCACGCCCTCGATCTTCCCCAGGGTGGCGAGCACGCCGAAGGGAAGGTTGATCTGCCCCTGGCCGGTGAAGCCGATCGCGTAGTAGACCCTGCCGATCCGCACGTAGAGGTTCACGCGCACGTCCGGGGGCACGCGGTAGTCGAAGGAGAGGCGTCCGGCCTGGCACACGTCGAAGGTCCCGGCGATGGCAACCGCTTTGAACTCCCCGCCCGGCTCCCCGTTCTCGATGGCGAGGCTCCGCTTACCCCGGGCGGCGGTGCGGCCATCCAGCGAGAGGCGCGCCGTGGCGCCGCGCCACTGGGCCATGCCCTGCTCGAAGTCGTTGCGCAGGGGCACCGTCACCTCGGAGGGGGCCAGGGCGGCGGCCACCGCCGGCGCGGCGGGTCTCGACGGGCGGACGGCGAGCTGCAGCTCCTTCTCGCGCTGGTAGGAGATGACGACGCGCGCTAGCATCAGCCCGTTCTTCTGCGTCCAGAGCGCCACGCGGTCGCCCTCCAGGGGATCCGGGTCCTCGTAGACGAGCGGCTTGTTGTTGTCAACCGAGAGGGAGATGCGGTTCCCGTGCTTCTCGACGCGCACGTAGAACCACATCCGGTGCCCCGTCTTCTGGGGCGGCAGGCGGTAGGAGCGGTCCTCCGCCACGACCCGGTCGCCGCGAAGGATGGCGATCTTCTGGTTGCGCCAGCCGCCGACGAGGACGGAGTAACCGCTGTTGAGGCGCACGCCGTCGCCGCAGATGGTCGCGTTCAGGTCGCGAAAGCGCTCGGCATAGACTTCGGCGACGGCGTCCATCTTCGGGGCGGCGTAGTACTCCAGCACGAGGTCGCCTTCGAAACGGCGCTTGTTCCAGATGGCGGCGAGGCGCTCGCTCCGGCCCCCGAACCACGACCACCCCGGGCTGCAAGACCAGCGGCTGGTGATCTCCCACGTCCCCGCCTGCGGCTGCCAGTCCGTCGGGGCGTTGGCGAACGTGTAGTCGTAGGTGTTGCGCGACCGCACCCCCACCTTCTTCAGGTCCAGGTTGAGGCCCTTCACCTGCGCCGCCACCCGGCTGCCGATCAATGGCGCCAACTCGCGATACTTCAGCACGCGCTTCTCGCCCACGTCGGCCACCACGAAGGGCCCCTGGCGAGCGAGAGTGAGCGGGGTATCCTGGCCTGCGGGGGCGGTGATTCTGGCAGAGGAGACCGGGGTGCCCTGGCGCTTGAGATCGATGGCTAACAGCCCCTTCTCCGGGCGCGTCAGCACGAAGGTGTAGCCCGTGCGCGGGGAGTCGCCGTCGGCGGCCAGGGAGACCTCGACCCGCGCGGGGGGGCCGCTGTCGGGCAGCGTGAGGGAGACCGCCGTGTCGCCGAAGAACTCCCCCTTGCGCCAGAAGACGACGCCTTGCTCCGGCGCCAGCCGCGGCACCCAGGCGCGGGCGGGGTTGGCCCACTCGGCCATGTCGGGGTGGGCCGTCGAATTGGTGAACTCCTCGGTGATCTCCTCTTCCGGCGGGCCCGGCCCCTCGTGGAGGAGCACCGAGAAGTCCTTCACGGCCGGGCTCATCGGGCTGAGGCCGGCCGCCCCGCCGGTCAGGTGGGTGTCCGCGAGGTCGAGCAGCGGCCGGCCGTCCAGGGCGACCTGGGCGTAGCCCGGGCGGCAGTGGATCGCCACCCCGTACGGGCGTCCGGGCCGGTCGGTGGCGGGCGCTTCCGAGACCACCATCTTCCGCCCCTCGGCGACGCGCACGATCTGCGGGCGGGCGTCCCAGCGAAAGACGTAGTAGTTGCGGGGGTCGCGCCAGCCGAAGAGGATGCCGGGCGCGACCTTCGCGGGGAAGACCCGAGCGCGGCAGGTGTAGTCCTGCCACTCCGGGCTGCCGGCGACGGCGGCATGCCCCGAGGCGATCCAGCGCTCCGGGCGCGAGGCCGGGTCGGGTTCGTGGAAGTAGATGGCCGGGCGGACGGCAAGATCGTCGAAGTAGACTTCGGCCCCCTGCGCGATGAGCGCCGCCTTCCCGCGGCCGAACGCGGTGTTGCGCGCCTCCAGGCAGACCTTGCCGTCCACGAGGGCGGCCAGGGTGCCATCGAGCGCCTGAACGCTGAGCCGGTACCATTGATTGGGGATCCACGCCACCGGCTTGCGGGCCAGCCGAACGTGAGTGCCGCCCACCACGCGCTCGAGGTAGAGGCCGTCGGCGCTATCCCAGACGAGCGCCAGGTAGTTCTTCGGGTCCTGGTAGTAAAGGCCCAGGCCGAGCGCGCCCGCTTCTCCGGCGCACTTCACGGAGGCGTGCAGCACGTAGTCATCCCAGAAGGGAAACCCGGCCGCCGCGAGGCCGGGGCTGCCGGATCCCCGGTAGCAGAAGCCGTTGGCGCTCTTCTGCGCGTCGCCCACTGTCGTGAGGCTCCAGGTCCCGAGGGCGGATTCCCAGGGGCTGGCCTCGCTGGCGTTGCGCATGAAATCGTCGGCGAAGAACGGCGGCTCCACCGGCTGCACGTCGGGATCGTCGGCGCGCGCGCCGACGGTGGCGGCCACTCCCAGCCGGCTCTCGCCGCCGGGGTCCAGGTCGCCGGCCACCAGGACGAGGGTGCCGCGGCAGAGCACGGAGATCTTCTCCAGCCGGCGCTTCACCGTCAGCGTCACGGGGCCATCCGGCAGCGGCTGCGTGAGGCGGTAGGGGGGCAGCAGGCCGCGCGCCTTGCCGTCCCGCACCCGAACCAGCGACACGGTGCGCGCGGTCAGGGCGACGTAGTCGTGCGTCTGCGGATCGCGGTAGCCGAAGCAGAGGCGCACCTCGCCGGTGCCCGCCACGCGGGCGCGGGTGCTCAGATCGAAGGGACCTTCGGCCGGCTCAGGGAGCAGACGATAGGCCACGGAGCCCGCGTGCGCTTCGGCCGGGCCGCGCGCGCTCGCGGCCGGCGGGGGAGCGGCCCCGACACCGCCGGCCAGTATCAGCAACAACAGCAGGAGTTTCATCCGCGCTTCCTCCCCGGCACGTTGTGTCTACGGCACCAGTGCCCAGGCGGTCGCCTTCTCCTTGCCCGCGGGGCTGCGCTTCGGGTCGCAGGTGAGGAACACCTGGTCGAGGCGAGCGCCATCTTCGGAGTTGGCGATCTTCAACGTGTGCGTGCCGGCGCTGAGGCGCACCCTGGGCCCGCGCACCCAGTGCCAGCGCCTGTAGGTTCCGCTGCTGAGGGTCATGCGGTCTCCCCGGTCGAAGGTGAGATAGAAGGAGTTCCCGCAGCCATCGAGCCACCAGGCGCGGCCATGCGCCTGGTAGGTTCCCGTCACGGCCACCTTGAAGGTGAGCACGCAGTCGCCGGAGAGAATCGGCGTCGCGTCTCCCTCTTTCACCTCCGGGTTGGCGCCCTGGACCACCTCAATCGCGGCGTCGCCGGAGCACTCCTTGCCCTTGTAGAGCGTGACGGGCGCCGTTGTCTTCCCCGCCTCCGCCTCCAGGCAGATGATCTTCTGGTTGGCGGCGGCCGCCACGCGGCTGGTCCATGCGGTGGCACCCAGCAGTAGTGCGGCGATCGCGATAGCCACCCTTGTAGACAGCTTCCCCAACATGTTATCGGCTACTCCTCGATGCGTCGTTTCAGCCTCGCCTGGGCGCCGGAACGCGTCAGATCACGTGCAGGCGGCGCTGGCCGTTCGGCCCGGCGTCGGCCACCCAATCATGATGGCGCAGCACCGCCGCGATGCCGAAGAAGAGGGCCAGCTCGACCCCCGTGCCCCGCACCAGCAGCGAGTTCAGCGCGCTCGTCACCGCGAAACCGATGATGCCGCCCCAGACGCCAATGGCGAGCGCCCGGATGGCGGGATCGGCAGCCCGGCGCGCCGCCGCAGCCGCGGCGGCGCCGAAGTGGATGAGAGCCCACGCCAGCGCCGCCAGTCCCAGGAGACCGGTGCTCGCCGCCGTGACCACGTAGAGGCTGTTCATGTCCGGCTCCATGTGCCGCCCCACGCGCGCGTCGGGGCCGAACATCGCCTTTCGCGGCTTCTCCAGGCCCAGGGCGGAGTAGGCGCCGCCCAGCGTCAACTGGAAGTTCCCCGGCCCCACGCCCAGCAGCGGCAGCTCCTGGAGCATGTGAGCGCCCGCCCGCCACTCCATCCACTGCGCCTTCACCTTCTCCTTGCCCTCGTCGGTGTCGTCAACGTACGTCGGGTGGGCCAGCCAGACGATGTTCTCCTCGTAGTTGCGCGGCAGCGCCACGGCCATCACGGCGCCGAAGAGGAGCACGCCCGCCAGCGTGCCCTGGAGCGCGCGCCCCGAGGTCCGCGCGGCGACGAGCAGCAGCGCCACGACCAGGCCGATCAGCGGCCCCGGCGAGAGGATCGTCGCCGCGCCCACCACCACCAGGCCCAGGAGCGCCAGCCGGGGCCAACGCTCCGGCAGGGAGAGGCCGATGGCGAACACCACCGGCAGGGCCATCGCCAGAAAGCCCCCATAGACGTGCCGGCTGCTGAACGTGCCCTGCACGTGGAACGCCTCCTCCGGCGCCCGGCGCACCAGGTAGTGCGCCACGCCGACGAGCACCACCACGGCCGCGGCCGCGACGAGAACGAAGCCGGCCCCGCGCACCTGGCGTTGCTCCCGGAGCGCCGCCCAGACGAGGAGATACACCACCAGCAGGTACTCGACGAGCTGCGTCACGTTCACCAGCGACGCGCGCGTGTCGTTGCTGACGCTGAACGTCGAGGGCGCCGTGCGCCCCAGGTGGGCGTTGAGCGCACTGATCAGCGCCGTGCCCACCATGGCCCACAGACACGCCGGCGGCATCCCCGCCGCCGCGCGCCGCCGCGCCGCGAGGAGAAGCCAGTAGGCAAACGCGACGCCGATCACGAGGTCCACCGGCGTCAGCGGGATGCCGGCGATCTTCACCCCCCACTGCGTCGGGGCTACCGCGATGATCACCAGTAAGGCCGCGAACAGCCGCTGGTCGCGCTTCTCCTTCTCCGTCATGCCACTCGGCTCTCAACACGGGGCCGCAGGTGGTTCAGGCGTGCGGGGTGGCCCCGTCTCTTGTTAGACTGCCCGGAGGGTGGTTTCGTTTCGGGACGGAGAGTCGTGGGGGATGAGGGCGTGCGCGAGAAGACCGGGAGACGCAGAAGGGGGCACACAGAGGCGTTGAAGGTCCGGAGGACGCTGAGGATCAGGGCGGATTCCGGTGTGGATGCACTGACCAGACTACCGGCCGCCAGGGGTATTGACAGGCAGCCCTTAACATTATATAATGTGCCATCCCAACCGAAGCGGCAGCTTGCCAGGCGACCCTCTCTGAGTCGTTGCGGCGGCGAAGGAGACCCATGATGACCCGTCACTTCTCCCTCAGTGGCACATGGATGCGCTTGTGCCTTCTCTGCATGGCGGCACTCGCTCATTCCGACCACAGGATCGACGCGGAAGGCCAGCCATCCAAGACCCCGACGAGTTCCTTCCGCCGCTGGGCGGTGGTTGTCGGGGTAGGCGCCTACCAAGACAAGGCGTTCCGCACCACCCCGTCCGGCGCCCGGGATGCGCGCGATGTCGCGGCTTGCCTGAGCAGGCTGGGCTACCGTGAGGTGCTCCGCCTCTCGGATGAGCGGTTGCGTCTCAAGCCGAGTCTGGGCAGAATCCAGGAGCAGATCCCCGCCTTCCTCAGTGACCCGCGCATCGGCGAAGAGGATGTCGTCCTGATCTACTTCTCCAGTCACGGGTTTTCCGTCCGGGGAGAAGCCTATCTGGCGGCGCGCGACACGCGCCTGGCCCGGGGAGAGACCACCGGCGTTGCTCTCTCCTGGCTGCAAGATCAACTGGCGGCATGCCGGGCAAAGCGCAAGGTGCTGGTGCTGGACGCCGCCCGCGAACAAGGCCGGGCCGGAAGCAAGAAGCCCTTTCTGCCCGAGGGAGTCCTGGCAGCCGCCCGGCGAAGCGATATCGCCACGTTCGCCTCGTGTGGGCCGGGCGAGGTCTCCCGCCTCCTGCGCGGGGTGAAGGATCAGCCGGATGCGAGGAATACGGCCTTCGCCTACTACCTGACGTGGGGGCTGACGCATCTGGCGGACGCAGACAAAGATCGCACGATCACGGTTTCCGAGCTCCAGGCATACCTTCGCCGCGAGGTGCGTGAATGGGCGCGCAGGCAGGGACAGGCGCAGACCCCCGAACTGCACGCGGTCTCCGCCAACGCGCAGATCCCCGTGGCAGAGGTGCATGACAGTGGAGTGGGGGGGGTCCTCACCGGCGCGGGCATCCTCGCAGTGGTGGCGGCGCGGAACGCAAGCGGGCAGAACAGACCGGCGGCAACCCCCGGGGCGGGATCCCCGGGCGGCGCCGCGCCCCCCGTGCCGCCGCGAGTGGTGTCCGCTTCATCGCCGGACGGGTTGCACGCGGACGTGGTGTTTGACCTGCCGCTGGACGCGGTATCTGCCAGCGTTGCCGGCAACTACACGCTCTCACCCCCCCTGACGGTCTCCGGCGCCGACCTTCAGGCGGACGGCAAGACCGTGCGCCTGGTCACGTCCCAGCAGGCCCCGGCTACGACCTACACAGTGACCGCCAGAGACGTGCAGAGCGCACTGGGGGCGATCATCGGCACGGACAACACCGCCACCTTCGTCACTCCGGGTGCCCCCCCGAAGGTGGTGTCCGCAACCTCCGTGGGCAGGACGCACCTCGACGTTCTCTTCAACATGATTCTCCAGGCGGCTTCCGCGAACAACCCGGCGAACTACACCGTGACCGTGGCAGCGGGGCGGGCCGCCGTCCGCCAGGTGGGTGCCGGGGGCGAGCGCCTGGATGTGTTCGGCGCCGTCCTTCAGGCTGATGGCAAGACCGTGCGTCTTGCCACTTCGGATCAGACAGCGGATACGACCTATACGGTGACTGCGGCAAACGTGCAGGATACGTATGGCAATAAGATCGGCGACCGGGACAACAGCGCCGACTTCGACACGCCGCCGGTGCCGCTCAAAGTCCTCTCCGCCACGGCGGTGGACAGCACCCACGTGGATGTGCTCTTCAGCGAGGCGTTGGACCCGGCCACCGCCAACGTCGCGGGCGGATACAGCATCGCCCCGGCCCTGGCGGTCGGCGCGGCCGCCCTCCAGGCGGACGGGAAGACGGTGCGGCTGACGACAGCCGAGCAGACGGGCGGCACGACCTACACCGTGACGGTAGCCGGCGTCAAGGATCTCGCCGGCACCACGATCGCCAGCACCGACAACACCGCGACCTTCACCGGCATCGGCGACCCGCCCCGGGTCCTCTCCGCCACGGCAGTGGACAGCACCCCCGGG
>JACQGM010000089.1 GCA_016199585.1 Armatimonadota bacterium
GGTAGGCAGCGCCTACCACGACTGTGTCTACCTCGCCGATAGCACCGCATCCGGTTGGCATGCTCCTCACCCCCTGGGTAGGTTGTGCCCCAACCGAGCGTCCGGTCAAACCTCATCCGGGGGGTAGCGGAAAACAAGTCCTTACGCGCCTGTTGATCCCCAGACGGGTAGAGACCGGCTCAAAGGAGCTCTTTGTAGTTCTCAGCGACCTTGCGGAAGGCGAGGGCGTGCTCTTCAATGATCTGCGGGCGGTAGTGCTTGAACCAGGGGATGCCGTAGCAGCTCGTCGGGATGCTCTCGGCCACCGGGAGGCTGCCCTTGGGTTGGCGCACGTCGCGCGTGGTGTTGGCGATGCGCGTCGGTTTGCCGTGCCCGTAGATGTCCGCCTCGTTGAAGAGCGGGTGGAGGTGCAGCGGCGAGTTGGCGCCCGGACCGGTGCTCGCGCCCTCGGCGCGGACGGCCTCGCAGAACTGGCGCACCGGCAGCCCGCCCAGCTCCTCGGCGCGGTAGAGGCCGCGGGCGGAGTACCAGCCGCCCATCGTGCTCCCGGATCCCTTGGGGGGCCGGTGGGCGCGGATGCCCGGCACGCCTTCCAGAAGATCCCAGAAGTAGTTCATCCCCTTCTGGATCTCGACGGTCCGCTCCCGGTAGTGGCGGAGCTGCACGCGGCCCACCGCCGAGGAGAGCTGGTGCATGCGGAACTTGTAGCCCCCCTGCGGCAGGCCGGCGAACTTCACCAGCTCCGGCTCGGTGAGCACCTTCTTGCCGGTGGCCCACTCGGTGGCGGCGGTGCGCTCGTAGTGCCCGAAGGCGACGGCGCGCTCGTAGATGTGACGGTCGTTCGTGATCACCATGCCGCCCTCGCCGACGGCGAGCGACTTGCCGGACATGACGGACATCGCGCCGACGTGCCCGATGGTGCCGACCAGCCGCCCCTTATAGAGGCCGCCGTGCGCGTGCGAGACGTCCTCGATCACCTTCACGCCGTGCTTCTCGGCAATGGCCATGATCGGGTCCATGTCGGCGGGGTAGCCGGCGTAGTGGACGGCGACGATCGCCTTGGTGCGCTCGGTGATGCGGTGCTCGATGTCCTTCGGGTCAATGCAGATGCTGTGGGGCTCCACGTCGGCGAAGATGATGGTGGCGCCGAGGCTGAAGGCGGGGAGCCCCGAGGCCCAGTAGGTGAGGCTGGGGCAGATGATCTCGTCGCCGTGGCCGACGCCGCAGGCCCACATCGCCCCCAGTAGGGCGGCGGTGCCGGAGCTGTGGCCGAGAGCGTACTGCGTGCCGTGCCACGCGGCGAAGTCCTGCTCGAACTGCTTGGTGACGTCGGTGCCGGACATTTTCCCGGCGCGCAGCACCTCGAGGCACGCCTGCTCGTCCTCCTCGGTGATGATCGGCCAGGTGAAGATGTCGCCCACGGGGGTCTGGACGGCTTTCGGGCCCCCCTTGATCGCCAGGGGGCTGCTCTTCTCTGCCATGTTGCTTCGCGCTCCTCTCGGAAAAGGACGACGGGGGACCGGTGACGGGTGACGGGTTCGGTCCCATATCCTATCAGTGAGTTAGGCGGAGGAGGGGGCGACTCCTGCGGCTCGTTGCGTCCGTGCTCAGCAGACCGCCGGAGCGAAAGGGCAGTCATCGTGTAGGGGCGGACCGCGTGTCCGCCCGGGTGTGGCTCCCGGTGCCGGGCGGACACGCGGTCCGCCCCTACACGGCCCGGTCTCGTCGCGGAGGTGCCCACCCCCGCTCACCGGAGGCGCGTGAGGAGAGCGTGGGATCCCTGGCCGGCCGCAGGATCCGGGTGGACGGGCGCGCCCGGATCGGGTATAATCAGGGCGGCATGAGGAGACGGCTGGACGAACGGGAGCGGAGCCGGCCGCCGCTTGCGCCGGAGGCGATCCGGGCGGCGGTGGCGGCGCAGTTCGCCGGTGACGGTCGCGTGACGGCCGTGGCGCTCTTCGGCTCTTACGTGCGCGACCGCGTGCGGGGGCGGAGCGACGTGGACCTGGGGGTGCTGCTCGCCCGCGGCGCGGCGCCGCCGAGCCTTCTCGACCTGCGCGGCGAGTGGGAAGAGGCGCTCTCACGACGGCTGGGCGGCTACCCGGTGGACGTGGTCCTCCTGCCGCAGGCGTCGCTGCTCCTGCGCCATGCCATCAGCCGGGAGGGCCGGGTCCTCCTGGAGCGCGAGGAGGGCGCCTGGCAGATGTTCCGGCGGCGCACGCGCGGCGAGTGGCGCGACCGCGCGCACGTGCGCGAGCGCTATTGGCGGCGCTTCTTGCAGCGCTGGGAGGAGATCGGGTTCGGTGAGCGAGAGCGCAGTCATCCAGCGGCTCCTGACACAATGTGAGGAGTACATCGCCGTGCTGCGGGCGATGCGGAAGGTGGATCTCGCCGGCTACGAGCGGGACAAGGCGCTCCAGTGGCAGGTGGAACGCGGCCTGCAACTCGCCGCGCAGGCCTGCATTGACATCGGCGATGAGCTCCTCTTCCGGATGGGGGAAGCGGAGCCGGAGACGGCGCCCGGGATCTTCCTGTCGCTGCGCTCTCTGGGCTTCCTGGATCCGGACCTGGCGGATTCCCTGGCTGCCTGTGTCCGATTCCGGAACATCCTCGTCCGTGCCCGCGCAGACCTGGACGCCGCCGAAGTCTTCCGCCACTGGAGCCACGACCTGGCCTGCTACGAGCGTTTCTGCACCCGGGCGCGCGACTGGCTGCTCGGGCGCGGCGCCCCCGGAAGCCCAACTGTCCCATGAAGATCCTGATTGCCGACGATGATCCCCAGCTCCTGCGCCTGCTGGAGATGACGCTGGAGGCGTGGGGCTACGAGGTCGCCGCCGCGAGCGATGGCGCCGAGGCCTGGGAGGCGCTGCAGGCGGCGGACGCTCCGCCCCTGGCCGTCCTCGACTGGGTGATGCCGGCGGTGGACGGCGTGACCCTCTGCCGGCGGATCCGCGCCGCGCCCTGCCTGCGGCACATGTACCTCATCCTCCTCACCGCCCGGAGGAACCGGGAGGACATCATCGAGGCCCTAGAGGCGGGCGCCGACGACCACGTGGGCAAGCCCTTCGACCGCGCCGAGCTGCGGGCGCGCGTGGACGTGGGCGCGCGCGTGATGCGGCTCCAGTCCGACCTGGCTGCGCGCGTGCGCGAGCTGGAGGAGGCGCTCTCCCGCGTGCGCGAGCTGCAAGGGCTCCTGCCGATCTGCAGCTACTGCAAGCGCGTGCGCGACGATCAGAACTACTGGCACCAGGTGGAAGCTTACATCCACGCCCGCCTCGATACCCGCTTCAGCCACAACATCTGCCCCGAATGCTACGAGAGCGTGGTCAAGCCCCAACTGGCAGAGGCGCGGGCGGCGCAGCGAGGGTAGCGGCGGGGGCCCCCGGTCGTTCTGCCGACCCGCACCCGCGTTGCCGGCGGCTATCCCCTGCGGGCGCTGGCCGCGTGGGAAGCGGGGCTGTGCCGGTGGGTATCTAGTAAGCAGGATGCCGTGCGATAATGTAGAATAGAGGCGTGTCCAGAAGCCGACGCGCCCACTGCTCTCCGGGCGTTCACGTAGGGCAGACGCTAGTGCATCGCGGCGCAGATTCGCCTACACAGGCAGGAAGCCGCTCGGTAGGCAGGCGCTCGCATCGCCATGCTCCGCGCATCCTTGGGCGAATGGAGCGGCGCGCTGCAACAGGCGCTGGGTGAGCAAGCGGCTTGCTGTGTGGTATGTTTTCCGCCGCGATGCACTAAGCTCGACTTTATCCATTTCTGGCGGGACGGGAATGGCGTGGCACAAGGGTTTCTCACGCCTTTAC
>JACQGM010000090.1 GCA_016199585.1 Armatimonadota bacterium
AGACGACGCTGCTGGACGCCATCCGGCGCACCGACGTGGTCTCACAGGAGTTCGGGGGGATCACCCAGCACATCGGCGCCTACCAGACCGAGATCAGCACCCAGGACGGCTCCAAGCGCATCACCTTCATTGATACGCCGGGGCACGCGGCATTCACCCAGATGCGCGCCCGCGGCGCCCAGGTGACGGACATGGTCATCCTGGTGGTGGCCGCCGACGACGGCGTCATGCCCCAGACCATCGAGGCGATCAACCACGCGCGCGCCGCCAAGGTGCCGATCATCGTGGCCGTCAACAAGGTGGACAAGGAAGACGCCAACGTCGAGCGCACCAAGCAGCAGCTCATGGAGCACGCCCTGGTGCCGGAGGAGTGGGGCGGCGAGACGATCGTCGTGGAGATCTCCGCCAAGGAGAAGCTCGGCATTGACGACCTCCTCGAGATGATTACCCTGGTGGCCGAGATGGAAGAGCTGCGCGCCGACCCGGGCGCCGCCGTCCAGGGCACCATCGTCGAGGCGAAGCTGGAGAAGGGACGCGGCCCGGTCGCCACCGTGCTCGTGCAGGACGGCACGCTGAAGACGAACGACACGGTTGTGGTCAACACCACCTGGGGCCGCATCCGGGCGATGACCGACGACCGCGGGCGGAAGGTCGCCAAGGCCGGGCCCGCATCGCCGGTGGAGGTGATCGGCCTGGATGCGGTGCCGATGGCGGGCGACCGGATCGAGGTGGTGAAGGACGAGCGCGAGGCCCGCGATCTGGTGGCGGGCCGTGTGGAGGCGCTGCGCGAGCAGCGCGCCGGCGAGACGCGGGGGCGCATCTCGCTGCAGGACCTCTTCAAGCAGATGGCCGCCGGTGAGGTGAAGGAGTTCAACATCATCCTCAAGGCCGACGTTCAGGGCTCCGTGGAGGTGCTGCGCGAGTCGCTGGAGAAGGTCACGGTCACCGACGAGGAAGTGAAACTCGCGGTGCTGCACGCCGGGGTGGGGAACATCGGCGAGTCGGACATCATGCTCGCCAACGCCTCCAACGCGGTCGTCATCGGCTTCAACGTGCGCCTGGATCCGAAAGCCCGAAGGATGGCCGAGGACGACCGCATCGACGTGCGCACCTACAACGTCATCTACGAGCTGCTGGACGACGTGCAAGCCGCCATGACGGGGATGCTCGAGCCGGTGTACGAGGAGCGCGTTCTCGGTCTCGCCGAGGTGCGCGCCACCTTCCGCTCGCCGCGCGGGGCGATCGCCGGGTGCATGGTGACCGACGGCCGCGTGCAGCGCGGCTCGGAGGTGCGCGTCCTTCGCAACAAGGAGGAGGTCTTCCGCGGCCGCCTCTCTTCGCTGCGCCACATCAAGGAGGACGTCCGCGAAATGGCCGCCGGGTTCGAGTGTGGGATCATGCTGGATGGCTTCAACGACTTCAAGGAAGGCGACATCATCCAGTCGTTCCTCATTGAGGAAGTGCATCGCGCATGATCGTCGGCACGCTGCGCATCGAGTTGGCGATTCCGGGAGCCAACTCCCTGAAGGATCGGCGCCAGGTGGTGAAGAGCCTGGTGGAGCACCTCCGCAACCAGTTCCACGTCTCGGTGGCGGAGGTGGATGACCCCCAGGTGTGGCGGCGCGCCAACGTCGGCGTGGCCTGCGTGGCCAACGAGACGGCCTTCGTCAACCGGGTGCTCGACAAGGTGGTGGACGCGGTGCGGGGCGATCCGCGCGTGTCCCTCATTGACTACGAAATGGAGATCCTCTGAGATGGCGACCACGCGCCAGCGCCGCGTCGCCGAGTTGCTCAAGCAGGAGATCAGCCAGATCCTGCAGCGCGAGGTGAGCGACCCCCGCGTCGGCTTCGCCACCGTCACCGGGGTAGAGGTCACCTCCGACCTGCGGGAGGCGCGGGTCTTCGTGAGCGTGCTGGGGGATCAGCAGCAGGCAGAACAGAGCCTGGCGGCGCTGCAGCGCGCCGCCGGCTACGTCCGCAGCCTGCTGGGCCGCCGCGTGGATCTGCGCGTGACCCCCACCCTCACGTTCGCCCTGGACCGGTCGCTGGAGCTGGGCAGCCGCGTCGTGGATCTCATCGAGCAGCTCGAAGAGGAAGAGGACGTAGGGAGCGGGACCCGCCCCGCGCCGGGAGCGGAAGAAGAGGCATGATAGCGGATGCGATGGTGGCGGTGGCGGATGCCCTGCGAGCCGCCGAGCGGGTGCTCCTGGCGTGCCACATCAACCCGGATGGCGACACGATGGGGAGCGCCCTTGCCCTGGGCCTCGCCCTGCGCGCCGCCGGGAAGGACGTGGCTATCGTCTGCCCCGACGAGCCGCCGCGCGCCTACCGCTTCATGCCAGGCTCCGAGACGTTCCTTCGCGCCGTGCCGTCGGGGACCTTCGACGTTTCGGTCGCCCTCGATTGCGACGGCTTCCACCGCCTCGGCCCCGCCGGGCCGGGCGTGCGCAGCGCCGCCCGCGTCATCGAGATTGACCACCACTCGGGCGAAGACCGCTTCGGCGATGTCCTCGTCGTTGACCGGAAAGCCGCGGCCACCGGCGACCTGGTGTTCACCCTCCTGAAGCTGCTCGGCCAGCCGCTGACGCCGGACATCGCCACCAACCTCTATGTGGCCCTGCTCACCGACACCGGATCCTTCCGCTTCGCCAACACCACGGCGCGGTCGCTGCGGATCGCGGCGGAGCTGGTGGACTGCGGCGCCGACGCGGCGCGCATCGCCGAGCACGTCTATGAGACGCGCAGCTTCGCGGCGGTGGCGATGCTCGGTCGCGCTCTCGCCTCGCTGAAGCGGGGGGAGAAGGGCGCCCTTGTCTGGGCGCGCCTCACGGCGCGGGACTTCCTCGGCACCGGCGGCTCCGATGCCGAAACGGAGGGGATCATCAACCACCTGCGCTCCATCGAGGGCGTGAAGGTGGCCCTCCTCTTCCGCCAGGTGGACGGCCGCATCCGCGTCAGCCTGCGCGGCCGCGCCCCGGTGAACGTCGCGGCGGTGGCGCGCGCTTTCGGCGGCGGCGGCCACCACCAGGCTGCCGGGTGTACCCTCGACTTGCCGATGGCCCAGGCCGAGCGCGCCGTGCTGGCGGAGACGCGCAAGGCGTTGAAGCGGCCGCGGACTGCCGGGTAGTGGAAGGCATCCTCAACATCCACAAGCCCCCCGGCCCCACCTCGCACGACATCGTCGCGCGGGTGCGGAAGCTCCTGCGCGTGCGCCGCGTCGGGCACGCGGGCACCCTCGATCCCGCTGCCGAGGGCGTGCTGGTCCTCTTCGTCGGCCAGGCCACCCGCCTCATCGAGTTCACCGCCGACGCCGATAAGGAGTATGTCGGCGAGGTCGTCTTCGGGGTGGCGACCACCACCCTGGATGCCGAGGGCGAAGTGACGGCCACGGCCGACGCCTCCCACCTGACGCGCGAACAGGTGGAGGCCGTGCTGCCCCGCTTCTCCGGCGAGATCGAGCAGGTGCCGCCGATGTACTCCGCGGCACACCACCAGGGCCGGCGCCTCTACGAACTCGCGCGCCGGGGCGAGGAGGTGGAGCGGAAGCCCCGGCGGGTCACCATTCACGTGTTAGAGGTGCTCGACTTCGTGCCCGGCGCGCAGGCGCGCGCCCGGGTGCGTGTCGTCTGCTCGAAGGGCACCTACATCCGCTCCCTGGCCGCCGACCTGGGCGCGGCGCTGCCGGCGCGGGACGGATCCCGCGGCCTGCCCGCGCACCTTGCCTCACTCACCCGTACCCGCGTTGGCCCGTTCCGTATCGAGGACGCGGTATCGCTGGCGGAGTTGGCCGCCGCTACCGGCCAGAGTGAACCAACAAGGGGTGTTGGCGCGTCCCTAGATCAGCACATCCTGCCGGCGCGCGCCGCCGTCGCGCACCTCCCGGCCGTGGTCGTCGCCGGTGAGACGCTCGCCCGCGTCTGCCACGGAAACTCGGTGCCGCTCCCGTCGCCGACCGGCGAAGGCCCGGTGCGCATCGAGACCCCCGAGGGCGACCTGGTCGGGGTGGGCCGGTGCGAGCGGGCCGGGGCCGGGTGGCGGCTGCGGCCGGAGAAGGTTCTGAAAGGGGATTCCATTGCGCTACGCCTTACGTCACCAGCTCCCACTCACCCTGGCGCTCCTGCTCTTCGCCATCGCCCCCGCGATGCGGGCGCGGGCGGCCCGTGTGACGACCAGCGGGAAGGTGGTCGCCCTCACTGACGCCCGTCTCTCCCTCAGCAGCGGGGCGCAGTTCCGCCTGGCGCCCGCCACCACCCGCCTGTCCGACCTTGGCGGCGAGGTGAACCCCGAGAACTGGGGCACGGCCTTCGGCCCCGGAGACGCCGTGACCGTCATTCACGACGGCAAGGGCACCGCGCTCTCGGTGGTGCCGCTCGCGGCCTTCTCCCCGTCGAAGGCGGCGCCGGCCCGGCAGTCTGGCGCACCGTCCGCCCCCCCGAAGCCCGCCGCGCCCGCCCCGCGCGCGCCCGCGGTTCCTGCGACGCCCGCCCCGGTGACCGCCCTCGCGGCCCCCCCGGCGCCGGGAGCCGCGCAGTGGGACACCCTCCTGGCGGCGCCGAAGCCGCTCCCGGCGCCCCCAGGCGGCCACTACACGGTGATGGGCGCCAGCGTCTACACCCCCGGAGACCAACGGGTGTACCTGGTGTGGATGCGCGCCTCGGACGGCACGCGCCGCCTCTACGAGCTGGATGCGGCCACCCGGGCCACGGGCGAGGGCATCTCCGGCACCGCGCGGGGGGTGGCGGCTGTCCAGCGGCACCTGGCGCGCGGCGCCATCGTCCGCATCACCCTCTCGTCCCGGCGCCCCTCGGTGGGCTACTTCGGCCCGGAGGGCGGCGAGAACGTGGTACATGGGCGGCTGCAGACGGTGCGGGTGGTGAAGGCGGGGGAGTGAGGGCGCGGAGATGGCGCGATGAGGGCCGGCCCGGTGTTCGCGGCGGCGGCCGCCTGAAAGCTACACCCGCCGCAGCTTCCGCAACCCCGGGTCCAACGAGGGCACTGAGTCCAGCAGGCGGCGGGTGTAGGCCTCGCGGGGGGCGTCGAAGATGGCATCCACGCTGCCCCGCTCGACGATGACGCCGCGCTCCATCACGCACACCTCGTCGGCCAGGTACTCCACCACCCCCAGGTTGTGGGTGATGAAGAGGTAGGTGAGGCCCTCCTCGCGCTGCAGCCGGCGCAGCAGGTTCAGGATCTGGCTCTGCACCGAGACATCGAGCGCGCTAGTCGGCTCGTCGCAGACGACGAACTTGGGGCGCACGCTGAGGGCGCGGGCGATGGCGATCCGCTGGCGCTGCCCGCCGGAGAACTCGTGCGGATAGCGGTTCAGCGCCGAGGCCGACATGCCGACACGCTCCAGCAGCTCGCGCGCCATTGCCAGGCGCTCCTCAGGGCCATCGCCGATGTGGTGCAGGCACATCCCCTCGGTGACGATCTCACCCACGTTCCGCCGCGCGTTGAGCGACGAGTAGGGGTCCTGGAAGACCACCTGCACCTCGCGGCGCAGCGCCAGCCAGTCGCGCCCGCGGCGCCCGCTCACGCTCTCCCCGCGATAGAGGATCTCCCCCGACGTGGGCGCCAGCAGGTCCAGGATCATCAGGCCCACCGTCGTCTTCCCGGAACCCGACTCTCCCACCAGGGCGAGCGTCTTTCCCTCCCGCACATCGAAGCTGACGCCATCCACCGCCTTCTTCCACGTCTTGCGGAAGAAGCCATCCCGCTGCGGGAAGTGCTTCCGCAGCGCGCGCACGGAAACCAGCGCCCGGGGGGCATCGTTCATGGGGCGTCTCCCTTCGGGTGGCATTCGGGGTAGAGGATGCAGCGCACGGCGTAGTCGGGGGTTGGCGCATCAGACCGATCGGACGGATCGGGCCGATCAGGCCGATCGGGGAGCCGTGGGCACGTCAGGCGGGGGTGTACCTTGCGGCACGCCGCCATGCGCTGCGGGCAGCGCTCGGCGAAGCGGCACCCCGCCGGCCAGGCGATCGGGTCCGGCACCACGCCCTCCAGCGTGACCAGGTCCCTCCCCCGCTGCTGGCGCGAGGGGAGGCTGGCGAAGAGGCCCTGGGTGTAGGGATGCCTCGGACGGGCATACAGCGCGGCGGCCGGGGCGTTCTCCACGATCTCGCCGGCGTACATCACCGCCACCTGGTCGGCCATTTCGGCGACAATGCCCAGGTCGTGGGTGATCAGCAGCACCGCCATGCCCATCTCGCGCTGCAGCTCGGCCAGCAGCGCCAGGATCTGCGCCTGCACCGTCACGTCGAGCGCGGTGGTCGGCTCGTCGGCGATCAGGAGCGCCGGGTGGTTCATCAGCGCCATGGCGATCATCACCCGCTGGCGCATCCCGCCCGAGAGCTCGTGCGGGTACTGGCGCAGGATCTGCGCCGGGTTCTCCAGGCGCACCCGCTCCAGCAGATCCTCCGCGCGGCGGCGCGCCACCTTCCGCGAGCCGCCGTGAACCGTCATCGCCTCCACCAACTGCTGCCCCACGGTGAAGACGGCGTTCAGGCTCGTCATCGGCTCCTGGAAGATCATGCCGATGTGCCGCCCGCGCACCTCGCGCATCTGCTCCCAGGTGCGATCCAGGAGGTCCTCGCCGCGGAAGAGGACGCGCCCGCTCTCGATATAGCCGGCAGGCTCCGGCACGAGCTGGAGGATCGAGAGCGCCGTCACCGACTTGCCGCAGGCCGATTCCCCCACCAGCGCCACGCTCTCCCCTTCCTCCACGGTGAACGAAACGCCGTCCACCG
>JACQGM010000091.1 GCA_016199585.1 Armatimonadota bacterium
ATTGCCGAAGCGGGCCTGGCCGGAGAACGGCCCGCCGGTCGTCCACCAGGCGGGTGGCGGGAATCGGTTGGGCGGCACATCCATTTGAGAGAGAATGTCCAGGGGTGGGCATCGGCGCAGTTGGCGATGCACGCGGTGCTGCTCAATCTTGGCGGGGGCGATTGCGTGGATGACCTGGAGCGGCTCAATGCCGATGCCGGGTTCGGCGCGGTGGTCCGCCGCGTGGAGTGCAGCGGCATGACGCGGCGAGAGCGCCGGGAGAGGGAGCGGCGGTTCCGCAAGGGCCGGGAGCGCAGTATCGCCTCGTCCTCGCCCCTCCTTGCCCACCACCCGGCCGCGTGCTATAATGGACCCAACCGCAGGCGCGCGGGCTGAGAAGGACGAGGGACGGGACCGACGCGCGCGCTGGCTCCCGCAGCTACCAGGAGGACCCGACCAGCATGACACCGTTCACCCCCGAGGAAGTCGAGCGCATCACCGACGACGTAATTGAGAAGTACCGGCGCCACGTGAACCCCGGCGTTGCCAACCTGCTGAAATTCGCCGGTTTCGGCGTGCCGGAGTGGGAAGGCGAAGGCGCCGTGGTGCGCGACATCGCCGGCAAGGAGTACCTCGACTTCGTCGGGGGCTACGGCGTGTTCGCCCTCGGCTACCGCCACCCCCGCGTGGTGCAGGCCGTGGCGGAGCAGCTCCACCGCCTTCCCCTGAAGACGCACTACTTCCTCAGCCGGCCGGTGGCCGACCTCTGCGCCCTGCTGGCCGAGGTGACGCCCGGCCGCCTGGAGTACGCTTTCCTCTGCAATTCCGGCACCGAGGCGGTGGAGGGGGCGCTCAAAGCCGCCCGCGTCTTCACCGGGCGCCCCGGGTTCATCAGCGCGGCGGGCGCCTTCCACGGCAAGACCTTCGGCGGCCTCAGCGCCTCCGGGCGCGACGTGTACAAGGAGCCGTTCCAGCCGCTCGTGCCCGGCTTCCGCCAGGTGCCCTTCGGGGAGATCGAGCCGCTGCGCGCCGCCCTCTCCGACGACACCGCGGCCGTCATCCTCGAGGCGATCCAGGGGGAAGGCGGCGTGCGCGTGCCGCCTGAGGACTACCTCCGCCAGGTGCGCCGGGCCTGCGACGAGAAGGGCGTGCTCCTCATCCTGGACGAGGTGCGCACCGGCTTCGGGCGGCTGGGGCGCCTCTTCGCCGCCGACGTTTACGGTATTGAGCCGGACCTGATCTGCCTCGGCAAGGCGCTGGGCGGCGGGGTGATGCCGGTCGGCGCCTTCATGGCGCGCGCGGAGATTTGGGAGGCGATGTTCGGCGAGAACCCCTACCTCCACTCCTCCACCTTCGGCGGCAACCCGCTGGCCGCCGCCGCCGGCCTCGCCGCCGTGCGCGCCACCCTCGAGGAGAGGCTGCCGGAGCGCGCCGCCGCCCTGGAGCCCCGCTTCCTCGGCGGCCTGCGGGCGATCAGCGCGCAGCACCCCGACGTGCTCAAGGAGGTGCGCGGCCGCGGCCTCCTCGCCGGCATCGAGTTCCATGACCCGGACGTGGCCAAGCTGGCGATCACCACCGCCGGGCACCGCGGCCTCCTCGCCGCCTACAGCCTGAACAACCCCTGCGTCGTCCGCCTGGAGCCGCCCCTCATCGTCACCGAGGCGCAGATCGACCAGGCCCTGGAATCGCTGGCGGGCGCGATCCGGGACTCGCTGGAGGTGCTGGCGGAGCTGGAGTGAGGAGGCCACATCCTTCTCCCGGAAGGACCGCTCCCCGTCCACGGCGAAACGGCGGGACGGAGTGGAAAGGAGCCCGCCCATGCTACAGGTCGGCGCCGCCGCCGTTGACATCACCCCCGCCCTCGGCTGCCACGTCATCGGCTACTTCCAGGACCGAATCGCCGATGACGTGCACGACCCGCTCTTCGCCAAGGCGCTGGTCGTCGGCAACGGCCAGGCCACGCTCGGGCTGGTCGTCTGCGATCTGATCGCCCTTCCGGACGCCGTCGCGCAGGCCGCGAAGGCGCTCGTTCAGGAGAGGCTCGGGATCCCCCCGGAGCGCGTGCTGATCAGCGCCACGCACACGCACACCGGCCCCGCTATCGTGCCGGCGCTCGGCACCCCCGTGGAGGAGGGCTACGCCGAGTGGGTCGCCCCGCGCATCGCCGATGCCCTGGCGATCGCCCATCGCCGCCGGCAGCCGGCCCGGGCCGCGCACGCCCGCGGCGACTGCGCCGGTGAGGTCCACAACCGCCGCCGCCGCATGAAGGACGGCTCGGTGCGGATGAACCCGGGCCACCAGCACCCCGACGTGCTCGGACCCGCCGGACCCACCGACCCCGAGCTGGGACTCCTCCTCTTGCGCACGCCCGAGCGCCGTCCCCTCGGCGCGCTCGCCAACTTGTCTCTCCACTACGTCGGCGCGGGCGTGGGCACCGCCATCAGCGCCGACTACTTCGCCGCTTTCGGGCAGGCGCTGCAGCGCTGCGCCGGCGAGCCCTTCCTGGCCATCATGGCGAACGGCTGCCAGGGCGACATCAACAACATTGACTTCGACCAGCCGCGGCGCACCAGTCCGCACCCCTACTTCCAGATCGAGCGCGTCGCCAACGTGGTGGCCGGCGAGGCGTGGCAGGCATGGAACCGCCTGCGCGAAGAGGACTTCCGCGACGACCTCCCCCTCGGCGGACGCCTGGAAAAGGTGCCGTTCCACGCGCGCACGCCCTCGCCCGCGGAGCTGCGCGCCGCCAGGGAGCGCTATGCCGGCGAGCCGGACCCCCGCGACCAGGAGTGGGCCTACGCCCGCGAGCTCGTGCTGATGGAATCCGAGCCGGCCGTGTGGGACGTGCCGATCCAGGCGCTGCGCGTCGGCGACCTCGGGATCGTCGGGCTGCCGGGCGAGGTGTTCGCGCAGATCGGCTTGGAGATCAAGGCGCGCTCGCCCTTCCCGCAGACGATGGTCATCGGCCTGGCGAATGACTGCGCGGGCTACATCGCCACCGACCAGGCCCTCGACGAGGGGAGCTATGAGACTCGCCTCTGCCGCCACGTCCGCGCGCCCAAGGGCACCGGACGCCTCTGGGCGGACACGGCGGTGCGGCTGCTGGAGGCGGTGCGGGGGTAGGAGGGTGGTACGGCTGCTGCCTTCCCGCGCGTGCCCTCCTGACTGCGCACTGCGCTGTGTGGCTCTCGCATCGCTCTGGTGATCCACGCGGAGTTGCGCCGCAAGCAGCCGAAGCAGGCCCGGGGCCCCACCTGAGGGGAGCATCGGTCTCCTCCCGCGCCGCTGACAACCGATGAGGGTGGCCCGGCCCGCCTTGCGCCGGGCAGTCGCTGAAGAACATCCCCTGTCGTACGGCCCCTGCTCGGCACCCCCGGCAGGCATCCGCGAAACTGCTCACCCTGGCACCAGCCGCCCGAGGCCCGCTGAACCGCTGCCATCTGCGGCCGCCGCGCCCTCATGCCTCGCGCGTGCGGGATTCCCGGGTGGGTTCCTCTTTTCTTGACAACGGACTCCGGGCTGTGCTAGAGTAGGGTAGCCACCCTCCCGGACGGACTGACGAAAGGAAACGCCTTGCCCATGAGGATCGCGGAGAACGTGACAGAGTTGATCGGGAATACGCCCTTGGTGCGCCTCAACCGCGTCAGCCAGGGCGCGGTGGCGACCGTCGCCGCCAAGCTGGAGATGTTCAGCCCCTGCTCCAGCGTGAAGGACCGCATCGGCGTGGCGATGATCGAGGCCGCGGAGGCGGCGGGGAAGATCACGAAGAACACGGTTCTGGTGGAGCCGACCTCCGGCAACACCGGCATCGCGCTCGGGTTCGTCTGCGCCGCCAAGGGCTACCCCCTGGTGCTGGTGATGCCGGACACGATGAGCGTCGAGCGGCGCAGCCTGCTGCGCGCGCTGGGCGCGCAGATCATCCTCACCCCCGGCTCGGAGGGGATGCCGGGCGCCGTGCGCCGGGCCGAGGAGCTGGTGGCGCGGAACAAGGACTACTTCATGCCCCAGCAGTTCAACAACCCCGCGAACCCGGCGATCCATCGCCAGACGACCGCCGAGGAGATCTGGCGCGACACCGACGGCGAGGTGGACATCTTCGTCGGGGGCGTGGGCACCGGCGGCACGATCACCGGCGTGGCCGAAGTGCTGAAGGAGCGCAAGCCGTCGTTCAAGGCGATCGCGGTCGAGCCGACAGCGTCGCCGATGATCTCCGAGGGGCGGAAGGGCCCGCACCCGATCCAGGGGATCGGCGCCGGGTTCATCCCGGACGTGCTGCGCCGCGATCTGCTCGATGAGGTCGTTCAGGTCGGCAACGACGATGCCATCAACACCACCCGGCGGCTGGCGCGCGAGGAGGGCCTCTTCGTCGGCATCTCCTCCGGCGCCGCGGCCTGGGCGGCCGTCCAGGTGGCGAAGCGCCCGGAGAACCAGGGGAAGCTGATCGTCGTCCTCCTCCCCGACACCGGCGAGCGCTACCTCTCGACGCCCACTTACCAGGACCTCCCGGAGGAAGTGCACATCTGATTGATGCCCAGGAGAGCGATGGTTCGTGCCCATGATCTACCTTGACCATGCCGCGACGACCCCGGTGGACCCCGCGGTCGTCGCGGCGATGCTGCCTTACCTGCAGGAGCGGTTCGGCAATCCCTCCAGTATCCACAGCTACGGGCGCCAGGCGCGCGCGGCCGTTGACGACGCCCGCGACACCGTGGCGCGCTGCCTGGGCGCCCGCTCGGAGGAGATCTACTTCACCGGCGGGGGCACCGAAGCCGATAACACCGCGCTCATCGGCGTGGCGGAAGCGAACGCCGACCGCGGCGACCACCTCATCACTTCGGCCATCGAGCACCACGCCGTCCTCGATACGTGCGCCCACCTGGAGGCGCGCGGCTTCCGCGTCACCACCCTCCCGGTGGACGAGCACGGGCTGGTGGACCCCGACGACGTGCGCCGCGCCATCACCGATCGCACGCTGTTGGTCTCCATCATGCTCGCCAACAACGAGATCGGCACCGTCGAGCCGGTCGCCGAGATCGGGCGCGCCTGCCGCGAGGCGGGCGTTCTCTTCCACACCGACGCCGTGCAGGCCGGCGGCGCGCTGCCGATTGACGTGGAGGCGCTCCGGGTGGACTTCCTCTCCCTGTCGGCGCACAAGTTCTACGGGCCCAAGGGGGTCGGGATCCTCTACGCGCGCCGCCGGACGCGGTGGAACAACCTGCTGCACGGCGGCGGGCAGGAGCGCGCCCGGCGGGCGGGCACCGAGAACGTGCCCGGCATCGTGGGCCTGGCGACGGCGCTGGCCCTGTCGGCAGAGAAGCGCGAATCGGAGGCGGTGCGCCTGACTGCCCTGCGCGATCGCTTCATCGAGGCGGTGCTGGCCCGGGTGCCGCGCTCGCGGCTGAACGGCCACCCCACGCGCCGGCTGCCCAACAACGCCAATCTCAGCCTGGAGGGCGTGGAAGGCGAGGCGCTCCTCCTGAACCTGGACATGATGGGCATCGCCGCGTCGAGCGGCTCGGCGTGTACGTCGGGATCCCTCGAGCCCTCGCACGTGCTGCGGGCGATCCGCGTTCCCGCCGAGGCCGTCCAGGGATCGATCCGCTTCAGCCTGGGCCGCAGCACCACGGCCGAGGAGGTGGATCACGTGGTGGACGCCTTCGCCGAGACCGCCGCTCGCCTGCGCGCCATGTCGCCGCTGTGGCAGGAGGCGGTGGAGTGCTGCCCCGGCGGCCGCTGCGAGACCGATTGAAGCAGCCGCCGCCCGCAGCAGGAATGCCGCGTGTCCTCCCGGAACTGATACCAACTGTGTCTGGAAGGACCCTCGCGTTGGCCGCGCTGTTGAGGGCCACCCCACCGGCGCCGCGACCCGTCCGCGACCCGCTCGTGTCTTCGAGCCTTCGTGCTGATCAGAACGTCGGCAAGCCCGGGTTCACGCCCCCACATCCAGCGTGCTCAGGTAGTCCTCCAGGGCCTTGCGGGCCTGTTCCATGGCGGTGCGCTTGCCCTCCAACTCCTTCTGCAGCGCCTCGATCTGGCTCTCCATCGCCAGCAGCTTCTCCTCGAAGCGCTGGTAGCCCTGGCTCTGGCGGTTGAGCGCCATCATGTTGTTGCGGACCTCCGCCTGGTCCTTCCGCATCGCCGCGGTCCGCTCCTGAAGCTCGTTCACCTGGCGCTCCGCCTCGGCGAGGGCCGTCTTGCGGCGGATCGCCTCCGCCAGAGCGTCGCGCGTCTTCGGTGAGATCTCCGCCCGGGCAACCTCCTGCTTCAGCGCATCCACATCCAGCGGCAGGAGCTCCACCGCCTGCAGCATCGTCTGTTCCTCCCGCACCTCCAGCTTGCCGGTCTTCCCGGGGGCCACGGCCACCTCGAAGCGGTAGACGCCGGGCGTCTTCTCGGTCGGCTCGGCGGGCTGCACCAGCTTCCGCTCGGGCTGCGCCGGGTGCTCCACCACCACGGTGCGCTCCGCATCCGCCTTGTTCTTGATGGTGTAGGTCTGGCTGAAGGTGGTCTTCCAGGTGAGGGTGAGCACGCCGCGCGCGATCTTCGTGGCGGCCACCTGCTGCTTCTGGCTCGCGGACGGGTCCACGGTCACCTTCAGGTCGACAGCGTAGCTGAGGAGGCGGCGGTCGTTGGTCGAGAGGTTGCCGATCTGGGCGTCGCCGGCGTAGGTGCCGCCCTCCAGCACGGTGATCGGTCCCCCGAGGAGGCTGGCGCCGGAGTCGTTCGTCAGCCAAACGCCGTTGAGCGGGTGGGTGGCGAGGACGGCGGCGTTGTAGATGCTCACCTTCCGCGCGCCCACGGCCTGGCCGATGATCGGCAGCATGGCGGAGGTGCGCCGCCGCAGCGTGGCGGGGGTCTTCACGTGGTAGGAGAAGAGCTCACCCACTTCCTGGCCGGTCGCGGCACTCCACACTGCCAGGGCCTGGTCAGGCCCCCGCACGAGGAGGCTGTTGTCGATCTCGTACGGCACGATCGCCTTGATGCCCTGGGGCAAGAGCTTCCCGTAGGTGCCCCCGGCCCCGGCCGCCGCGCCGGGCGCGGGCCGCATACTGCCCTTGCCTACCACGCGCGGCATCCGGGCCAGATCGGGCGGTCGGGCCTCTTCGGCTTTCTCCATGCCCTCGGCGTAGGTCTGCGGGCGCAGGGAGGCATACCGCTCGGTCTGCACCTGCGGGCGGGGCAGGAAGAGCGGGGTGTAGAGGTCCTCGACGAAGGAGATCGGGCGGCCGGAGACGAGGGTGAGGTCCACGCCCTCCCAGTC
>JACQGM010000113.1 GCA_016199585.1 Armatimonadota bacterium
AGTTCCGGCAGAGGCCCAATCCTTGGGCGCTCCGGGCAGGGAGGCCGAGGGATGCCAAGCATCGGCTCCGGCGAAGGCCCAATCCTTGGGCGCTCCGGGCAGGGAGGCCGAGGGATGCCAATCGTCAGTCCGGGGGGACCGGGCAGGAGGCAGGCAGGGATGGCCGGGCGGGCGGCGAACTCCACTCCCGGCGGACGACCGCCGGGAGCGAGGGAGAGCATGGAGTACCGGAACCTGGGGAAAGCGGGCGTCAGGGTGTCGCGCGCCTGCCTCGGCACGATGATGTTCGGCGGTCCCACGCCGGAGGGGGAGTCGCGGGAGATCATCCGGGCGGCGCTCGCTGCCGGGATCAACTTCCTGGATACCGCCGACAAGTACAACGACGGCGAGTCGGAGCGCGTCGTCGGCCGCGCCATCGCCGATTGCCGCGACCGCGTCGTGCTCGCCACCAAGGTGGGCACACCGATGGGACCCGGCCCGAACGACGCCGGCGCCAGTCGCAAGCACCTCCGCCTCGCCGTCGAGGCGAGCCTGCGCCGCCTCGGCACCGATTACATTGACCTCTATTACCTCCACCTGCCCGACCCCGGCACGCCCCTGGAGGAGACCCTGGCGGCCCTCGACGACCTGGTGACCGCGGGAAAGGTGCTCTACGTCGCGTGCTCCAACTTCCGCGCCTGGCAAGTGGCCCACGCTCTGGGGCTGCAGGCGCTCCACCACTGGGCGCCATTCGCGGCGGTACAGCCGCTCTACAACCTCGCCAACCGCGACGTGGAGGTGGAGCTGCTGCCGATGTGCGCGGCGCTCGGCCCGGGCGTCGTCACCTACAGCCCGCTGGCGCGCGGGGTGCTCACGGGGAAGTACCGCGCGGGGAGCGAGCCGCCGCCGGACTCGCGCGCCGCGCGGGGGAACGTCCGGCTGCTGCAGACGGAGTACCGCGAGGCGAACTTCGCGCTGGCGCGGGAGTTGGGCGCCCTGGCCGCCGGGGCGGGCTGCACGCCCTCCCAGCTCGCCATCGCCTGGGTGCTGGGAAACCCGCTGGTCACCTCCGTGCTCCTCGGGCCACGCACCCTGACGCAGTTCCAGGACAACCTGGCCGCCCTGGACGTGGCGCTCTCCGGGGAGACGGAAGCGGCCGTGGATCGTCTGGTGCCGCCGGGAGAGCACTCCGGCCGCGGCTATCAGGATCCGGGGTTCCCGGTCACCGGGAGGCCGCCGGCCGCTCGCGCCTGAATGCCGTTCAGCGGAAGAGGAGATGGTAGGTCCAGGACGTCCGGAAGTACTCCTCCACCAGCGTGCCGGTGTAGAAGCCGACGCAGCAGCGCGCAAGGTGGTACGCGGCCACGACCGCGCCCAGCGCATAGGCCGCCCGGGCCGAATAGAGGGCACGGTGCAGCCCCAGGTGCCTGTCCGTCGCGACCTCGTATGCCGAGACGGCGGATGCGGCAACGAGAAACGCGAACAGCGGAATGGAGAGGGCGTTGAGCCGAAGCGCGGCCGCCACGTCCGCCCTCATCAGCGCGGCGAAGGCCCGCGTGAGTCCGCACCCGGGGCAGGGCAGGCCGAACACCCCGTGCATCGGGCAGAGGATCGGGCCCTGCTGCACGAATGAGCGAGCAGCATACGAGGTGACCAGGATCGCGGTGGTCCCGACGATCACCGCGATCCGGTCTCTACGGAAGGCCGCGTGCGCCCTCAGCGAGGCGTCACTCGGCGGCGTACAGCTCGTTGACATGGCCCTGGAGGATCATCGCCGCGGCCATCGGCACGAAGATGCCGAGGATGAGCAACAAGGTGGCTTTGCTCTTCAGGTCTTCCTCTTTGCCGATCTGCCGCCCCAGGCTGCCGAGCGCCTGTCCGGCCATGTAGTAGAAGTAGACGTTCACCGGCCAGCAGCAGCCGGAGAGCACCGCCACGATTGGCGAGATGACCTCTCTTCCCTCCACGGCGTTCAGCACCTTGGCCACGTTGATGTTCCAGTAGATGAGGTACAGGCCACAGGTGACGAAGCCGAGGATCAGCACGAGGATGGGATCGTTCTTGAACACGGGGATCTGCGGTCGGTCTGCCATCGGTAGACTCCTTCCCGAGCACGCGAGGACGCGGTGCACATGCGGGTCGTCGGGTAGCTGACGTGCAGTAGTCTACACCTCCGGCGTGGCTCTGTCAAGAGCCTCCACTGCCCGGCTCACCGGCGTCCACGCGGCTCCCCCACCCCATCGTCCGTGGCGCCCGCGGACGGCGCGCGGCGGATGCCGCCCCCGAGCGGCGCGGCGGCCGCCTCCCGCCCATCGTCGCCGGCCCCTCCCGGTTGGCCCCGGGTGCCGCGAACACGTTCCCGGGAGCGGACCCTACGCGGCGCCCGCGGCCTTCCGCACGGCGGCCACGCAATCGCGCAGCGCGGGGACCGGGTTGTCCACGTCGCCCTCGTACTCCAGCACCACGTAGCCGGCGAACCCGACCTCCTCCATCGCCTTCAGCAGGCCCGGCAAGTCGAGGATGCCGGTGCCGACGACGACGTCCTCGGGCGTGCGGTCGCGGTGGTAGATGAAGTCCTTCAGGTGTACGCCGTAGAGGCGGCTGCCGAACTCGCGGGCCATCTTCACTGGGTCGTGGCGCGAATCGATGGCCCAGGCGGTGTCCAGGCAAAGGCCGATGCGCTCGCTGGTCTGGCCGAAGACGTGCGCGAGCATGGTGCGGTTGCCGAGCCAGTGCCAGCCGCCGTGGTTATGGATGCCGAGGCGGACATCATACTTCTCGGCGAGGCGCTCGGCGGTGCGATAGGCATCGGGCACGGTGGCGATGTCGAAGTTGACGCTCATGAAGCGGGCGCCCGCCTGCTTGACGAAGCGGAAGTACTTCTCTTCCTTCTCCGGGTCGTTGGCGAGCTGCTGGCAGCCGATGCTGACGATCTCCACGCCGGCGTCCCGGTAGAGCTGGATGACGCCGGCGAAGGAGGACTCATCGGTGAAGTCCACGTGCCTCCCGGAGAGCTCGATCTTGGCGACGCCGCAGGCCTTCAGGCGCTCGATGACTTCCGCGTTGGTGGGCGACCCGCGGAAGCAGAAGCTCTGGATGCCGAGTTCCTGCACGATGTTCATCGGTCTTCTCCTCCTCGGGAACGACCGGTGGCCGGCGCCCGGCCCGGTGTTCCCGCGGCCCGGTGATCCCGGGTTACTTCTCACTTCGCCATCCGGTCGAAGGCCCCTGCAACGCGCCCGTGGCGAACGACGGACCGCCACTTCGAGCAGGGGGGGTTCGGGCGTCTGCTGTCTTAGGCCGCGTCCCGGTCCGTACGAACCTGCTCCGGATGCGCCCATGCCCGGCCTGTCAGCCCCCCGGCACGCGGCCGGACCAGTGGTCCATCTCCCTGCCGGGCACGCGGGCATCGGGCGGCGGCTCGCCCTGAGCCTCGCGGCGGCGGCGCTCCGCCGCGGCTCGCGCCTCCTGGTACGCCTGGTAGCTCGGGATCTCCCGGCCCGCAACGGCGTCGCCCGACTGCCGGACGAGGGCGACCGCCTCGCGAGTGAAGGCGGCCCAGATCGGCCCCGGCACGTTCCCACCGAAGACCCGGCCTCCCATCGGCGAATGGTCGTCGTTGCCCACCCACACCCCCGTCACCAACTCCGGTGTGAAACCGACGAACCAGGCGTCGCGGTCGTCCTGGGTGGTCCCGGTCTTGCCGGCGGCGTTCGGCACGCCCGAGACGGAGCGCCCGGTGCCGTAGAGGACCACATCGCGCAGGAGCATCGCCATGGTGGCGGCGATGTCCGGGGCGATCACCCGCTCCAGCCGGGGCTCCGCCCGCCAGAGGACGTGGCCGTCCCGGTCCTCGACGCGCAGGATCGCGAGCGGAGCCACGCGGTGGCCCCCGTTGGCGAAGGCCGCATAGGCGGCGGTCAGCTCCAGTGGCGTAACCTCCGAGGTGCCGATAGCCACCGAGGGCACGGCGCGCAGGGCCGAAGTGATCCCGAGGGCGCGGGCGCGCTCGACGACCCGCTGCGGCCCCACGGCCATCGCCACCCGGATCGCCGGCACGTTGATCGAGTTGATGAGCGCCTCCCGCAGCGTCACCGGCCCGCGGAACTCGTCGTCGTAGTTGCCCGGCGACCAGACCTTGCCGTTGTCGGGCACCGCCACCGGGCTGTCGTCCAGGATCGTCTCCGGTTGGTAGCCGCTCTCCAGCGCCGTCGTGTAGACGAAGGGCTTGAACGCGGACCCCGGCTGCCGCCCGGTGGCGTTCACCGCGCGGTTGAACTGGCTCTCGCCGTGATCGCGCCCGCCGACCATCGCCTTGATATGCCCGGTGCGCGGATCGATCGCCACGAGCGCAGCCTGCGTCACCCGGCCCCGCGTCTGCCCGAGCGCCAACCCCTGCCGCACGGCCTCCTCGGCGGCAAGCTGCGCGCCCAGGTTGATGCTCGCGTGGATCACCAGGCCGTCCCCGTAGACGCGCTCCTCGCCGAACTGCTGCACCAGCCACGGCAGCGCCCAATCCACGAAGTACGGCGCTCGCTTCAGCCGCCGCGAGTCCGCCCGTGGGTGCAGCCGGATCGGCTCCTTCTTCACCGCTGCCGCCTGCTCGCGAGAGATCAGGCGCACCTCGGACATGCGGTCCAACACCACGTCGCGTCGGGCTCGCGCGGCATCCGGGTCGCGGAAGGGCGAGAGTGCCGACGGCCGCGCCGGCAGTCCCGCGATCAGCGCGCACTCCGCCAGCGTCAACTCTCGCAGGCGCTTCCCGAAGTATGCCTTCGCCGCGGCGCGCACGCCGTAGGCCCCGGAGCCGTAGTACACCTGGTTGAGGTACAGCTCCAGGATCCGCCGCTTGGAGATATGGCGCTCGATCCGGCGCGCCAGGATCGCCTCACGCAGCTTGCGGAGAAGGGTCCGCCGGTTGTCGAGGTAGACGGCGCGGGCGAGCTGCTGAGTGATGGAGCTGCCGCCCTGCGCCACGCGCCGCGAGGTGACGTTCGCCCAGAGCGCACGCAGCGTGCCGACCGGATCGATGGCGCCGTGGGAGTAGAAGCGGTGGTCCTCGATGGCGATGCTGGCGTCCTGCAGCCGCTTCGGGATCGTCGTCAGGGGCGCCCACTCGCGGTTCTCTTCATAGAGCGATGCGATCACGCGGCCGTCGGAGGAGAGGATGACGCTCTTGACCGGGGGGCGGTAGGAGACGATGCTGCGGCCGTCGGGAACGGTTTGGGCCACGGACCAGAGAAGGGCTGCGCCCGCCATGCCCGCGGGAAACGCAACAACCATACCGGCCCAGGCCAGGATCAGCAGCCACCGCAAGCTTCCGCGCACACGCCCCTCCCCTCCGGCCGCGCTCCGCCACGGCTCTGCACCCCTTCCCGGTGCGCTTCAGCGCGAAACCGCGTTTGACAGCAGGTGGGCTTTGTGCTATAATGGCGCCCGGTGAGGCGCTGGTCCCGCCGGAGTAGGCGGCGATCAGTGCTGTTCGTTCATGTACCGCGCCCCCATTTGGCACCTTTGGGGGCGGATGGAGATGCACCGCGGCGATGCCCAAAGATATTGTCTTGACTGCCGAGGGTTACCAGCGTTTTGAAGCCGAATTGGCTCGCCTTACCGTCACCCGCCAGGAAGTGCGTGACCGCATCCGCGACACCAAGCCGACGAGCGACGAGGGGGATGATGCCGCCTACGACAGCGCCCGGATCGAGCAGGCGTTCGTCGAGGGGCGCATCCAGGAGCTGCGCGAGATCCTCACTCGGGCGCGCATCCTGAACGAGGAGGAGATCTCGCTCGACGAGGTGCAGATCGGGGCGCAGGTGCGCGTCACCAATCTCGCCGCCGGGCGCGAGCTGCGCCTGCGGCTCGTCAGCCCCCTCGAGGCCGCCCCGGATCTCGGCCGCATCTCCACGGAATCCCCGGTAGGGGTGGCGCTCATCGGGCGCCGGCCGGGTGACGTGGTCGCCGTCACCGCCCCCGCCGGCGTGGTGCAATACCGGGTGGACGAGATCGGCAGGTCGTAGCGATTTCCGATTTCTGATTGCAGATTGCAGATTTGGCCCCCGCTGAAGCGTCCACGGCACATCGCAGGGCAAGGGACCACGAGCACCCAGGTCGTAGTCCCCGGAGTTGGCCCCCCCCCCCCGGGGCGCGCGCCGATCCCAAATCTGAAATCTGAAATCTCAAATCTGAAATCCACAATCCCCTGGGGGTGAGCGTGGAGCAACCGCAAGAGACGGACGAGCTGGTCGCCCAGCGGCTGGCCAAGCTGGCATCGCTGCGCGCGCGCGGGGTCGATCCCTTCGCCGCCGAGCGATTCGACCGCACGCACCTCGCTGAGGAAGTGCGCGAGCGCTTCGACGCGCTGGCGGAGAGCGGCGAGAAGGTGGCGGTGTGCGGGCGCATCGTGGCGATCCGCACGATGGGGAAGGCCGCCTTCGTTCACATCCTGGATGCCTCGGGGCGTATTCAGGTCTACTTCAAGCTGGATAACGTCGGGCCGGAGGCGTTCTCTTTGCTGGAGTTCTTCGATGTCGGCGACTTCCTCGGCATCCACGGCCCCGTCTTCCGCACCCGCACCGGTGAGATCACCATCCAGGTCCAGACCTTCGACATCCTTGGCAAGGCGCTCCGCCCGCTGCCCGTCGGCAAGCAGAAGGGCGAGGAGCAGTGGTACGCGCTTCAGGACGTGGAGCAGCGCTACCGCCAGCGCTACCTCGACCTGATCGTGAACCCCCGGGCGCGCGAGCCGCTCCTGAAGCGCATCCAGGTCGTCAGCGAGGTGCGCCGCTTCCTCGAAGGCCGCGGGTTCCTGGAGGTGGAGACGCCGGTGCTCCAGCCCCTCGCGGGAGGGGCCGCCGCCCGGCCCTTCCTCACGCACCACAACGCCCTCGATGCGGACCTGCACCTGCGCATCTCCCTGGAGCTCTACCTGAAGCGGCTGGTAGTGGGCAACCTCGAGAAGGTCTTCGAGATGAGCAAGGTGTTCCGGAACGAGGGGATCTCCCCCCGGCACAACCCGGAGTACACCCTCCTCGAGGTCTACGAGGCCTATACCGATCTTGAAGGGATGATGGCGCTCACGGAGAGCCTGGTGGACCACGTGACGCGCGCCCTCTACGGAGGGCGGAAGTTCACCTACGCCGGCACCGAGATCGACGTCACGCCCCCCTGGCCGCGGCGCTCGATGATGGAACTCCTGGAGGCGTGCGCCGGGCTGACCCGCGACGATTTCGCCACGCTGGCGCGCGCCCGCGCCGCCGGCGAGCGCCTCGGCCTGCCGATGGAGAAGGAACACACCATCGGCGGGATCATTGACAAGGTCTTCGAGAAGGCCTGCCAGCCGGGCTTGGTCCAGCCCGCCTTCGTCACCGATTTCCCGCTCGACCTCTCGCCGCTGGCGAAGAAGAAGCCGGGCGACCCCTGGCTGACGCGGCGCTTCGAGGCGCACATCGCCGGCCAGGAGATCGCCAACGCCTTCTCCGAGGTGAACGACCCGATCGACCAGCGCCAGCGATTCGAGGAGCAGCGCCGCATGCGCGAAGCGGGCGAGGAGGATGCGCACCCCTACGACGCCGACTTCCTCCGCGCCCTGGAGCACGGCATGCCCCCCACCGGCGGCCTCGGCATCGGCATTGACCGCCTCGCCGCCCTCCTCGCCGACGTGCCCTCGCTGCGCGACGTCATCTTCTTCCCGCAGATGCGGCCGGAGTAGGAGATTGCCCGGAGACCTGTATGATAGAAGCCAGGCCCGGGGGGCCGTAGCGCCCGCGGAGGCAAGCGGCACGCGCGACGTGGGTTTATCGC
>JACQGM010000093.1 GCA_016199585.1 Armatimonadota bacterium
ACCAGCCCGATTCTCGGGCGCTCCGGGCAGTCTCCGGGGTGCTCCTGCCGGTTGAGGGCGCTACGAGCCTCAGGGCGGTGGGGTAATGCAATGGCCCTGTTCCAGTGTCTTCTCCCCCTTGACAAGCGGCAAGTGCGATTGTATAATAGGTGTAAATAACATCTAGAGGGGATATCGGAATGCCGCGGGGTCATTGTCACCGTCATGGCGCTGGTTTCGGGCCGTGCGGCTGCAGCCTGGGGAGGCTGACGCGCCTGGTGGAGCCAGCCGCGCTCTTCCTGCTGGCTACGCGCCGCGCGACGCACGGCTACGACATCATCGCCCGGGCCAACGAGCTGTATCTCACCGACTCGGCGATTGACGCGGCGGCCGTCTACCGCACGCTGCGCGACCTGGAGGACCAGGGCTGCGTGCGTTCCGCCTGGAGCACCGAGGGCGCCGGGCCGGCGCGCCGGGTGTACGAGATCACCGACCCGGGCCGCCAGCGCCTGGCCGCCTGGGTGACGGTCATCGAGCGCCGGGCGGCGAACATGCAGCAGTTCGTCCAGCAGTATCGCGCTTCGTCGGCGGGAGAAGCCCCACCCGACGCCCGCTGAGGATTACACCGGAGAGCAGTTGCGCTCTTCTTCGCCAGAATATATGCGATCTACATGTAGAAGGAGTGAACACTGATGAGAGTGGCATTCGCGGTGGACGGCGAGGAGATTTCCGCCCACTTCGGGCACTGTGCCGAGTACGCGCTGGTGGATTTCGCCGATGGACAAGTGGAGCGCCAGGCGCGCATCCCCACGCCGCCGCACCAACCGGGGGTTCTGCCGCCCTTCCTCCGCCGGCGGGGAGCGGAGTGCGTGGTGGCCGGGGGCATGGGACCGCGGGCGGTGGAGCTCTTCACGCAATTGGGGATCGGGGTGATCGTGGGCGTGCAGGGATCGCTTGCGGAGGCGATAGAGGCGTTCCTGAAGGGCAAGCTGGCCGGCGGCGAGAGCACCTGCGCCCACGTGGAGCAGGTGCTCTCGTCACCTTCGGGTGGCGTGGGGTGCTGAGAGGGCACCGAGAGGAGAGATGGGATGAAAGTGGCTGTGGCTTCTTCGGGAGAGACTCTGGATGCGTTGATCGATCCGCGTTTCGGTCGCTGTCCCTGCTTCGTGGTGGTGGATTCCGAGACGCTGGCGTTCGCCGCGATTCCCAACCCGGGAGCGGCCCTGGGGCAGGGAGCGGGTATCCAGGCCGCGCAGGCGGTGGCGAACGCGGGCGCGGAGGCGGTGATCGCCACCAACTTCGGCCCGAACGCGCAGCAGGCGCTGGCTGCCGGGGGGATCGCCATCTACTCGGCGGACGGCGGCACGGTGCGCGAGGCAGTGGCTGCCCTCAAGCGCGGTGAGCTGCCGCGGGTGGCAGAGGCCACCGTTCCCGCGCACTACGGTCTCGGCGCGGGGCAGGCACCGGGCGGTCCAGGCGCCCTGCCGCCCGGCGGCGGCATGGGCCGCTGCGGTGGCATGGGTGGCGGTCGCGGCGGCGGCATGGGCGGCGGTCGTGGCGGGGGCATGGGCGGCGGCGGCCGTGGTGGGGGCCGTGGAGGACGATGGTAGGAGATGGCCGTCCGTGAGTTCACCATCGCCGTTGCGGCCGGCAAGGGGGGCACCGGCAAGACGCTCCTCTCCACCAGCCTCGCTCTGGCGCTGGCGCAGGCGCACCCGAACCGCGTCCAGTTGGTTGACTGCGACGCGGAGGAGCCGAACGCCCACCTGCTGCTGCCGGTCCAGGTACGGCACGAGCGCACTGTGAAGGTGCGCGTGGCGCGCGTCCTGGAGGCGCGGTGTACGGCCTGCGGCCGGTGCGCCGCGGCGTGCCAGTTCGGGGCGCTGGCGCTGATGCGCCGGCGGGTGGCGGTCTTCCCGGCGCTCTGCATCGGCTGCGGCACGTGCGCTTTCGTCTGCCCCGAGAGCGCCATGCTTGAGGAGGAGCGCGTCGTCGGCAGCCTCCTCCTGGGCCGGGTGTGTGGCGCCCTGGAGTTCACCCAGGGCCGGATCCACGTGGGCGAGCAGCGGGTGACCCCCGTGCTGCAGGCACTGCGCAAGGCGCTCGCGCCGGGGATGATCCGCGTCCTGGACGCGCCGCCCGGCACCGCCTGCCCGATGCAGGAGACGATCTCCGGCGCCGATGCCTGCCTGCTGGTGACGGAGCCGACGCCCTTCGGCTGCAGCGATCTGACGGCAGCGGTAGAGACGTGCCGCGCCCTGGGAGTGCCCTGCAGCGTGGTGATCAACCGCACCGGCGTGGGCGAGCGGAGCGTCTATGACTACTGCGCGCGCGAAGGGATCCCGGTGCTGCTGGAGATCCCCTGGCGGCGCGCCATCGCCGAAGCCTACGCGCGCGGCGGCACCCTCCTGGACGCCGACCCGGCGTGGGCGGACTCGCTCCGCACGCTGTTCAGACAGACTGCGGTCGTCGCGGAGAGGAGGTAAGGAAAGTGCCAGGTTTCGATGGAACAGGTCCCGGCGGAATGGGACCCATGACCGGCGGGGGGCGCGGCTGGTGCGCCGTGCCGGTGTCGCGTGGGCCGGTGGCATATCCGCCCGCCGTCTTCGGGCGTGGCGGCGGCTGTGGCCGGGGGCACCGGTGGATGTACTATGCCACCGGCCAGCCGGGCTGGATGCGCTTCGGCGGCTTCCCGGCGGTGGCGCCGGTGATGCCGGCAGTGACCACGCCAGCCGCGGAGGAGGAGCTGAGCGCCCTGCGCGCTCAGGCCGAATGGATGCGCGGGCGACTGGACGCGATCCAGGCGCGCATCTCGGAGCTGGGGAAGCCCGAGTAGCGCCGCGGTGGGCTGGCCGGGCGCCTGGCCGTTGCGGTGGGGCAGTACCCTCGGGCCGGCCCGGCCGGCCTGTATCCGGGGATTCTGAAGGAGGTGAACAGACATGCCGTCATTCGATGGTACCGGCCCCGCCGGACGCGGGGCGGGGGGCGGACGCGGCCGTGGCGCCGGCGCGCCAGTGCCTGCGATGCCCTCCGATCGGGATGGGCGCCCTCAAGGAGACGCCTGGCGGAACTCGTTCTGGACCGGTCTGGCCGCAGTGGCTCTGCAGTACGTCCTCTTCCGCTGGCTCGGCGGCGCGGGGGGCGGACGCGGCCCCGGCCGCGGGCGGTGAGTCGGTGCCGAGGCTGATGAACCGTTCAGACCTGAGACAACTGGCCGTGGTGAGCGGCAAGGGCGGCACGGGGAAGACGTCGGTCGTCGCCTCCTTCGCCGCCCTTGCCCACAACAACGTAATGGCGGACTGTGACGTTGATGCCGCCAACCTGCACCTGCTGCTGCACCCGCAGGTTCGGGAGCGCGAGGAGTTCCGGGGTGCCCGGGTGGTGGTGCGCGACCCCTCGCGCTGCCGGGGCGCCGGGGAGTGCGAGCGTCTCTGCCGCTTCGCGGCGATCACCCGCCGGGCGGTGGATGCCCGCGCCTGCCAGGGGTGCGGTCTGTGCGTGGCCGCCTGCCCGAACCAGGCCCTCCACCTGGAGACCGTGGCCTGTGGCGAGATCTACACGTCGCAGAGCGCCTACGGCCCGATGGCGCACGCTCGCCTCTACCCCGGCGGGGAGAGCTCCGGCAGGCTGGTGACCGAGGTGCGCCGCCGGGCGGAGCGCCTGGCGGCGGAATCAGGCCGACCGCTGGTGCTGATCGACGGCCCACCGGGGATCGGCTGCTCGGCAACCGCCTCCCTGGTGGAGGCCGACCTCGCCGTGGTGGTTACCGAGCCGACTCCCGCCGGCCGGCACGACCTGGAGCGCATCCTGCTGCTGATCCGGCACTTCGGCATCCCGGCGACGGTGATGCTGAACAAGGCGGACCTCGATGCCGGCAACGCCCGGGCGATCCGGGAGGATTGCCGGCGGCTGCGCGTGCCCGTGGTCGCCGAGATCCCCTTCGACGAGGCGGTGACGCGGGCGATTGCCGCCGGCCGGACGCTGGTGGAGTACGATACGGGGCCGGCCGCGCAGGCGGTGTGCGCCGCCTGGGACGCGGTTCGGCGAGCGGCCCGGTGGTAGCGACCGGCCGGTGAAGGGGGAGACTGGACCGAGATGGACTCCTTTTCGGACCTTCAGGAGGAGGTGTTGCAGGAGGCGCTGGCTGCGGGGTTCACCCGTACCGCGCTGGACCACGCGATGAACCCGCGCAACGTCGGCAGCCTCGATGTGCCCGACGCCACGGCCTCGGTGGTGGGGCCTTGTGCCGACACCATGAGCATGTGGCTGCGGGTTCGCGAGGGGCGGATCGCGGCGCTCACCTTCTGGACCGACGGCTGCGGTCCCACCATCGCGACGGGGAGCATCACCACCGAGTTGGCGAAGGGCAAGACTGTCGGGGAAGCGCTGCGATTGCATGCGCAGGACGTGCTCGATGCCCTGGGAGGACTACCGGAGGGACATCACCACTGCGCTCAACTGGCGGCGGATACGCTGCGCGCCACCCTCAAAGACTACCTGACCAACGGGCGGGAGCCCTGGCGGCGGCTGTACCGAACCGGGTGAGCGCGCCCGGGGAGGTGGGATGGAGATGCTCATGCCGGCGCCGCCGGCAGACGGCGCTGGTTGCCTGAGAGCAGACAATGGGAGGCGGATATGCCGGAGATGCTGGTGCAGATGCGTGATCGTCTGACCCACCTGTGCGCGTCCCGAGGCATCGCTCTCAGCGAGCCGGTGGTGGTGCGGCCCCTCTCGGCCGACGAGGCGATCGGGCGAGAGGCGGACCCCGATTTCGCCATCAGGCGCGGCAAGGAGCAGGTAATCGAGGGCACCCTCCTCGGGTACCGGGGGCAGGCGTTCACGGATCGCCCCGGCCGCTTCGAGGGATCGCTCGGGGCCATCCTCGCTCTCGACCTGGAAGACGTGGCTCGGCGTGCGGTCTTCATCGCGGCGGCCAACGCGCTGCTGCGCGCCCTGGGCATCGCCGGGGGCACCGTCCACTGCACAGATGAGGCTCCTTCGCTGTGCGGGCGGCAGATAGCAGAGAAGATCGAGGAGCGTTTCGGGCGGGTGCGGATCGGCCTCATCGGTCTCCAGCCGGCGATCCTCGCCGGGCTCGTGGGGCGTTTCGGTGCCACGAACGTCCGCCTCCTCGATCTGAACCCGGACAACATCGGGCGGGTGTTCTCCGGGGTCGTTGCGGAAGATGGGGTCCTGAAGCTCAAGGCCGTGGTGGAGTGGTGCCGGGTGGGGCTGGCGACGGGGTCTTCGCTGGTGAACGGCACCCTGGACGAGATCCACAGTGCCTTCGCTGCCGCGGGCAAGCCGGTCATCTTCTTCGGGAACACGATTGCGGGCGCCGCGGCGCTGCTCGGGCTGGAGCGGATCTGCCCGCTCGCCCAGTGATCCTGGTGAGCCTTGCCAACCAAAGCCGGTAGTCGCGTTCCCGGCGCGGGGCGGATGTCGCGCCCCACATCCCTGATGAGTCTTGCCGAGCAAAACCGGTAGTGCAGGCGCGGACGGAGCAGCGCCCCTACGCGCGCCGATGGTCGTCGTAGGGGCCGTCGCTCCGACTCGGCCCGGCCCGGCTTTCGCTCGTCGTGTGTCTTTAGGGCGCGGGTTCCGCCCCGCGCCGGAAGACCACGGCACATCCGCGTAGGGCGCGGGTTCCGCCCCGCGCCGGTAGACGCTCAGATAT
>JACQGM010000092.1 GCA_016199585.1 Armatimonadota bacterium
ACCAGCCCGATTCTCGGGCGCTCCGGGCAGTCTCCGGGGTACTCCTGCTGGTTGAGGGCACTACGAGCCTCACGGCGGTGGGGTGATGAAACGGCCTGGTGCGGGGAATCGGGCGCTTGCTTGCCGGGCGATCCCGTGCTACAATGAGACGCGCGGACCCGTGGTCCCGCTGGCCCGCTGCCTGCCGCCCATGCGGCGAGGGGCCGCCGGCCCGGAAGGAGCAGCCGTGCACAACCCGAAGTGGTGCCTTTTCTACGACGTCCACACCATGCCCGCTGTCCCGGACGTGGGCGCCGGTTTCGATGCGGAGGCGTTTGCCGAGCGTATTCGCCGCTGCGGCGTGGACTACGTCGTCTTCCACGCCCGCTGCAACCTGGGAATGGCCTACTACAACACGAACGTGGGCATCCGTCACCCCTCGCTGCAGTACGACATGTTCGGCGCCCTGTCGGATGCCCTCCAGAAGCGCGGCATCGCCCTCACCGCCTACATCAACGTGGGTCTCAGCCACGAGGAGGCGCTGCGGCACCGCGACTGGAGCGTGCTCTCGCCCGAGGGCTACACGCGCGTGACGGTCCCCGTGATCCCCGGGAGCGCGGTGGTGGTGTTCGAGGAGTAGGAACGGCGCGTCCGCCGGTGTGGTATAATGGGTGCCGGAGGGATTGCGTAATGGCAGAAGAGAGCAACACAGCAGTGCTGGATGCGTTCCGTGACGAGGTCCGGGGCCAACTTGAGGACATCCGCCGTGAGATCCAGGAGCTGCGGCGGTTGCTGGAGAGCACACCACAGCCGGCCCGGCGTCGGCCCTCGCGCGAGGAGGCGCTTGCGGGCCTCGAGGAGATCACGCGGCGTCGGGAGGCGATTCTGCGCGATAGGGGTGGCGCTCTGCTGCCCCCGGCAGCAGAAGGGATCGCCCGGGCGCGGGAGGAGCGCACCCGACAGATCCTGCGCGAGGCGGCAGAATGAGCGAAGTTCCGCCGCCATCACCCATCTGCGTGGATGCCTCGGTGGTCGCGGCCATACTGATGCCGGACCCGCTATCGGAGGCGGCTACCAGGGCATGGCAGAGTTGGCTCGCCGGCGGGCGCATCCTCGTTGCGCCTGTCCACTATGCCGCAGAGGCCGTTAGCGCAATCCGCCGGTGGGCGCTGTTTGGCCAGGTCTCGGTAGAGGAGGAGACCGCGGCGCTTACTGATCTCCTGACGCGGATCTTCCCCCTCGTGGAGGTGCCCGCCCACAACCCGGAAACCTGGCACCGCGCCTGCGTGCTGGCGCGTCGTGAACTGCGGCGAGCCGGTGTCTACGACACCCTTTACCTCGCGGTGGCCGAAGAGATGGGTGCCGAGTTCTGGACCGGCGACCAGAACCTGGAACGTGCGCTCACCGCCGATGGCCGACCACTCCCCCCGTGGATTCACATCCTTACCCCTTGAGCGAAGGGGAAGCAAGGAGAAGGCAACATGGCGAACACTCCCTCGATTCCGCGCGCTGAGTTCGTTCAGCGGTGGAGCACCTTGCAGCAGAGAATGGCGGCGCAGGATCTGGACGTGCTCGTCGCCCACGGTGATGAGGCCGACCCGGCCAACGTTCGCTACCTGTCGGACTACTGGCCGCTCTTCGAGACGGGGGGCGTGGCCCTGGGGCGCGGCGGCGATCCGGTGCTGCTCATCGGCCCGGAGAGCCTCACCTTCGCGCGCGCGCGCAGCAAGGTCCGGGAGATCCGGCGCATCCTCCAGTACCGCGAGTCGGCCGAGCCGGACTATCCCGGCGTGGCTCTGGACACCTTCGCGGAGGTGTTCCGGGCGCTGGCGCCTGCGGGGGCGAAGCGGATCGGCATCGCGGGTCTCTCGGTGATGCCGGTGACGCTCTACCAGGCGATCCTGAAGGACGCCGGCGGCGCCGCGGTGGCGCGCGCCGACGACCTGCTCGTCGAGATGCGCCAGGTGAAGAGCGAGAATGAGCTCGCCTGCGCGCGCGAGGCGTTCCGCATCAGCGAGGTGGCGACGGCGGACGTGCTGAAGAAGATGAAGCCTGGCATGACCGAGCAGGAGGTGGTGGGGCTGGCGCAGGCGGCGATGTACGCGAACGGCGCCGAGTACGAGGGGCACCCGACCTACGTCCTCAGCGGCGTGAACAGCACGCACGCCATCGGGCGCCCCAGCCCCAAGGCGCTGGTGCCGGGCGAGATGATCCAGCTCAACATCGGCGCCCTGGCGGGAGGCTATTCCTCCAGCGTCGGACGGCCGGTCTGCTTCGGCAGGATGCCCTCCGAGATGCGTAGGCTGGTGGAGATCGGCCTGGAAGCCCACTACCAGACGATGGCGTTCATGAAGGCGGGCGTGCCGGCCCGGGACGTGGTCCTGAAGTTCGAGGACTTCATCCGGTCGAAGGGCTGCGAGCAGTACCTCCTCTACGGCCCCTGCCACGCCATCGGCTTGATGGAAGTGGAGCGCCCCTGGATGGAAACCAGCTCGGAGTACCTCCTCCAGGAGAACATGACGTTCCAGGTGGACACGTTCCTCTACACCGAGGAGTTCGGCCTGCGCTGGGAGAATGGCGTGCGCGTCACCCGCGACGGCGTGGAGATGCTCTCCGACAAGTTCATGGAGGTGCTGGAGCTGTGATGCGATGAGCGAGATCACGGTTGTCCTCGGGTTCGACTGCGAAACCGATGTCGGCAGCTTCACTCCCTTCTACGAGGGCCTGGAGCGCGGCACGCCGCTGCTCCTCGACCTGCTGCGCGAGAAAGGGGTCTCCGCCACCTTCTTCTTCACCGGCGACGCTGCGGAGCGGCACCCGGAGGTGGTGAGGCAGGTGGCGGCGGCCGGCCACGAGGTGGGCTGCCATTCCCTCCACCACGAGACGGTGGGCGCCCCGATCTTCGATGTCCCTGGCCTGAAGCCGCTGCTCCCG
>JACQGM010000007.1 GCA_016199585.1 Armatimonadota bacterium
GAGAAGATTGACAAGGAGTATCTGCGCGAGTGGCTGGCGGCGCACGGCTTCAGCGGCGAGGGCGCCATCCCCGCCATCCCGCGCGAGGTGATCATCGAGACGGCCTGGCGCTACCTCAATGCCGCGGAGCGCATCATGGGGCAGCCGATGGCCCTCGAGGTGGGCGACGTGGCCGCCCGCATCGAGCGCAACCTGCGGGCGTCCCTAGGGGGGTGAGCGCCCGCGCCCCCGCCCGATTCTCGGGTGCTCCGATGCCATCGGCTGAGCGTGCTTGCATGCGCGAGGGTACCTCCGGCCGAAGAGCGGACGACCACGGCTCGCGATGCGCTCTTCCTGCCAGCCGTTGCCAGAGGGGCGCGCGAGTTCAGGCCATATGAGTACCAGTGGCCCAGCCGGCCAGCCAGTCCCAGGCAGTGGGGAACCGTCGAAAGGAGGATCCAGAGCGCTTCCTCGATTGCCATCGCCAGATGTCAGGATACGATGGCCGCGAAGATGGGCCAAACAGCGTGTCGGATCCCAGCGGAGCGGTCACCCTCGGTCGGACGGCGCAACTGCGTCCACAACTCTGCCTCAGTGATAGCCAGACGTTGCAGGAGCCGTTCTTCCGGACGGCCTCCCAGCGGCTCTCGTTGCCTTACCGCCCGTACCAGGCTACGTACCATCACGGCACGCTCATCCTCCTGCGCTTCGCACGGTTCTCCCTGTGCTGGCACAAGGAAGAGATGCAGGGTCGTGCCACGCTCAGTATGTCGCCCTTGAAGTGACTGTAGCGTCTGGCGAACGAAGCCTAGCACACCAAACGGACTACCCATGCCATGTGGAAGGGATACGCCCGATGGTAGGCGGAGATATGCAGCACCTGCAGGCCTGGCAGGAGCGACGGTCCTTCGCATCCGCTCCGCGATCTCTGGGAGGTTCAAGCCCAGTTGCCTTGGCTGGATGCCTTCCACTGGACTGATTGGCATCCCAGCGGTGTCGCCACACACATACGGTGTTGAGCCCAGCAGAATCGCGGGCACGGCGTCATCCACCGCCACGACGTCATCGCCCTCGCACTCAAAGCGTTGGAATCCTACATCAGGTGCGGGCTTCGCGCCACAGAACTGAACCAGATAGTCAGACAGATCCATCCAAGTTGCAGTGCCCGGACTGAGGGCGCGGATCTGCTCCTGTTGATGGCGGTATTGCCCATCAAATTGGTGCCAGTGCTCGTACCCGTCCTTGACTAGCTGCCCGATCTCCGCGATAGCGCTATCGCTCAGCGGTCCGGGAGGAGCGCCGCCCAGAATCGCCTCAAGCTCCTCTGGGGGCACCAGTGACATCACCCGGCTGAATAGCATCTCGAACCGTTCCGGATCCAGATTACTCGCTATGGCCCGGAGTTTCTCGCGCGCCACTCGATATGCGTCCGCCTCGCGCGTTCCGGCGACTACAACCGTGTCCACGACAACCGTCCTGCGTGAGCCGAAGCGATGGATGCGTCCTACGCGCTGCTCTAGTTCCATGGGATTCCATGGCACATCCAGGTGGATCAGCCGGTGGGCGCAGTGCAGATTGATCCCCTCGCCGCCGGCGCGCGAGGAGACCAGGAAGCGCGAACCGTCCTTCTCCCAAAAGGAGGCGACCTCGGCGCGGCGCTCCTCTTCCGTCTGGTTTCCTACGATGACAGCTACTCGTCCGCCAAACCGCTGTCCCAAGTACCTTCTGACGACAGTGACCGTTTCCACGGGTTGTGCGAACAACACTACCTTCCCACCGTCAGCCTCGTTAAGGAGACGTTCAACCTGCTCCCACTTGCCGCTACCCGCTGGTGATCGGATAAGCTCCACGCCTTGCTCAAGGAGCAGGGCAAGAGCATCACCGTCGGGGCGCCATGTCTCCTCGTCCGCATCCTCGGCATCGTCCCACTGCTGTACATCCCAGTCCGGAGGTCTGTTGCGTGTAGGCGCCGACCGCAGGCCGATCTGGCGCACGAGCCTCTGGTACAGCTGCTCAACGGGCTCGTCCTCGTCACCATTCCGGTAGGGGCGCAGAGCACGAAGGGCGCTGGCTAGAGAGCGATGTTCAGGACTCCAACCCAGCCGCCGGATTGCCAAGCGTACAAGGAACCCGAGGCCAGCCTGCGGACTAGATGCCACCCACTGGAGGGCCTGGCTCTTCGCCCATCCGGACGCACGTGCTGTGTGGGTACGGCCTCCTGGAGCCGTCTCGTACAGGGCCGCAACGGCTTGGTACCAGCGGTCGTACGCCGTGCCAAGACGCACGATGGTTGCCGGGCGTACGTCACGTTTCGGAAACAGCGGCTTGCCCCGCCAGTCACGGATCTGGTCCTTGATGCGATAGATCACCCGGCCCGATACCTGCGCGAACGACTCTCCTGGCTCTAGCAGGAGCCTCAGGATGTTCTCGAACCGAGCCTGGTGCCCCTGGTGGGGGGTGCCGCTCATGAGGACCAAGCGCCCGTCGGGCGGTAGACGTTCCACAAGGTTCTCTACCAGGCGGTAGCTCTCGTTCGGCTTTCCACCTCCCGGCCCCCAGTCCGAAAGGTGATGGCATTCGTCAACGACAACCACATCCCACGGAGCGGACCTGGCGACGACATCCGTATTGGCGGAGTGGATCGCCCGATGGATGCTGACAACAACGAGCCGATCCTGATCGAGACGAGCGTCACTCCCCCTATTGCCGTTGGCCACGCTGGTGCTCGCGACCCAACTACGCGGCGCCATTTCCAGCTTCTCTCGGAACTCAGAGACGACGTTAGGCACGAGCCGCGCGGGTGAGAGATAGAGGACCCGACATCCCGGTTGCTCTTCGAGAACCTGCTTGATGAGGAGTCCCGCCTCGATCGTCTTGCCGAGGCCCACCTCGTCAGCGATCAGCACCCGCCGCAGGTGCGGGCTTGTGATGATGTGATGCACGAGACTCACCTGGTGGGTGAGGGTGGCAGCACGTCGCGCATCCAAACGCCGTTGGGGGTCTTCAGCCATCAGGAACCAGGCGGCAAGAGCGCCCTGGCTGCGCATCGTCATGTTCAGCCACGTATCACCTTCGGCCAGTTGCACAAGCTGTGTCGCAGGTGAGGGCCACGGCTGCGTTCGTCGGGGATCTACCTCGGTTTCGTAGAGCGGTGGCGGCGTATCACGTCCTGCAAACAGCCGACGCGGCAGTCCGACCACATCATAGGCCGGGATGCCGAAGTCGTCCTCGGCCGCGCGAACCACGGCGCGCAACGACCCCTCGTAGAGAACCAAGACCGGGCGCGATACGCTCATGCGATTACTCCGGCGCTCTCACTGTCGGCTTTCTCCGCATCCGTGGTATCTGGTCGGGCCAGCCATATCCGGTGGAGTATCTCCTGCCAACCGACGGCACGCTCTGTGTCGAAGCTGCCGGGGTCCGGGGCGATGCCATCGACGGCCTGCTGCAGCGGATCCCCCCAGTCGCCGAACCGGCGGAGGATGTCCTCGCGCACACTCTCAAAGCGGTCCCGCAGCAGCGCCACTGCCGGCTCCACAGCCGCTTCAGTTGCTTCCGCCGCCAGTTCTTCGAACAGATTCAGCATGCGGTTCTTAACGCCGCTCCCAATGTGGTCCCCCCGCCTCACGAACTCATCACAAGCACTTCTTATTGACGGTTCGATTACATCCGCTAACCCCTTTCTTATTTCTTTGCGCAGTTCATCAGCCGCCTCGGTGCCTACCTCCCCAAACTGCTTGGCTTGGTCCGCGCTGCGTTGCTGCTCTGCATCGACGCGTGTGGGGTCAATGTCGGCTGCAGCATACTCCCGTGCCCGGTCGCAGATCTCACGAACCATTGATGCAGTGTCATCGGCCAGCCGGCGGGTGCGCTCGCGGATCTCCTTCAACAGCCCCTCACTCCACACAGCAGCCATCGGGATATGGAAATGGTCGACGATATCATTCGGCACATCGATATTCCGGCCAGAGCCGCGGAGCCAGACGCCGCCTCGGCGAACCGCCGCCCTTAGCGACCCCCAGTGCATGTAGCGCAGTTCGCGAAGATACCCTGCTACTCGCCACTTCGCATCGTCCCGAGCGATGATGACGAGTTCCCGGATCCGCGTTCTCGCCGCCGCGTCCAGGTACTCGCGAAACCCCCCTCGCCGGGCGAGGTACTCCTTCTTCTTCTGCTCAACGACAAGTTCAAGAGCCCTCCGAAGACGCGCAGCTTGCTCAGCAGACTGAGTCACGTTGATTGAGAGAGCTGCAATCCCGTTGAGTTCATGGGTGGCCCCGCGCTCCAGTCGCTCAGAGACCGCAGCGCGTCTTGCACGCAACGCCTGTCGTTGATCCTCGGCCAGCGCCTGGATAGCGCACCGCAACGCCGGAATACCAGAATCCCCCGGGTCCTTCAGGAATGGCGGATCGTCCTCATCACCAGCGCGCAGCCGCCGATACTCGGGCGCCGAGACCGGGTGGACCTGCACACTGGTCATGAGGTGATCGGCGACTGCGTTCACAGTGTCGCCGATCTCGCCGGTCTCTCCGGCAACTGCATCACGGACTTGGGCAATGAACTGTTGTCGGATGGACTTCTGCGTTTCGGCTACAGTCTCGCGGAATAGATCAGCTTTCTTCGGCTTCTCTCCCCAGGCAATACGTTTCGACCACTCGTCGCGGGTCGTGTCATCAACGTGCGTGACCACAACCATCATGGCGCAGGGGTCGGCCCCCGGGTCATCTGCAGTGCCGACCAGCCGCTGCAAGTAGCCACTTTGCCTGAGCAGTTCCCAGACCCCTTCGGGCATCCCCGCCCGGTTGACTACCAGAACGACTGCACGCGCATTGGCAATGTGCTCTTGGGTGACACGCCGGTAGACATCCCGACTGATGCCGACGCCCGGTAGATCCACCAGTACCACGCCTTGCGAGAGGAGTTCGGATGGCCACCCGACCGCAAGGCGCTCGATGAGCGGTGACAGGAACCCTGCGACGTGGGCCTCCAAATCCTCATTGAACCCCCGAGCATCTCCGGACTCAAACTCAAATCGCTCGTAGGGCTGACCGTCTCTTGCGCGCGCAAGGACCCCCTGTGTCTTGCGGATACGCGCAAGAGCATCCTCAGAAGGCTCCTCACGTTCCCTTGGCTTCTGCCCCAAGGCCAGGCGTAGGCAGTCAACGAGGTAGTCGAGAGGCAGGTCGCCGTCCTGAGTCCCCGCAATCAGCAGTTGCGCTTGCCTACGGTAATGATCTAAGCGCGAGGATACCTCTCCATCAGTTGCGTCGCCTTCGATGGCATCATCCAGCTCGGCCAGCACTTCCTCACGATCCGCTGGTTCGAGGCCAGCGCCGATGTCTTCACCAACCCCCAGGGACCTATCTGCAGGCTGACCCCCTTTGAGTTCTCGCTCAAGTTGGCGCTCCAGCGCGAAACTGATCTTGTTCAGCACCGCAGGGGGATGGTAGTGCGCCACGAAGTGCTTGCGCTCGCTATAGCGCACCTCCGTCGCCAGCGCCGTCAGAGGGCCACCTTTCCCTCCTGACGGCACGACAGCACCATCGCCAACTACGAGAGCATTCAGAAGCGTGCTCTTGCCGACCGCGCAATTCCCGAGGAAGCATATCTCGATCCGGTCGTCTTGCTCAAGCAACCGATCGAGACGGCGAGCATCGTCATCGAGTATCGGAAGCCGCTGGGGAAAGACCTCATTGACGAGGGGACGGACATGGTCATGGAACCAGCGAAGCAGTTCTTCGGGTGTCACCAGTTTCGCCTCCGTCTCTCGATCACAGCACCTGGATCAGGACACGGCATCAGCGTGCGCGACTGTGGGCGCAGCGACGGGACCCCACAAGCCGCACAGGACCAGTAAGCGGGAGCACTGATCGTCTGCAAGGAGTATACTACGCCAGGAGGTGCGTGTCAAGCGAGGGGGACCACTGCAACCGCTCAGGTGCGTGAGCACCGGTGGCAAACTAGCCAGTTATCATGCGCACACCCCCAACACCTCCGCCACCGCCGCCTTCACCTCGTCCTTGCGGCAGACCCGCCGGTGCCGGATCGGGCGGGTCTCCAGGTCGCGGATCGGGGCGGGCACGTCGCCGCCGGTGAGGGCGGCCATCTCCTGCAGTAGCTCGAAGTCGCCGCGGCCGGCGTAGCGGGGATCGAGGGCGGCCATCACGTCGCGGGCGAACTTGAAGGGGCTGGCGGTGCCGGCGACGACGGCGGGCGTCGGGTCGCCCGTCTCGGCGGCGTACTGGCGGTAGACGGCGTAGCCCACGGCGGTGTGCGTGTCCATGAGGTAGCCGGCGCTCTCCCACACCTCCTTGATGGCGCTGCGGGTCTCCTCCTCGGAGGCCCAGCCGCCGTAGAAACGTCCCAGGCCGGCGCGCATCTCCGGGGTGATCGCGTAGCGGCCATCCTTCGCCAGGGCGGCCATCAGCGCGCGCACGGCCGCCGGGTCCTCGCCGCTCAGGGCGAAAAGGAGCCGCTCCAGGTTGCTGGAGATGAGGATGTCCATCGAGGGGGAGATCGTGGGCACGAACTCCCGGTTGCGGTCGTAGACGCCGGTGCGCAGGAACTCGTAGAGGACGCGGTTCCGGTTGGAGGCGCAGAGGAGCCTCCCCACCGGCAGCCCGAGGCGCTCCGCATAGTAGGCGGCCAGGATGTTGCCGAAGTTGCCGGTGGGCACCACGACGTGGATCGGGCTGCCGGAGCGCACCTCGCCGGCGCGCAGCAGCGAGAGGTAGGCATGGAAGTAGTAGACGATCTGAGGGATCAGCCGGCCCACGTTGATCGAGTTCGCCGATGAGAAGACGGCGCCCGCCGCTTCCGCCCGGCGCAGGAACTCGGTGTCGCCGAAGACCGCCTTGACCCCCGTCTGGGCGTCGTCGAAGTTCCCCTCGATGCCGATGACGTGGGTGTTGTCGCCCGCCTGGGTGATCATCTGGCGCTTCTGCACCTCGCTGACGCCGTGGCGGGGGAAGAAGACGATGATCTCCGTGCCTTCGACGCCGGCGAAGCCCTCCAGGGCGGCCTTGCCCGTGTCGCCCGAGGTGGCGGTGAGGATGACGATCTTCCGCTCCATGCCGAGCTTGCGCCCGGCGATCTTCAGCAGGTGCGGCAGCACGGTGAGCGCCATGTCCTTGAACGCGAGGGTGGGGCCGTGGTACAGCTCCAGGAAGTGTACCCCGGCGCGCTTCACCACCGGGGCGATCTCCGGCGCATCGAACTTGGCGTCGTAGGCGCCCTCGACGCACTCGCGCACCTCGGCCTCGGTGAAGTCGGTGAGGAAGCCGGTCATCAGGCGGCAGGCGAGCGCGCGGTAGTCCATGCCGGACAGCGCCTCCAAGGAAGCCACGGGTTCGGGGAAGCGCGCCGGCACGAACAGCCCGCCATCGGCGGCGATGCCGCGAAGGATCGCCCGCGCCGACGAGACCATCGCTTCGCCGCCGCGAGTGCTTCGATACCAGATGTGCGTCATGTTACAGCGGTCTCTCTCGGAGGAAGTGCTCCATCAGGGCCGGGCCGGAAGCGACGAAGACCCCCGACTCCCGCGCCGAGGACTCGTCGTAGCCGCATATATTATGTAATAGTACGTTCGATACACGGCTGTCGTAGAGCAGGAAGGGCACCGGGTCGCCGGTGTGGGTGCGCAGGCGGAGCGGCGTCGGATGGTCGGGGAGCACGAGGAGGCGGTATTCCTCGCCGAGGCCGTCCAGCTCGGCGACGAGCACGGCGATCACCTGCGCGTCGAGGTACTCGATGGCCCGGACCTTGTTTTCCGGCTCGCAGCGGTGTCCCGCCTCGTCGGGCGCCTCGACGTGTACGTAGACGAAATCCTGCCCCCGGCGGAGCTCCGCGATCGCCGCCATCGCTTTGCCCCGGTAGTCCGTATGGAGGGTGCCGGTGGCGCCGGGCACGTCCACCGAGCGCAAGCCGGCGCAGATCCCGATGCCCTTCACCAGGTCCACCGCCGAGATGACGGAGCCCCGCAGGCCGTACTTGTCGCGGAAGGAGGGGAGCGCCGGCTTGCGGCCCTCGCCCCAGACCCAGATGGAGTTGGCGGGCCGTAGTCCTCGCGCCTGGCGGGCACAGTTCACCGGATGGCGGGTGAGGAGGGGGCTGCTGCGCTCCATCAGATCGAGGATGCGCCCGGCGTGGGGCCCCCGCGGCAGGTGAGGCGCCACCGCGAACCCGAGGATGTCGTGGGGGGGCGTCAGCTCGAAACCGGCGGGGGCGCCGCGCCACACCATCAGGTGACGGTAACTCACGCCCGGGTGGAAGGCCAACCCATCTGAGCCGAACTCGCGGTTGACCACCTCCATGAGCGCCCGGCCATCCTCGGAGGGGATCTCGTCGGCGCTGTGGTCCAGCATCACCTTCGCCGCGTAGGGCTCACCATCCGAGAGGGTGACCAGGTTGCAGCGGAAGGCGACGTCGCCGTCGGCGAGGGTCACACCGATGCTCGCCGCCTCGAAGGGGGAGCGTCCGGTGTAGTGCCGGCGGGGATCGTAGCCCAACACCGCCAGGTTGGCGGTGTCGCTGCCCGGGGGCATGCCCTCCGGGATCGTGCGCACCATCCCCAGGAGCGCGCGCGGCGCCAGGGCGTCGAGGGCGGGCGTCGCCGCGGCCTGCAGCGGGGTCCGCCCGCCGAGCTGCGGCACCGGCTCATCTGCCATCCCATCCCCAATCACGACCACGTATTTCAACCTGGCGCTCCTTGCTCGCGGCGGCGGTCGGCGGATCCATCCCCCGGGTGCCGGCCCTCCGGGTTGAGATCGCCCGCCCGGGCCGTGGGCCGGCCTCGCCCATTATACCACATGACCCGCTTCATCAGTAGATACGCCGACAGCGCAGGATGGGCCGAGACGGAGCGACGGCCCCTGCGTTCACCACACGCGCGCAGGGTCGCTACTCCGTCCGCGACCGCCGGGCGCCCCCAGAGCCGGGCACCCCCGAAGGATCCCGGGCCGCAGCGTCGTAACGTGTCCCAGGAAGAACATGCCTGTCATCCTCTCACCATCGCTGCACGAGCACAACTGGTACCCGCCGCTGAAGGAGCGGCTGGAGCGGGCCATCGCCCGGCTCGGCCTGGACGCCCGGGGGTTCCATGTCGTCATCTGCCCCGACCCCGAGAACCAGGCCGACCTGATGGTGAAGCAGTTCACCCAGGATCGCCTTCCCATCGAGGTGAAGAAGACGCGCGCGGATGTGGCCTCGCCCCGCACCTGGAAGCAGGCGCGCGGCTATGCCACCAACTCCACCACCGCCGGCCTGCGCCACTTCTGCGTCACCAACGGCGAGCTCCTCTACGTCTTCCGCCATGAGGAGGGCCAGCGCATCGGCCGCTGTCTCGTCGTCAACGGCCGTCACGATCTGGGTCGCTTCGGTTCCGCCGGCGAGGCCGACGCGGTGATGGACCGTTGGGAAGAGGCCATCACCACCCTCCTGCGCGACCTGTTCGTGGCCCGCCAGGAGTACGCCCTCGACCGCTCCTTCGACGGCCTCGTGGAGAAATACGGAGAGGCGCACCGGCTCCTCGCCGACCGCCTCCGGCGCGCGGTGGACGCCGCCGCGGCCGACCCCGCCTGGCGCGGGCGGTTCCTCGCCTGGTGCCGCACCTTCTCGGCGGCGCCCGAGGACCCTGAGAACCACGCCGTGGCAGGCGAAGAGGCCGCCCACCTCATCCTCCACCGCATCCTTTGCTACGAGCTCTTTCGCGCCCAGCTCGACCTGCTGGAGGACGACCTGAAGCGGAAGTTCGGCGTGCCGCGCGTCTTCCTGCCGCCCCTCACCGCCTCGGCGGTCGGCGGCGCCCCGATCGCCGCGGCGCTGACGGAGCGCTTCGAGGCGCTGAAGCGCGTTAACTACGAGCAAGTGTTCGAGCGCGACCCGGTGCTCGATTCCCTGCCCCTGGACGCCGACGCCGCCGAGATCCTGCGCGGCTTCCTGGAAGACGTGGAAGCCTTCCCCTTCGACATCGAGAGCTTCGAGGATGCGCGCCGCGTCTTCCCCACCATCTTCGAGAGCCTGGTGCCCCCCGAGAACCGCCGCCGCTACGGCCAGGTCTTCACCCCGCCCCACCTGGTGCAGCTCCTCTGCCGCCTCTGCATCACCGGGCCGGACGAGCGCGTGCTCGATCCGGCTGCCGGCACGGGCGCCTTCCTGGAGGGCGCCTACGAGCGCCTGAGCGACCTGGCCCTCGCTGCCGGGCAGACGCCAGACCACCGCGAGCTGCTCGACCGCCTCTACGGGGTGGAGATCAGCACTTTCCCCCTGCACCTCAGCGCCGTCCGCCTCGCCCTGAAGCACCCCGCCCTTCCCACGCACGCGCGGTTGCACCACGCCGATCTCTTCCGCACCGATCCGAGTGCGGTGCTGGAAGGCATCCGTGAGGAAGTATCGTCCTCGTCCTCGTCCTCGAATCGTCCGGGAGAATCGAGGATGGGGACGATGGGCGGCGACAGCGCACAGGGGCGTGCCCTGGCCGACGTCATCCTCGGCAACCCGCCCTACATCCGCCAGGAGGCGCTGGCGGAGAAGGACGCCATCCGGGCGCGGATCCGGGCCGCGCTACGAGAGGTGGCCCCGAGCGGCCAGTCCTACCCTTACAGCCCGCGCGACGCCGACGCCTACTTCTACTTCGTCGAGTACGCCACCGCGTTCCTCCGCGAGGGCGGCGCCGCCGGCTGGGTCCTCTCCGATAAGTTCCTGGTGGTGGACGCCGGCCGGCACCTCAAGCAGTTTCTGCTCGACCACTACCACGTGCGGGCGGTGATCACCCTGGCGTGCCGCGCCTTCCCGGAGAACCTGGTGGATACTTGCCTGCTGGTGCTGCGGCGGGCGACAGGCGGCGCGGCGCCCGACGCTCCGACCGCCTTTCTGAAGATCCGGCGGCCGCTGCCCCCCGGCGAGGTCGTGCGCCTGCTCGAGGACCCCCGGCCGACCTCGAATGCCTACCGCCGCCTGGCGGTGCGCCGCCGTGCCGAGATGGACGCCGGTGAGAAGTGGACCCGCTACCTGGCGGACGACGCCGCCCCGGGGGCGGTACTCGCCGCGCCGGGGGTGGTGCCCCTCGTGTCCGTCGCCACCTATGAGCGCGGCCCCGACAACGGCTGCGCCGCCTTCTTCTTCCCCGGCGACGAGCTGGTGGAGAGCTTCGACATCCCCGAGCGCTTCCTCGCGCCCGCCGTCGAGCGCGCCAGCGACCTCCGCCGCCTGGTGCTGCGGGTATCGGAGTGCAAGCGCCTCCTCCGCGTGCCACCCGATACCGACCTGAACGACCCCGAGAACGCCGGCCTGCGCCTCTACATCGAGCACGCCGAGACCCCCGAGTTCGATGCGGGCTACCGGCACCGCGGGCGCTATCTGCCGGTGCCGGAGCGCCCCGTCGTGGTTGCCAACGCCCCGGGCGGCCCCTGGTGGTCCTTCCTGCGCGGCTCGGGCGAGTGGCACATCCTCGTGCCGCGGGGCTTCCGCACCCACTACAAGGTGGCCGCCAACCGCGCCCGCGCGCACGCCTCCACCAACTTCTGGGGGCTGCGCCTGCGCGGCGCCGGACGCGGGGGGCGCGAGTTGGCGCTCGACATCGCCTTCCTGGCCGCCTTCCTCAACAGCACCCTCGGCCAGCTCCAGGTGGAGTGCGAGGCGCGCCGCTATGCCGGCTTCACCAAGCTGGAGCGCCAGGAGCTGGAGCGGCTGCGCGTCCTCGATCCCCAGTCCGTCCCCCTGGATGCTCGCCGCCGAGTCTACCGCCTCTTCCTCGCCCTCGACGCCGCCTACAGCACCGAGGAGTACCCCGGCGCTCGCGAGCGCCTCGATCGCGCCCTGCTGGCGCTGCTGGGAGCCGAAGAGCGCTACGACGACCTGGCCGACCTGCTAGAGGAGCTGGTTGCGGAGCGGCGGGAAGCCGGCTCGGCAGAGGGTCCCGACGGCAGCGGCGCCGGATCGTAGAGGGGAAGCGACCCTGACGGCGATTGCCGTCGCCGACGGTACCAGCGCGAGAACGCGGATGGACAGGAGAAGCCGAGGGCCGCGGCGACCTCCTTCTGGGGGCAGCCCTGCTCCTGCATCTCGTGAGCGCGGCGCAGGCGGGAGCGGTCAATATACTCGTGAACGGTGCAGCCGGTGTGCGCCTTGAAGAGGCGCAGGAAGTGGAAGGTGCTGTAGCCGGCGATGTGCGCCAGGTGCTCCAGCGAGGCGCCGTTGCCGGCCGTGTGCTCGATGTGCTCGCAGATGGTTCGCACGATGCGCGCCTGAAAGGAGTGCCGCTCTTCCTCCCGTTCCTCGGTGTAGCCCTGGCGCACGACCGCGCCGATCAGGAGCGAGAGGGCTCCCACCACGCGCATCCGCGCCACCGAAGGAGGCGCACCGGCGCTCTCGCGCTCGAGGTCCAGGGCGGGACCGCTCTCCTCGTGGGTGACGAGGCAACTCCACGCGCTGGAGAGGCGTGAGGCGCCCTCCCGCGCGGTGATCAGCCGGGCGACGCAGTGATCGCGCAGAACGCTGAGCCAGAGGTGGTCCAGATCCTCCGACCAATCCGGATAGTGGACGTCGTGCGCCTCGAAGCCGGCGATGATGAAGAGCATCCCCGGCGCGCTCGGGTAGATCCGCCCGGCCAGCCCAAACCGACCTACCCCGGCGAGCGGCACGAGGACCTCCCGATGGGCGTGTACGTGCGTGTGAGTCGCCATCCAGTCGCGGTGTCGCACATCTTCGAGGGGAGCTACCTCCATCGGCAGCGCCGAGGCGACCAGCATCCACGCCTGCGGGCGCAGCAGAGTCTCCAGCATCGCCTCCGTGAAGAAGCGGTTTGGCGGGAGAGGTGAGGCGGTGATGTGATGGCGTAATGGCAGCATCTCTCTCCCCGGCCGCGGCGATGCCGCGCGACTGCGCTGAGGCAGGAGCCGAAGCCGGGAGTCATTATAGCAAGAATGGTTCATCAAAGGCAAGGCTGGTGTCTTGGCGTTTGATCCGGTGTCGTGTACAATGGCGGTATCAGAGGGAGCCGGCGCGGCGCGCAAGGATGGCATCCGGCGAAAGCGACGGGGGCCGGCAAGGGAGGTTCCGATGGCAAACAGCAACGTAGCGAGACTGGCGCTTCTTGGCGGCCCGCGAGCCGTGGACCGTCCGGCGCCGAGGTGGCCGATGGCCGGCGACCTGGAGGTAGCCTGGATGGAGGGCGTGGTGCGCAGTGGCAAGTGGAGCTGGCTGGGTCCCCACGAGCGCGCTTTCTGCGAGGAGTTCTCCAGCCTCACCGGCGCACGCCACGCCATGCTCCTGGCGAATGGCACGGTCACCATCCAGGTGGCGCTGAAGGCGGTCGGCGTGCAGCCGGGCGACCAGGTGATCGTGCCGGGGCTCACCTGGACGGCGACGATGCAGGCCGCCCTCGACATCAGCGCCGACGTCGTCCTGGTGGACGTGGACCCGGAGACCTTCTGCATCGACCCCGCCGCCGTGGAAGCGGCGATCACCCCGAAGACGAAGGCGGTGGTCCCCGTGCAGATCTACGGGTGCATGTGCGACATGGACGCGCTCACCGACATCGCGAAGCGGCACAACCTGAAGATCGTCGAGGACGCCGCGCACCAGCACGGCAGCCGCTGGCGGAACCGGGGAGCCGGCTCCCTCGGTGACGCGGGGAGCTTCTCCTTCCAATCGAGCAAGGCGCTCACCTGCGGCGAGGGCGGCGCGATCACCTGCAACGACGACGCCGTCTTCGAGGCCGCCTTCTGCCTCAAGCACGTCGGTTGGATGCCGGACGTGCGCACCCCGGGCCGCCGCTACGGGCACAACTTCCGCGCCACCGAGATGCAGGCCGTGCTCCTGCGCGGCGGACTGCGGCGCTTCGGCGACCAGATGCGCGTTCGCGAGGAGAACGCGCAGATCCTGGCCGAAGGCCTGCGGGAGATCGGCGGGGCGCTCCGGACGGCCCGCCGCGACCCGCGCGTCACCCGGCAATCATACTACGCGCTCACGCTCCACTACGACAAGACGAGGGCGCTCGGCCTGGAGCGGTCGCAGTATATGAGGGCGCTCTCGGCCGAAGGGGTGTCCCTCTCCGTGCCGTACCCGCCCGTCTACCGGCACGACATCCTGAACCTGTACGACGCAACGAGCCCGGTGCCCTACCGTGAGGCCACCATATCGCAGAACTACGCCGAGCTGCGGCTCCCGGTCACCGAGCGTCTCTGCGCCGAAGAGGGCCTGGTCATGGGCCACCTCCACCTGCTGGGCGAGCGCGCCTACATCGAGCAGCTTCTGACGGCCGTCCTCAAAGTGCAGGATCATCTGCCCGATCTGCAGAAGCACTTTGCGGAGGCATGACCATGAGGATCGGATTCGGCAAGGTAGACATCACCCCGCGCATCGGGGTGGAACTGCTCGGGTTCGGGCCGTTCCGGAACCGGCGGTCGGTCGGCGTGCGCGACCGCCTGTGGGCGAAGGCGATGGCCGTCGAAGTCGGCGGGCGCGCCCTGGCGGTGGTGAGCTGCGACCTGGGGTTCGTGCTCCTGCCCACCACGAAGCGGGTGCGCGCCCTGGTGAAGGAAGCCGTGGGCCTCGGGGAAGACGCGGTGATGGTTCACTGCACGCACACCCACAGCGGCCCGGCGACCGGCGGCACCCTCGGCTGGGGCGAGGTGGACCTCCCGTACATGGAGTTGCTGCCGCGGCGCATCGCCGATGCCTGTATCCAGGCGGTGCAGAGCCTGGCGCCCGCCGAATTGAGCCACGCCGAGGTGCCGTGCGAGGGGATCGGTCTGAACCGCGAGCAGGACGGTGGCGCCCAGCCCCTGGAGGTGGTGCTGCGCGATGATTGGCGTCCCCCGAGGCCGGAGCTCACCGACACGCGCTGCCACGTCTTCCGCGTGGATTCCGGCGGCAAGCCGATCGGGTTCCTCAGCTACTTCGGTTGCCACCCCGTGGTCTGCTGCGAGGACACGCGTTACATACATGGCGATTTCGTGGGCGTCGCCACGAACATGCTGGAGCGGGAGAATCCCGGCACCGTGGGCCTCTTCCTCCAGGGCGCGCAGGGCGACATCAACTCCTGCGTCGTACACAAGCCGGAGAGGGAATCGCTCCTGGCTCTCGACGTGATCGCCGCCCGCTACGCTAACGCCGTCCGCCCCGGCTTGCGCCAGGCGACTCCGGTTGAGGTGGACTCCGTGGCATGCATCCGGCAGGACGCGCGCTTCCCGACGCTGCCGATACCCCTCGACGAGCTGCGCGGGTGGCTGGCGGAACAGGAGGCGATCCTGGGCCGACCCGGGGCGAGCGATGAGGATCGCGACGTTCGGATGGCCACCGTCCGCGCCGTGACGTTGCGCAAGCTGATCGCGCGGCTGGAGGCCGGCGAATCGCCGGAGGACCCGACGGAGCTGCAGGGCTTCCGGATCGGCCCGGTCGCCCTGCTGGGGTCCCCGTTCGAGGTGATGCAGGCGATCAAGAACGACGTGGTGGCGCGCTCACGGCACGCGCTCCCGCTGGTGATGGGTCTGGCGAATGACGGTCTCGGCTACGCGCCCGACCGCGACTCCGAGGCCCGAGCCGGCTATGCGGCCCGAACCGTGCCGATGATCAAGGGGACCTTCCCCTTCCGCGACATCCACGGCGAGTTGGTGAAGGCGCTCTTGAGGCTCGATGAGGCGTTGGCCGAGCCGCAGTGACTCCTGCGGGGCCGCGCCGGAAGGGCGCGGCCCCGAGCCGGCCGCTGCTACCGCCCGGGCTCCCATCCCGCTGCGGCGAGGGTGGCGAGGCCCAGCCGGGGCAGGGCGAACACAGCGGTTCGTCCCTACGCCGGTGGGCGCCGGGCAGGGCGAATACAGCGGTTCACCCCCACGAAGGGCCGTCGAGGACGAGGACGATGGTTACGCATTACGCATCACGTCTCACCCCTCACATCACCATCCGCCACATCACCATCCGCGCGATCAACTGCGCGACCGCCGAGTAGAAGTCGCCCTCCAGGTGGCGGAAGAGCGCGAACTGGCCCGCGGTGCCGACGAAGGGGCGCAGTGTCCAGGCGAGCTGCGTGCCGACGAACATGTAGATGAGCATCCAGACCTTGAGGATGCCCAGGTTCGGGTCGCCGCCGCTGCGGATCGTGAGGTACTTCATCCCCTGCCACACCAGGGCCACCGCGAAGCCCCCCGCGATGGCGCAGGCGATGACGTTCAGCAGGACCACGAAGTCGCGCGCGCTGCCGGAGAGGATGAAGAAGAAGACGATCGGCGCCAGCGAGGCGAGGACGGCGCTCATCAGGTAGGTGGCGGTCACCAGCACCGCCACGGTCTGCCGGGCGGTCAGCTTGGAGCCGAGGAGCACGTTGAAGGTGAAGAGCGCGGGGGCGCAGATCACCAGCGTGCCGAAGAGAAGGATCGGCATCTTCGCCGCCCCCGTCGGGATCTGCAGCCAGCCGCCCTTCGTTCCGAGGAGCGCGCCGTAGAGCGCCGCGAAGAGCCAGGCGCTGGCGACGTAGTACCGGAGCTTGGCGTCGAGGCGCTCCTCCTTGAAGATCAGCTCGAAGAGGTACTCCCGCTCTCGGAAGAGGAGCTGGCCCAGGCTGAAGCCCCGGATCCGCTCCAGCCGCTGCTCCATCGAGTCGGCGCTGAAGAAGAGGAGCGTGCGGCAGGCGGGGCACTCCTTCATCTCCTTCGTGACGGCGGCGCCGCACTTGGGGCAGCGCTCGCCGCCGGATGTCGCCCGGCCGTTGCCGGCCCTCCTCACCGCCGCCGGAGCTCTCGTCTCGGCCGGCGGAAACGGGGAGGGTGTGGGCACCCCACCGGGCGCTTCCTGGTGCGTCGTGTTCATCTCAGCCATCGTTCCTGTTCCCTTCCAGCCGGGCGCGTGCATCCGCCCGGCCTCTCGATCAGGCGGTCGTCTCTCGGGGTGACTTCCCTTCGCCGTGCGGCCACGTCGTATAGGATCCTATCGGACCGTATAGGACGGTTCGGCAGCCCCCCGACCATGCCCATTGTAGGGCCAAACCCGACCTTGCCGCCACGTCCCGAGTCCACTATCTGAAGCACCTGAGTGCTTGCAGGAGACCGCCCCTTTGTGGTTTCATAGGGGGGATGGAGGACGGCCATGCTCAGTCTGCTGCTGGTGGAGGACAACGCGGGCCTGCGCCGGGCGCTGAAGGCGGGGCTGGAGGCGACGGGCCAGGTGACGGTGGCGCACGACTGCGACACGGCGGAGGCCGCCCTGGCGCGCTGCCTGGCCGACCGGCCCGATGTGATCCTGATGGACGTACACCTTGCCGGCGAGAAGAATGGCATCGAGGGGGCCGTCGCCATCCGGGAGGAGTTCCCGCGCCAGCCGGTGGTCTTCTACTCGATCCAGGACGACGACGCCTACTACCGCGCCTTCCGACGCTCCGGCATCCTCAGCCACTACGCCTACGTGCGCAAGTCGAACTACCTCCTGCCGCAGATGATCCTGCCGCTGCTGCGCGACGCCGCGGCCGGGCGCAGCTTCATCGACCCGGAGATCGAGGCGCGCGTGCAGGAGGTGCGCCGCCGCGACGAGGAGGACCCGATGGCCCTCCTGGAGCCGAGCGAGCAGCGCGTCGCCCGCCCGC
>JACQGM010000099.1 GCA_016199585.1 Armatimonadota bacterium
GTCCGCTGCCGCCCCACCGCCGTGGAGGGGGCGCGGGTAAAGAACCGTCCCCCGCGCGCCGATGAGATCGCCGCCTGTCGCGTCTGGATGGATACGGAGCTGCGCCTGGTCGCCCCGCGCGTCGTCGTCTGCCTCGGCGCACTCGCCGCGCAGGCGCTCATCGCCAAGGGCTTCCGCCTCACCCGTGACCGGGGCCGCTGGTTCCCCGGCCCGCGCGGCACCGAGGCCGTGGCCACCATCCATCCCTCCTACGTCCTGCGCCAGCGGGGTGACGCGCGGGAGCAGGCTCAGGCGTTGCTCCGCGAGGACCTGGCCCTCGCCGCCGAGCGCGTGCGGTGAGCCGGTGGCGCGGGCAGTGTTCGGAAGAACGGAGGCGGGGCTGCGCGCCGATGTCTACCTGGCGCTGGAAGCCGGGGGCAAGGGGAAACCTGGGGAGTTCAGGGGGTGGGTTGAGGGAATCGTGGCGTGCCTGGAAGCGCTGCGCTCGGCCGCCTCTTGCCGCGGGCGGCGAAGCGTGGTAGAATTGACTCAGGGAGAGTCCGTTGGGCGGTCGCGCCCGGAAGGGCGAGGAAAGTCCGGGCTCCGCAGGGCAAGGCGCTGGATAACGTCCCGTCAGGGCGACCTGAAGGAAAGTGCCACAGAAAAGAAGACGCCGGTGAAAGCCGGCAAAGCTGAAACGGTGGTGTAAGAGACCACCAGCGGCCCGGAGACGGGCCGGCTGGGTAAACCCCGCCTGGAGCAAGCTCGAAGAGGGGGCGATAGGGCGGCCCGTCCTGCCCCGGGTCGAGCGCACCGCGCGCGCGGGAGACCGCTGCGCCCAGAGAGATGATCGCCGCCCCGCAAGGGGTACAGAACTCGGCTTACAGACGGGCTCTCCCCGCCCGGCGCCCGAGGAGGCAGCATGGAACGCACGCAAGTCTCCGGGACCATCACCGGCGTGGTGATGGCCGCCGTTCTGCTCACCGGCTGCGGCCCGCGCGAGGAGCCGCGCACTCCCCCCCCCGGCGGCGGCTCCTCCGAGACCGTCCAGGCCACCGGCACGGTGCAGTTCGTCGCCCTCGAGGGCGGCTTCTACGGCATCGTCGCCGAGGACGGCACCCGTTACGATCCGATCAACCTCCCGCCGCAGTTCCAGAGGGACGGCCAGCGCATCCGCTTCGAGGGGAAGGTGCGGAGCGACCTGGCCGGCATCCACATGTGGGGGACGCTGATCGAGATCACGCAGATCTCCGCGCTGTAGGCCGGACGCGATAGCTCCTGGCTTGGCTACCCCGCGTGAGGAGGTGCGAGTGACGATGGCTTCGGCACGCCCGTGGTCAAGGGAAGCCTACGAGCAGAGCACCACCAGTGAGTGCTGGTGGCACACTCCCCTGGATCGCGGCAAGTGGAGCGAGCGCGTTGCCGCCGACGATGAGATCCGCGAGATCGTGGCGATGGAGCAGGCGCTGGCGCCGGTGCCCGAATGGGCCCGGGAAGTGGCTCGGACCTGGATCCGCTTCGTCGCCCCCTGCGGCCACTACCGGTTCCTCGAGCCGTTCCTGCAGCCTGTACAGCACGGCCCGACATCGCGCCACCCCCCTGGCCCCTCTCTCACTCCACCACGTGCTCGATGTAGAACGCCGCGTCGCCCATTGCGAAGAACCCTGGCAGGTTCTCCGTGCCCACCAGACCGGCGTCGCGCGACTCGAAGCGCCACAACCCCGCCTCCGCCCCTGACAGATCCACCCAGCCGGTGAGGGGATCTCCGCCCCGGAACGGCGCCCCGGACGGGGTGAAGAGGCGCGCCGGCTTCTCGAAGGAGATCCGCCCCGCGCCATCCGCCGGCACCCGGAAGTAGACCGGCGCCGGGGGGTCCATCGGCGCCGGCCGCCAGCCATTCGGGGCGTAGATCGCCAGGGGCGCGCGCCGGTCGCAGAACACCGAGTAACCGCCGGTGCGGCGGGAGACGATCTCGTAGACGCCGCCCACGGCGTCCTTGGGGATGTGCGCCCGCGCATAGCCGGCGCTGCTCTGCGTGATCCGGTACAGGTCGTGCCCCGCCCAGCCGTGGGCTTCGAGACCCTGGGTGTGCGCCTGCAGGGAGACCTCATGGCCGAAAGGCTCCACGACGACGTGGTAGCGGAAGACCCCGTCCTTCTCCCGCCCGGCCGAGACGGTGCGCACGAAGGCGCCGCTGTCACCCACCGCCGGCCGCCGCAGCAGGACCTCCAGGGCCGTCTCTTCCTTCGCGTGCGCCGCGTGGTCGAAATGCTCCGAGAGGGGCGACACCCCCGGGTCTCCCGGTTTGAGCACGAACAGGCGCACCGGCTCGCTCTCCGCCGTGAACTCCAGCCACGACACGTGCGGGCGCATCAGGTCCCACCCGGCGCCACGGGCGGCCGCGGCCCGGACAACCACATCCTGGGCGTAGGGAATCCGCCGGTAGATCCAGTTGAAGTGCCCGCCCGTCTTGCCCCACATCTCGCGTGACGAGTCCCCTCCTATCTCACGTGCCCAGAGCTCGGGTGACGACAGGACGCCCGCCACCCGGCGCAGGTAGTCCTGGCAGAGGGTGGCTACACGGGGGTCTCCGGTCTCCCCGTAGTAGAAGTGCGCGTGCGCCCCGGTGTGCCGCCCATCGATGCCGGTGCGCTCCAGGTGCTCCCGCGAGACGGCCATCGCCATCCGGTAGTGCCGTGTGGAGCCGAGGATCCTCCAGGCATCAACCATGTCCTCAACGTCGGTCGTGGTCTTGTAGCTCGTGCTGCGGTAGGGCCGGTCCCTCGACATCAGGTAGAGATCGCCCTTCGCGTCGTAGCTGCCGCGGGTGGTGAGCACCTCGGCCAGGGCTCGCAGGCGCGGGTCCCACGTGAAGGAGTACGCCAGGTTGAGCTGGCGCACCACCGCGAAGACGCGACCGCGCGTGTTCAGGGCGAAGGAGACGCCGGCCAGGTTGGTGAGGGTGGTCGCCTGCTCATCCATGTGCCCGCACACGGCATCGGTGTTCTCTCGAACGATGTCTGCCGCCCGCCGCCACCCGGTGAGGTAGTAGTCTAGGAGGGAGCGATTCAGCGTCCACTCGCTCGCCTCCATCGTCGAAGTTCTTCCATCCCAGTGAAGCGGCAGATTTCCACTCTCCCCCGACGTGTTGACCAACATGCCCCGCGTCTTGCCGGGCCCGTCCCAGTGGGCGACGAGGTTGTCCTGGGCGGCGCGGTTGGTGCCCTCGGCCAGATCCCGCAGGCGCCGCGCCCCCGAGCGCGCATACGCCAGCCAGAGGTTGGCCCGGGAGTTGCGGTCCAGCCGGTAGCGGCCGGGGAAGTTGACCCACATCGGCCCGGCATGGTAGTCCACGAAGCCGAGCCACGCCCCGGGCAAGGTTTCCACATACGGCGCCAGGTAGGCATCGTAGGCGGCCTCGGCCTGCGGGAAACGCTCCGGGTCCCGCGGGTGGAGGCCGTCGAACACCCGCGTCTCGTAGATCCACCGTGGGTCCACGTGGGCATACACCCGCTCGGAGTGCAATCGGCCCAGCAGGGGCAGATCCGGCGCGGACGCCGGCAGGGGCGCGAGAAGGATCTCGTGCGTCTTCGACCAGCCGACGGCGTTGGTCCGGTACTTCAGGATCCGCTCCATCCGGTCGGTCGCGTTCCTGACGTTCACCCGGCCCTGCCGGTGCAGCGCGTCCAGACCCCACTTCTCCACGAGGGTCTCCGTGCGGAAGTCGAGATCCTCCCCTCCCCGGTTGCTGAAGAGCTTCAGGGTCAGTCGGCCGGCGGCCAGCTCGAACTCCTTCGGGTGCTGGCGCGCGGCCTCGCGGCAGCTCACCATCAGGCCCCCGTCGGCGCCGGCCAGCGCCGCCCAGTCGCCCATCTCGGCGCCCTCGTGCAGGGACCGCCCGTCCCCGGCGCGAACGGCGAAGTGGTTCTCACCCCGCGCGACGACATCGAACCCCCGGTAGGGGTTCTGCTTCAGCGGGGCCAGGCCCAACCGCGCGCCCGATTCCTGGAACACGCGGGCCGAAGCGCCCGCGCCGGCCAGGGGTATCGGCGGCAAGACCTCGGACGAGGCCCGCCCCGAGGGAAAGAGCGCCCGGGGTGCAGCGCCGGGCGAGACCGCCAGCTCCCAGCCGATCTCCCGGAACCAGACCTCGTTGCTATCCCGGGTCAACACCAGCGTGTGGGTCACCCGCGCCTCCGGACGCCCGGCGGTCACTTCCACCCGCGTGACGTGGCGGGCCAGCTCCTCGCCCTCTTCCGTCCGGTAGAAGCCCTCGAAGCGCACGCTGGCGGCCACGGGACCCTCCGCCTCGATGACCGGCTTGTCGTCGGGCGCCGCCCGGGCCAGACGGCCCTGCTGGTCCACGACGTACAGGCCCCGCGCGCCCTGCGCGGTCGCCAGGAGACGGCCATCGCGGTAGACTTCGGCGATCGGCGAGTGCCCCGGGCCCATCACATAGCGCGCCCCCGTGCTCTCGACCACCACGTCCGCCCCCTGCCGGCTCACGCGCACCGGCTGGGCCGGCTTCGGCGCGACCGCTGCGGCGCTCCTGACCACGGCCATCTTCTGCCAGGGCGCCGCCAGCGCCTCGAACCGCACCCATTGGATCGCTCCGTCCGGCGCCCAGCGCGCGGCGACCTCGCGCTGCGCCGGCACTGGCCGTCCGGCGCCGTCCACGAGTGAGAGCTGACGCTTGTCCCAGACGGCGCCCGCGGGCACCGGCACCCCGAAGCTCACCGGCCAGGGCCGTCCGGCCGCCCCGTCGGGGAAGTCCAGCGTCACCGGCACCCCGGCCTCAGGCCAGGCACCCTCCGGGCGGCCCGCGGTGTAGACCGCCTGTTCGGCCGCCACCACCCGCTTTCCCTGGCGCAGCTCCAGTCGCAGCAGCGCCCGGTCCAGGCCCGCCGCCCGCAGGTCTGCGCGCAGGATGCCCCGGCGCCCGCTCGGCGTCACCTCCATCTCGGCCGCTTTGTTCCCATCCAGGAACCCGGAGAGCACCGCCCGCAGGCGGTAAGCCGACGGGTCGTCCCCGAACGCCCCCAGGTCAATGAGCATCTCCGCCCAGCGCTCGCCCGGTCGCACATGGCTCCGGTCCACCATCGCCAGAGCGCCTGCCTTCTCCGGCCACGCCGTCGCCAGGTGCTCGGCGATGGTGGCCGCCGGCAGCGAGAAATCGAACTCCAGCGCGCCCGCGCCCGGCGCGGGCGCGGCGGGCGCCGCCAGCAGAACCGGCATCACCGGGGCGACGGCGAGCACAAGACGGACGACACCGCTTCCCATCCTCATGGATCACCTCTCACACGTCAGGTTCGTCGGGCAGACGCGCAGCCGGGCCGGCCTGGAAACCGGCAGGAGACGGACACCCGTCTCCCCGGGCAGGCCTCTGCTGTTCCGCGTCTCCCTGAGTTCTCCCTCTCGCCGGCTGTTTCCCTCGGAAACCCGCTCACCGCGCCTGCAGCACGTCCTCGCCCAGAAGACGCAGAGCGTTCCCGCCGACGACGAGGCGCTTCTCTTCCGGCGTGAGGTCGGCGGTCATGATCCGCCCCAACTGCAGCGCCGGTGAGAAGAGCGCCACATCGGAGCCGTAGAGGACGCGGTCGGCGCCCGCGCCGCGCACGAGCTGCTCGATGGAGCCGAGGTTGCGGCTGGAGCTGCAGATCTCGAGGAAGATATTGGGCACCTGCCGAGCGACCTGTACCGACTTGGCGCGCCCCTCGGGACCGCCGCCGGCGTGGGCGATGATCCAGGATGCGCGGGGGTACTGCTGCGCCAGCCCAAGGAAAGGATCCGGTGGGGCGTGGATGATCAGCGGCACCCCTCGCTCGTTCGCGAAGGCGAAGATCGGCTGCCACTCCGGCGCCGTCAGCGGCAGCTTGGTGTAGCGCGGATAGAGCTTGATGCCGCGCATGTCCAGCCGGTCGAAGCACCGTTCCAGCTCCGGAACCATCTCCTCGGGGTAGTGAGGCGTCACGAAGGCGAACCCGATGAACCGGCCCGGAGAGCGGCGGCACGCCTCGGCCGTCACGTCGTTGCCGCGCGGGGCATCGCTCTGCGTCATGTAGAAGAGGCAGACCGCGTCAACACCGGCACGGTCCATGGAGGCGACCAGGCCCGGCAGGTCATCATCCCAGCCATACTGGGGCCAGGCGCCGATATGCCCGTGCAGGTCAATCACAGGAACCATCATGTTACCACTCCCCCAGCAGGCGCTCGAGATTGCCGCCGCAGATCGCGCGCAGCTCCGCCTCGGAGAAGCCGCAGCGGTGCAGGTGGAACAGGTACGACCCCGGCTCGAACTCGGGAAGGTTGGAGCCGTACAGGAGGCGCTCGGCCCCGAAGGAGTCCCGCGCCCGGATCGGTCCCTCGTAGACGTCCCAGCGAGAGAGGTCGAGGTGAAGATGGGGCAGGGCGCCCATCAGCGGCAGCACCGTGCTCACCTGGCCGTATGTGGGGGCCACGAGCACCACCGGCAGCTCCTGATATGCCGAGAGGGTATCATAGGCCGCAGTGAGATCCACTTCGTCGGCCGGGAGCCAGAGAGCGAGGCCGTTTTCCCTCAGCCAGTCGAGCCAACGTCCGGCCACCCAGCGCACAAAGGGGTAAAGGTTCGTCTTCGGGCAGAAGCGAACCGAGCGCACCCCTGCCGCGCGCATCTTCTCCCCGAACGCCTCCGGGTCGTCGAAGACCGGGTTGGCGACGAACTGCGGCACGAGGCGCGGCTGCCCCGCCACCAGCTCCATCAAGAGGGCGTTCCCCTCGCGGGTGGAGTAGTGCGCCGCGTGCGGGTGGTAGACCAGCGCGCGCTCGATGCCGCAGCGGTCCATCTCGGCCAGAAGGTCCTCCGGCGTGTCCAGGTCCGCCCGGCGGTCGTAACGTCGGCCCAGGGCCGCGTGCCCATCGAAGACCGGCACCGCGGGCCGGAAAGGAACCGACACATCCACTGGCATTGTCAGCCTCCTGAGCACCCTTTCTTCGGTAGGGCGCCCGTTTCCTGCCGGATCCGGTGAGTGCCGGCGCAGGAGGTCTACGGGAGCCGGCTGACGAAGTGAAGTCCCCGGCCCCAGGCGTGCGCCCGTGCGGGCAGGGACGCCGGAGGAGGGAGCGGAGACACTATGAGCGATGCCATGTCCCCACTGAAGCCGGATTGGCGTGAGGCCCGGCAGCGCATGACCGACTGGTGGGCGGGCAAGAAGACGGATCGCGTGCCGGCCCACGTCGTCGCCCCGATGCCCGGCGCTTGGCCGAAACCGGATGCCCGCTTGCCGCAGAAGTTCACGGATCCGGAAACCGTCTTCCGCAACCTCGATCTGCGGCTGCAAAGCACGTTCTGGGGCGCCGAGGCCTTCCCCACGCACGACATCTACCTGGGAGCGATGTTCGGCTGCACCTTCTTCGGGTGCGAGCCCACCTTCCACAAGGGGGGCGCCTGGTACCGCAGCCCCTTTCGCGGATGGGAGGATGCCGACCGGATCCGGTTCGACCCGGGAAACCGCTGGTGGCGGCTCGCCCGAGAGCTGACGCTGCGCTCCGTGCGGCGCTCCGGGGGCCGTCATCTGACCACGGTGGGCGGCATCGGCGCGGCCTTCGACCTCTTCGCGGAGTTCTTCGGCGCCGAGAAGACCTTGCTGGCGATGCTCGACGAGCCGGAGAGGGTCAAGGCGCTGCGCGACCGGATCATCGCCTGGGGCAAGGAGACCTACGACGAGGTACATGACCAGGTCGCCGCGCACCAGGAGGGCTCGATTGATGGGATGGGGATGTGGGCGCCTGGCCGCGTGCGCTACGTGCAGTGCGACCTGTGCGTGACGATGTCGCCAGCGATGTTCAGCGAGTTTGTCCGCGAGGAGATCCGCGCGTTCATGGACCACGTGGACCACGGCATCTACCACCTCGACGGCCACGAGCAGATCCGGCACCTCGATGCTCTGCTCTCCATCGAGTCCCTGAAGGTCATCCAATACGTCCCGGTGTCCAAGCTGCCGGTTCCTCCGGGCGGGTTCCACCGGGATCCGATGGAGTGGATTGATCTGTTCCGGCGCATCCAGGAGGCCGGGAAGAAGCTCTTCATCATCTGCCCCCCCGAGCGGATCCGGCCGCTGCTCGATAGGATCTCCAGAGAGGGCGTGTTTCTCTCGGTAGGTTGCCGGGACGTGGAGGCAGCCCGGCAGTCCATCGCCGAGATCGAGCGGATCGGGATGTGATGCCGGGCGGCGCTGCGGCGCCGTCGCGACTGGCACCGGACTTGCTCCACTGAGAGGGACCCAACGTATCTCCCGTCATCGGACTTCGCGGGTTCAATTGTTGATTCGGAAACGCCGCGCAGGGAGGATGGCCTATCGTCACTTGCAGATTGGCAATTGCTGAAAGTACCTGACACGCCCGGGCGCCCCGGCGGATCAGCCTCCCCGCCGGGGCGCCGCGACTGCCGCGCCCGGCCGTTCCCGCCGCGCGAGCGACGCGCGGCGAATGCCGGGCCGTGACGAAGGGGAATGCATGTGCGACGCGCGACAGGTGTTGGCGCTGCGGATCATCGTGCGCCGGCCGGAAGCCCGCCTGGTGCTCGACACGAACTTCTTTGTGGCCGCCTTCTGGCGGCCGCACGGCACCTCCGCCCGGATCCTCGCGGCGTGCGAGGAGGATCGGTTTGTGCTCCTCTACTCGCCAGCCATCCGGGGGGAGTTGGTCCGCATCCTGCGCCAGGCGCGCACCACATCCGTCTTCCAGGAGCGGATCGAGGAGCTCCTGAGCGGCGCCGAGGAGATCCACCCGCGCCGGTCGCTGCGGCTGGTAATGGATGACCCCGACGACGACAAGTTCCTGGAGTGCGCCGTGGAAGGCAGGGCGGACTACATCCTGACGAGCGACGTCCACCTGCTCGGGCTCGGCTCCGTGGAAGGCGTCTCGATCTGGACGCCCGCCCGGTTCGCGCGTGAGTACCGATGACGCAGGCCCTTGGCCGGCGCCAGGGCTGCGCTGATAGGAATCGGGGTTGGCCGCGCAACCTCGATTGCGGGGCGCAGATCCGACATGCCTTGACAAGCGACGGCCCGGGGGCCTGGCAACGGCCATCCGATACTGCCGTCCCCCCTATCTACGCCGCCCTGCGACATCCTGCCGTTGTTTGACGCGACGCCCTTGTTCCGGTATACTGTTTGCACCGCCTTGTTGAGTCGGGCAGTGTGCGGCGGAGTGCGTTGGAGGATGGTAAGCGCAACTATGGTAGACATGGAAACCATCGTGTCGCTGTGCAAGCGGCGCGGGTTCATTTTTCAGAGCAGCGAGATCTACGGCGGACTGGGGAGCTGTTGGGACTACGGCCCGCTGGGCGCGGAGCTGAAGCGCAACGTGAAGGAGGCCTGGTGGGGCACCGTGGTGCGCGCGCGCCAGGACATGGTGGGGCTGGACGCGGCGATCCTGATGCACCCCCGGGTGTGGGAGGCCTCCGGGCACGTGCAGGGCTTCGCCGACCCGATGGTGGACTGCCGCCAGTGCAAGCAGCGCTTCCGCGCCGACCACCTGGAGAGCCTGGAGAAGTGCCCCGAGTGCGGCGGCGCCCTCACCGAGGCGCGCATGTTCAACCTGATGTTCAAGACGTTCATGGGCCCCGTCGAGGAGGCGGCGGCGATCGTCTACCTGCGCCCCGAGACGGCGCAGGGCATCTTCGTCAATTTCGACAACGTGCGCGAGACGATGCGCAAGAAGCTCCCCTTCGGCATCGCCCAGATCGGCAAGGCGTTCCGCAACGAGATCACCCCCGGGAACTTCACCTTCCGCACGCGCGAGTTCGAGCAGATGGAGATCGAGTACTTTGTCAAGCCGGGCGAGGACGAGGAGTGGCACCGGCGCTGGATCGACGACCGCCTCCGATGGTACAAGGACTACGGCGTCCGCGGCGAGAACCTTCGCCTGCGCGAGCACGCCTGCGATGAGCTGGCCCACTACGCCAAGGCCTGCTCCGACGTGGAATACCAGTTCCCCTTCGGGTGGTCCGAGCTGGAAGGCATCGCCAACCGCACCGACTTCGACCTGCGCCGCCACGCCGA
>JACQGM010000100.1 GCA_016199585.1 Armatimonadota bacterium
CCCACACTCCCACACTCCCACACTCCCACACCTCCTACCCCCGCGCCTCAATCCGCACCTGGATCTCCTTCGGCACCCCGAACACTTCCGCCAGGAGCGTGGCCGGGAGCATCGGCACGCGCCCGGCGGCGTAGGGCACCACCACGCCCGACTTCCGCTCCCCCGAGGGGAGCACGGCCGCCTTCTCTCCCGGCGTGAAGACGAGGCGCTTCCCGTCGCGCTCCAGCACCAGCCGCTCCTTCTCCTCCGTCAGCGTCGCCCCGGCCAACTCGGCGGCCGCCGCCGCCGGGAGGTAGGTCTCCTTGCCGAGCTGCACCGGCGCCTGCGCCGTGCGCGCCGAGCGCCCGCCGGCGGAGAGGCGCACCGCCAGCTCCAGCTTCTCCTTCTCCACCGCGCCCATCGGCCGCCCGCCCGCCGCCCCCCGCGGCAGGATGCGCACGAAGGCGGTGTTGGAGATGACGAACGGCTGGAGTTGCTTGAGGGATTGCGACCTGGTGATCGCGGGGGCGGCGATCGCGTAGTCGCCAGGCCGAATGTGGAACCCCCAGAGACAGGTGACATCCACACGAACCGTGATCGTCTGCCCCGGCACCAGCATGATGACCTCCTCATCCACGGGAACACCTGGGCCATCAGCATGGACCCACAGCGGTACGTACCGGCCCTCGCTGTTCCACACCTGTGGCACGAGAATCCCGTGGTGAATGAACAGATCCGAATTCGGACGATAGTGGGCCAGGTTCGGGGCTGGGAAGGGCTGATACCAGGCGTTCGTTACCGATATCTCGAGCGAGAGCGGCTCGCCGGCCACTGCGATGGGCCGATCCAGGGCCAAGTGGACGATGAGCGGTGGTACCATCTGTGCCTCCACGGGGGACCGCAGGAGCAGGATGGCACCCAGCGCCAGATAGACTGCGAAGCGGAATGTGCAGCGCGACATTGCCATTCTCCTTCCAATACGTCTCGTTGGCAGCTCACCAGAGCGACGTGAGAGCCGCACAGCTCGGTTGGTTGGGGTCATCCGGGTCGTGCGATTCCGCGCAATAGCGCGGGTTAGTAAACCAGTTCAGTTCGGGGTCGTCATCTTCGTTGTTGTTGTTGTCGCTGTAGTGGGTGCCGAACCCGCTTCGGGTGTGCATCACGCACCCATCCCAGTGCGGTATCGGGTTCTCTGGGTCAGGGGGGTCAGGGTACTGCCTCTGCATGTTGTGGTGCGAATCAGCCGGCTCCATCGGCCGCAGTGACAGGGAGTGGCCTACTTCATGGACCAGCACGTACGCGATGCCTTCGGACAGCGTGATTCCATTGCGGGGCCAGTTGAGCCCACGTAGAGTACCATCGAAGACCATCATGGTCACATTGTCGCCGAGGCACACGCCGTAGGCCAGAGGAGCACGGCTGTCTGCAAAGGCAACCCACTTGTAGCCCAGGGCGACGAAGTCATACGCCTTCGCTGGATCACGGCGTCCATCCGCAGCCGGTTGGCCATCCACGAGCAGACCGTTGCGGTTGTACTCAGCCGAGTTGCCCCACCGCACATGGTAGGCTGTGATCTGCAGGTCAGTTAGGTTCGCCTGCAGAGTGGTGCCCGTCTGGTCCTCTACCCAGTAGAGGTCAATCCCGACGTCAGCGAGAGCATCCCGCAAGGCGGTCACGCCCTCCGCGGTGGATCCCTGCATCACATCGATCTCCAGGCGAAGCTCGCGGCGGCTCGGGTTCCCGCGGCGGTGGCGCATCGCCCCGCCGTTCTCGTAAAAGAACCCGACGTACTCCCACCAGTTCGCCATGCCATCGTGGTTGTTGTTGTTGTTCCCCGGCACCCCGCTCGGGTCCTGGTCTCTCAGGTCGTCATCCGTGGTGCCGCCGCCGGTGCGCTTCGTCGCCGGGTCCAACCCCACGGCCTCCTCCCACGCGTCCGGCAACTCGTCGCCGTCGGTGTCCTTGGGAACGGGAATCCAGGGCTCACCGGCAATCCCCTCGCCGAGGGCGCTCACCCGGCAGCGCCCGGCGAAGGAGAGCGACGTGAGTTCCGCAGTGGCGACCCCCGCCGTCGCGCTGACGCTCTTGTCCCGCAGCGCCGGGTTGTCCAGCATGACGGTCCAGCTCCGCGGCCGGGTGGGGTCGGGATCGGGATTGCCCGTCCAGAAGTAGTCCGCCCGCCCGTACTGAACCCCGCCATCGACGATGCGCACGGCGCTCGTGGTCACCTCGGTTGTCAGGATGCGGAAGCGGACGGGTTTCGTGTACGTCGTGTCTACCTTGGCGTTCTCCGGCGGCGTGCTCCCCGCCGGCGCGAGCACGACGCGGGCACGAACCTCCACCGTCGTGCTGCTCGAAGTCTCCGCGTCCACCGGATCGGACGGGGGCGGAGGCGATGGGTCACCGGCCACGGCCGGGGCGGCGGCCGGCAGGAAGTCGGGGTTGACCAGGCCCAACATGAGCACGCGCTGCTGATCCGCCGGTGGATCGTTCTGCAGCGCATGCCGGTTCCGGTGCATCCGGTCGCGCGCCGCCCCGTTGTCCACCGGCCGCACCACGAAGCCCCACTTGCCGGCCATGTCCAGGGTACACGGCACGTCTACGCTCTGCGCCCCCAGCGCCGCCACCGCCGGGACCGTCTTCACCAGCGTGAAGTCCGGCGCGTAGACGGCGATGTCGCACGCCGTGGGGGCCTGCCCGTTCGTATCGCTGAGGGTGTAGTTCACCCGCACCACCGCGTCGGTGGTCTCGTAGTTGTACTGCACCAGCTCGTAGCTCACCGGCGTGACGGAGAGGAAGGTGCTCTTATCGTAGTCGGCGCTGTCGGGCACCAGCGTGGTGGCGACCCGCCAGTCGAAGAAGTAGATCCCCTTGGGGCAGGTCTGCCCCTGCTCGTCCTTCCCGTCCCAGGCGATTGGGATGGTGGTGCCTCCGGGACCGACGGTGTCCAGGTTCTCGCGCACCAGCGTCCGCACCGGTTGCCGCGTCGCCGAGTAGATCTGCAGACGCGCGTCGCACCGCTCGGTGTAGCCGCACGCCGCCGTCACCGAGAGGGACACCGGGTCCGGGTGTTCCGGGTCCCACTGGATGACGTTGGGGTTCGCGGGGCTGGTCTGAGTCACATGGAGGTTCTGCACGTCGATGGTGATCTCGCGCTCCTCGCCAGGAACGAGCTCCTCCTCCGGGATACTCAGGTAATGGGTCTTCACCTTGATGGTGTAGGTCCCGTTGTGCCTCCCGATGCAACCATCCCAGCGGTAGTTGAAGTACACCATCTGCGGTGCATCCTCGGGGTCGGGGTCGCCGCACGCCTCCTTACGCTGATTCACGTCCATCCCCCCGGAAGTCGTGGTATCCTCCGTGTGCCCGGCCACCTCGTGGATGGTCATGCTCGTCACCCAGACGAAGCCCTGGTACTGCAGACGGTTGAAACGGACGCGCACCTCGGGGCAGATCAGGCCTGCCGCGACGGTGCCGCCGTAGGCGCACACTTCGGTCACCGGGTAGGTCGTGTAGTTGCTCACCCAGTCCACGTGGATGTCGAAATCGCCCTCGGCCGGAAGGGCGCCCGCCGGGAAGGAGGCCCCGAGCAGCAGCCCGGCCATCAGCAGGAATGCCGCGGGGAGCCGGAAGAAGGAAGGCGACGGCCACCTCCGGGGCCGTCGAGACACAGGAGAACGCGCTACTCTACAGAGCGCTGCAGAATAGCAGATTCCGAGAGCCACCACACGCCCATCCCACGCTCCCCCCCCCACTGCCAGACAGAAGGAAACAACGTTCCGCTACTCACTGCCGGCTCACGCGAGTAGGCACGGGGGTATGACGCGCGGCGTGCCCGGACAGGGGCTGTCTAATATACACATCACCGAGCCCA
>JACQGM010000094.1 GCA_016199585.1 Armatimonadota bacterium
GGTAGCAGGTCTTCTGGTTGGCCCCGTAGCCCTGGTTGTGGGTGTGTTGGATGGTGTGGATGCCCAGCCGCCGCGCCAGCGCCGCCGTATCATCGGCGCTGGCGTCATCCACCAGGATAATATCCGACACGAGGTCGAGGGGGATCTCGGCGAGCGTCCGCGCCAGAGTCCTCGCCGCGTTGTAGGCGGGCATCACCACGGTGACCTTCGGGCTGCCTATGCCGCGCACATCCTGCCTCCCCCTACCCGGGACACCGGCGCTCCGCCCCTGGTGAGTCGCGCCCGCGATGCGTACCGGACGCGTATTGGACACGCAATCTCTCTGAAAGGTTGCACCGGATGCGCGGCGCGCCTCCGGCGGTGGGCGGACGTGAGCGGGTCTTCCGCCGCGATGCGGTGGGCTGCCGGAAGGGGACCGCGCGCCGGATCAGAGAGCGGCAGGATGCCCACTACCTGCTTCAAGTTCTGCTCAATCAAGTGCTCCCGCCCTGGCCGAACGCCTTCTTTGTCTTTACACTGCCCCCTGATCTGTGCTACAATACGCGGTGACGAAGGTCGAGAAAACAAGAGAGAGAAGGATTGCGCGGGAGGGGGCGCGCGCCGGCGGCGGGAATCCGCCGCAGCATCCCCGTCCCTGAAGCTGGAGGGAACGAGCGACAATGCCATTGCAGATGGAGCAGAAGCAGTCGATCATCGGGCAGCACAAGAAGCACGACCAGGATACCGGCTCGCCGGAAGTCCAGGTGGCGCTCTTGACGGCCCGGATCAACCAGTTGACCGATCACCTGCGAACTCACAAGAAGGATCACCACTCGCGGCGCGGGCTGCTGATGATGGTGGGGCACCGGCGCCGGCTGCTGAATTACTTGAGCAACAAAGATGTCGAGCGCTATCGAGCCCTGGTGGCCGCTCTCGGACTGAGGCGCTGATCGGCGGGCCGCGGCGCGCGCCCGCCTGTGCCCATTTTCCTACTCTGGAAAATGAGTAGCAAAATGGGTATGCGCACTCAGAGGAGAGTCGATCACAGATGGCTACGAAAGCAGAAGCCACCCTTGGTGCAATCACCGTATCCTTTGAGACAGGACGTTTAGCCAAACAGGCAGGCGGCGCGGTGACGGTGCGATCCGGCGACACCGTGATCCTCGTTACCGCGACCGCCAGCGGAGAGCCCCGAGAGGGCGTTGATTTCTTCCCCCTCACCTGCGACTTCGAGGAGCGCATGTACGCCGTCGGGAAGATCCCCGGCGGGCGCATCAAGCGCGAGGGGCGGCCCAGCGAGCACGCCATCCTCACCTCGCGCTTGATGGATCGCCCGATCCGCCCCCTCTTCCCCGCCGGGCTGCGCAACGAAGTGCAGATCATCGCCATCCCCCTTTCCGTTGATCAGGACCATCCGCCCGATGTGCTCGCCGTCACCGGCGCTTCGGCGGCACTCGCCGTGAGCAATGTCCCCTTCCCCAACCTGATCGGCGCGGTGCGCGTCGGCCGCGTGGACGGCCAGCTCATCGTGAACCCGACCTGGGCGCAGGCCGAGGAAGGCGACCTGGACCTGGTGGTGGCTGCCACCAAGACGAGCATCGTCATGGTGGAAGCGGGCGCGAAGGAAGTGACCGAGGAGGACATGCTCGCGGCCTTCGAGTTCGCGCACGGTCACATCCGCGCGCTGATCGCCGCCCAGGAGGAGCTGGCCGCGCTGGCGGGGAAGCCGAAGGGCGACTTCCCGATCTTCGTGGTGGATGAGGATCTGGTGGCCGCCGTGCGCGAGCGCGCGGGGCAACGCATCCGCGAGGGGATCCAGGAACCGGATAAGGCCGCGCGCGAGGCCGGCTTGCAGCTCATCGTCAGCGAGGTGGTGAACAGCCTCGCGCCCGACTTCCCGGAGCGCGAGTCGGAGCTGGCAGAGGCGGCGGACAAGGTGGTGAAGGAGCAGATCCGCGCCCTGATCCTGGACGAGGGGAAGCGCCCCGACGGACGCGGGCCGGAAGACGTGCGCCCGATCACCAGCGAGGTAGCCCCGGTGCCGCGCGCCCACGGCTCCGGTCTCTTCACGCGCGGGCAGACGCAGGTGCTCACCATCGCGACCCTGGGATCGCCCGGAGAGGGGCAGAAGCTGGAGGGATTGGAGCTGGCGGCGGAAGAGAAGCGCTTCATGCACTACTACAACTTCCCGCCGTTCAGCGTCGGGGAGACGCGCATGCTGCGCGGCCCGGGCCGGCGCGAGATCGGGCACGGCGCCCTCGCCGAGCGCTCCCTCCTGCCGATGCTCCCGGATGAAGCGGGCTTCCCCTACGCCATCCGCCTCGTCTCCGAGGTGCTGGAGAGCAACGGCTCCACCTCGATGGGATCCGTGTGCGCCAGCCTCCTGGCGCTCTTTGATGCCGGCGTGCCGATGAAGAAGCCGGTGGCCGGTGTGGCGATGGGCCTGATCACCGACAACGGCCGCTACTGCGTCCTCACCGACATCCAGGGCATGGAGGACTTCAAGGGCGACATGGACTTCAAGGTCGCCGGCACCGCCGACGGGATCACGGCGATGCAGATGGACGTGAAGACTCCGAACCTGACGATGGAGATCCTGCGCAACGCCCTGGCGCAGGCGAAGCGCGGGCGGATGCACATCATGGGCAAGATGCTCGAGTGCCTCGCCGCGCCGCGGCCGCAGCTCTCCGAGTATGCGCCGCGCATCTTCATCCTGGAGATCCACCCGGATAAGATCGGCGAGGTGATCGGCCCCGGCGGGAAGATCATCAAGAAGATCACCGCCGAGACCGGCGCCACGATTGACATCGAGCAGGACGGGCGCGTCTACATCACCTCCGTGGATGCCAAGGGCGGCGAGATGGCGCGCAAGATGATTGAGGATATCACCCGCGAGGTGCGCATCGGCGAGACCTACCTGGGCAAGGTCGTCGGCATCCAGTCGTTCGGCGCCTTCCTCGAGATCCTGCCCGGCCGCGAGGGAATGGTACACATCTCCGAGCTCGCCCACCGTCGCGTCGGCCGCGTCGAGGACGTGGTGAAGATGGGCGACGAGGTGATGGTGAAGGTCATTGACGTAGACCCGCAGGGCAAGATCAAGCTCACGCGCAAGGGCCTGCTGGAACCTGAGCCGGGCGAGGAAGTTGCGCCCCCGGATGGCGACGGGCCGCGCGGCGGCGGTCGCGGCGGCTACGGCGGCGGCGGTCGTGGCGGCTACGGTGGCGGCGGCGGTCGTGACCGCGACCGCGGCGAGCGCGGCGGCCCGGCGGGCGGCGCCCGGTTCCGCCCGAAAGAACGGTAAAGGCGTTTGGAGGAGCGCGTCTTCGTCGATCAGCTCCCGAACGGCGTGCGGGTTCTCACCGAGGAGATCCCGCACGTCCGCTCGGCGAGCATCGGCATCTGGGTCGGCGCCGGCTCCGTGCATGAGCCGCCGGAGCTGGCCGGTATCTGCCATGCCCTGGAACACATGCTCTTCAAGGGCACGCCGACCCGGAGCGCGCGCCGGATCGCCGAGATCCTCGACGCCGTTGGCGGGCAGCTCAACGCTTTCACCGACAAGGAGTTCACCTGCTATCACGCCCGGGTCCTCTCCGAGGACCTCCCCCTCGCCATCGGCCTCCTGGGCGACATGCTCCGCAACTCCCTCTTGCGCGCGACCGACCTCCGCTGCGAGAAGCGGGTGATTCTGGAAGAGATCCGCCAGCTCGAGGACGAGCCGGATGAGTTGGTGTACGAGATCCTCCTCGAACAGACCTGGCCCGGGCACCCGCTCGGCCGGCCGGTCATCGGCACGCGCCGCAGCGTGCGCTCCCTGAAGCGGGAGACCCTGGTGGAGTTCCTCGCCCGGCACTACGCCGCCAACCGCGTGCTGGTCGCCACGGCCGGCAACGTCCGCCACGCGGCCGTGCTCGACCAGACGGCGGAGTGGCTGGGGGACCTCACGCCGTCGGCGGACCCGGGGGCGCTCCCCGCGCCCGTCGCCGTGGCCTTCCAGCGGCGCCTGCGCCGGGACACCGAACAGGCGCACCTCTGTCTCGGCGCGCCGGCCTACTCGCAGACCGACCCGGAGCGCTATCCGATGGCGGTGCTCGACGTGCTCCTCGGGGGGAGCAGCAGCTCGCGCCTCTTCCAGGAGGTGCGCGAGAAACGGGGCCTCGCCTACGCCGTCGGGTCGTGCCTCCTCTCCTTCCACGCCGGCGGCGTGCTGGCGGTCTACGCCGGCACCAACCCGGAGAGCGCCGACCAGGTGCTCGCCCTCATCCGGCAGGAATGTGACCGGGTGCTCGGCGAAGGAGTCACCGACCGGGAAGTGGCGCAGGCGCGCAGCCAGCTCAAGGGGAGCATGCTCCTGGCGTTGGAGGGCACCGACAGCCGCATGTCGCGCATCGCCAGGTCGTACCTGTACTTCGGGCGCGTGCTCCCGATCGAGGAGATCGTGCGCGACATTGACCGGGTGACGGTGGATGACGTCAACCGCGTCGCCCGGGCGGTGCTGCCCGCTGCGAAGGCCTCGGTGGTGGTGCTGGGGCCGGGGGTGCGGTGGGCCGCGCGGCGCTCTGGCCCCGGCGGCCGGTGTGCCGATCGGCGAGCGGTCGAACGAGCTCAGGGGGATGAGGAGGTTCATGATGGTAAGGCCCATACCCGAAGGATACCACACGATCACTCCGGTGTTTGTCTTCAGGGATTCCCGCAGAGCGATTGAGTTCTACAAGAGGGCGTTTGGCGCGGAGGAACGCGGCGTGATGCCGGGTCCGGATGGCAAGGGCGTGCTCCATGCCGAGTTGACGATCGGTGATTCGATCATCATGATGAGCGATGAGAACCCGTTCCAGCCCTGCAAGAGCGCCGAATCGCTCGGTGCGTCTCCCGTCTCGTTCTACCTCTACGTAGAGGACGTGGACGCAGCCTTCGAGCGCGCGGTGGCCGCCGGGGCTGCGGTCCAGATGCCCTTGCAGGACATGTTTTGGGGTGATCGCGCTGGCACGGTGGGGGATCCGTTCGGCCACTCCTGGACTCTCGCCACGCGCAAGCAGGACCTGACGACGGAGGAAGTGGCGAAGGCGGCTGAGGCGGCCTTCGGGCCGAAGGGCGGATAGCATCGCCTGATGGAGACACCCGGGCGGGGCGAACACGCCGGTTCGCCCCTACGTTCCCCGGCGTGTAGGGGCGGACCGGCGTGTTCCCCCGCTGCCAAGGGCCATGCCACCCCCACACCCCCACACC
>JACQGM010000095.1 GCA_016199585.1 Armatimonadota bacterium
GAGGACGGCCCCTACGTGTGGTGGTCCAACGGACCGCAGCCCCTATTCGTAGGGGCGCTGCTCCGTCTGCGCCCGTAAGCGGTGTGCCGTAATCATACATCCTGAACTCTTACCGCGCAAGCGCGCCCGGCCGGGCCCGGTCTGATCGGCCCGATCCCGGCGGGGCGCGCCCGTGCGCCGCTCAACCCGGTCCCGGGGATCAGCGCGTGCCGGAGAGGATGCCGTGGACCTTGTTCAGGTCGCACCGGCTCGTCTCGCAGAAGACGCCGCGGTAGCCATCGCCACCGATGACGCACGTGTACTCGCCGCCGGTATAGCACCAGGCATGGAACGGCGTCCAACCCATCGGCGTCAGGCGGGTGGCCGAATCGGCCAGCGTCTTGAACACCGAAGTGATCGTCGCGCAGTACTCGGCGCCCAGCTCCACCACGTCTCTGGAGATGCCCGCGCGCGCCTTGAAGTCAACCAGCCTGCCGTCGGCGTCAAACTCGAAAGCGCACACTACACCGTCGATCTGGCAGAGTTCGTCCAGACTCGCCGTGACCACTGTCATCGTACCCATTGTGAAGTCCCTTCCCCAATTTTCGCCGAGAACCCTCTCCTCCACGCAGCCGAGTGCCGCGGATAGGCAGGTGCTCGCGAACGTGCCTTGTCACGTCTCGCCGAGGGTATTCCCCGAGAGAGGGCCTGCGACACGCCGCCGGCAAACCTTCAGTGAGCGCCTGCGCCCAACGATCTCAGCAGGGCGATGATCTCCGGCAGGTGCGCGCGCCAGGTCGCGAGAATGACCCCCCAGAGGATCGGTAGGACCACGCCGTGCTCGAACCACCCGCCGCTCTTGATGCGCCAGCGACGCATCGGGGGGAAGCCGATGGTGCCGCCGAAGGGGAAGAGCCAGGGCACGCCCGCCTCGGTCAGCGTGTCCATCACCAGGTGCGAAACGTAGGCCACCACGAAGCAGGTCCAAACGGGCACGGGGCGGAAGTACCCCTCCGGCAGCGCCAGGAGCGCCGCCCGGGCCAGGAGGGCGAAGAGCACCCCTCCCGGGAGCGAGTGTGACAGGTTGCGGTGCCCGCCCACGAAGGCCGGGCGCGCCACGCGGGCCAGCACGCCCCCGCCGGGCAGCCGGCGCCAGAGGCTGCTCCCCGGCTTGTCTAGGTCGGGCGCCAGACCCCCGGTGAAGGTGGCGACGGCGCACGCCGCCAGTGTGACCGCATCCAGGGGCGGCAGCGGCTGGCGGAACGCCATCAGCGAGACGGCGGCGACGGCGGCCACGTCGTGGGTGCGTCCGGTCATGGTGGTAGGTTCGCAGGCGGCGGCGGCCGCTCCTGCCCACGGGGAAGAAGGAGCCTGCGCCGCTGCTGCGAATAGAGCGTGGGAGCCACTGTGCGAGAGGAGAGACTGTGAGCGACTTCGTGTTTGGGCACGGGCAGAAGGTCGTCTTCATCGGCGACAGCATCACCGATTGCGGCCGGCGCGGCGAGCACGCGCCCTTCGGCACCGGCTACGTCAAGCTGGCGATCGATCTGATCACCGCCCGCTACCCTGAGCGCCGGATCGCCTTCCTGAACGAGGGCATCGGCGGCAATACGGTGGAGGACCTGCGCAACCGTTGGAGCGATGACGTGCTGGTTCACCGGCCCGACTGGCTTTCGGTGAAGATCGGGATCAACGACCTGCACCGGACGCTGGCGGGCGCGCCCACGGCGGTGCCGCCCGAGCGCTTCGCCGCCCTCTACCGCGAGGTGCTGGAGCGCGCCCGCGACGCCTTCGCTCCCCGGCTGATCCTCATTGACCCGTTCTACATGAGCACCGAGAGCGACGCGCGCAGCCACCGCGGGCGCGTGCTGGCGCTCCTTCCGGAATACCTGGCCGTCGTGCGCCGGTTCGCCGAGGAGTTCGGGGCGATCCACGTGCGCACGCACGAGGCGTTCCAGGAGCAGCTCCGCCATCGCCCCGCCGACGCCTTCTGCCCCGAGCCAGTGCATCCGAACGTCAGCGGCCACCTGGTGATCGCGCACGCGCTGCTGCGGAAGCTGGGATGGTAAGGAGTATCCGATGAATAAGACCACTTTCGCGCTCTTCTTCGGCAACCGGGGGTTCTTCCCCGCGTCGCTGATCGCCTCGGCTAGGCGCGAGATGTCGAGTGCGCTGAAGGAGCTGGGGCACGACGTGCTGATGCTCGAGGAGGCGGCCACGCGGCACGGCGCCGTGGAGACGGTGCAGGAGGGGGCGACCTACGCGCGCTTCCTGCGCGAGCACCGCGGCCAGTATGGCGGGGTGATCCTCTGCCTGCCGAACTTCGGCGACGAGAACGGCGCCGTGGCGGCGCTGAAGGATGCGGACGCGCCGATCCTCGTCCAGGCCTACCCCGACGAGCTGCACCGCATGGCCCCCGAGGTGCGGCGCGATGCCTTCTGCGGCAAGTTCTCCATCATGGACGTGTTCTGCCAGAACGGCATCCCCTTCACTGCGCTGAAGCCGCACACCATCCACCCCGAAACCCCGACGTTCGCGGCGCAGGTGGATCACTTCGACCGCCTCTGCCGGGTCGTGGGGCGGCTGCGCGAGCTGCGCGTCGGCGCGATCGGCGCGCGCACCACGGCGTTCAAGACGGTGCGCATTGACGAGTTGGCGCTGCAGCGCCACGGGATCACGATGGAGACGCTCGACCTCTCCGATGTCTTCGCGCGCATGGCGGCGCTGTCGGAGAGTGACGCCGCGCTGCGAGAGAAGAAGGAGGCGCTGCTCGCCCTGGCGAGCTGGGAGGGCGTGCCGGAGCGGGCTCTTGACCAGGTGGCGCGACTCGGCACGGTCCTCGACGCGATCATCGCCGAGCTGGCGCTGGACGCCGTGGCGGTGCGCTGCTGGATCGAGATGCAGCAGCAGCTCGGGATCTCCCCCTGCATCCTCCTGGGCGACCTGAACGACCGCGGCATCCCGGCGGCCTGTGAGGTGGATGTCGGCAACGCGGTGACGATGGCGGCGCTCGCCGCGGCCTCGGGAGATGCGGCGACCTGCCTCGACTGGAACAACAACTACGGTGAGGAAGAGGAGAAGTGCATCCTCTTCCACTGCGGGCCGGTGCCCCCCAGCCTGATGGCCGGCCGCGGGCAGGTGGCGGACCACGCGATCCTCGCCAACGCCGTGGGCAAGGGGTGCGGCTACGGCTGCAACACGGGGCGCATCGCCCCGGCGCCTTTCACCTTCGGCAGCATGCTCACCGAGGAGGGGCAGCTCCGCTTCTACCTGGGAGAGGGCCGCTTCACCGAAGACCCGATCCCCGCCGAGTTCTTCGGCTGCGCCGGCGTTGCCCAGATCGAGCGGCTGCAGGACGTGCTGCAGACCATCGGGTATGAGGGCCACCGCCACCACACCAGCGCCACGCGCGGCCACGTGCTCGCCCCGGTGCAGGAGGCATTCGAGCGTTACCTCGGCTACGACGTGTGCGTGCCGTAGCGCGGGGGCAGTCCGGCGCGGGGCGGAACCCGCGCCCTGCGGTGCGGTGTCGTAGGGTGCGACCTCCGCGTCGCGCCGGGAACGCTGTCACCCGGTCTGGCCGGCGGAATCCAGCAGGTCGGCCACGCGCACCAGCGCTCCGCCCCGCGCCGCCGAGAGGTAGGCGCCGTCCACGATCTCCATCGTGTGGAGGTTGTCGCGGCCACTGTTCACGGCGGGCTCGCCGCTCTCGATCGCATCCAGGAGCGCGCCCATGCTCCGGCCATAGGAGCGGAGCGAGGCGGACTCGACGGTGACGGTGCGCTCCTCCGGCTCGCACCCCTCGCGGAAGATGCTGAGCGCGACGGTGGGCGCGGCCCAGGAGGGCTTGACCGCCAGGAGGCTCCCGCCGTCGCCATCCACGCGGATGCGGCACTCGGGGAGGCCGCGCGAAAGCCAGGAGGAGATCATCGTCCCCACGGCGCCGCCCTCGAACTGGACGGTGAGCTGCGTGAACATCTCGCCGCGGGGCAGGTCCCCCTCGACGAGGGGCGGGGTGCCGGCCCGGGTGACGGCGCTGACGGCGAGGGGCTTCACGCCGAGGAGCCAGCGCAGCCGGTCGAGGATGTGGATGCTGAAGATGGCGATCTCCAGGCGCTCCTCGCGCGCCCGCCACCCGTCCACCGTCGTGCGCCGCTGGAAGTGGTCATGGGCGCAGAGGTGAACGCGGCCCATCCACCCCTCGGCCAGCACCGCGCGCAGGGCGTCTATCTCCGGCAGGAAGCGCATGTTCTGGTTCACCGCGAGTTGCACGCCGGCGTTCTCCGCGCGCTGCACGAACTCCACGGCATCGGCCAGAGACTCGGTGAAGGGCTTCTCCACGAGGACGTGGACCCCGGCCTCGAACGCCGGGAGGAGCACTTCACGGCGCACGACCGGCGGCGTGAGCACGGCGATCACGTCCACGCCGCCGGAGCCGATCATCTCCTTGGCCGTGGCGTAGCGCGCGGCGATGCCGTAGGTATCGCAGAAGCGGTGAAGCGTCTCCGGGTTTGGATCGCACGCGGCGACCACTTCCGCCCGCTCTGCCAGCACGAGCCGGTAGCTCCTGATGTGCGAGCGCGCGATGCCGCCCGTGGCGACAAGACCGATTCGATGTTTGCTCATCCCAACCTCCTCACGCCGGCGGAGCCCGTGCCATCCGGACAGTCACTGCCGCGGTATCGGCGTTCGGGCCGGACAGGATGTCATTCGACGCAGGTCCCCCGAAGGCCTCCCTCTCCCGGCAAGGCCCTCATGAGGCGTCTCCCCCCATGCGCGTTACCTTCCCCAGCGCCTCCACCGCCCAGATGAGCGGGTACAGCTCCTCGGAGTACCAGAGGCTGGCGAAGTAGAGGCCGATCGGCGTCGGGCGGGTCCAGTCACCGGTCTCGATGCGGCGGGTCAGGTACTCGGCGCCGCGCCGGGCCGCCGCGTCTGCCTCCGGGTGCTCCGGCCACTCGGCCAGCGCCGAGACCGCCAACGCCGTCTCTTCCACCGAGGGAGCCACACCGCGGTCGCCGCCCCAACCCCCGTCGCTGTTCTGCGCATGCAGCAGGAACCGGATGCCCTGCGCCACGGCCTCGCCCCCGCGGTCCATCTGCGCGAGGGCCAGCAGCACCCGGGCGGTTCCGAGCACCGGGTTCTCCTGTGCCGGCGATCCCTGGCTGCCGAACCAGAGGGGCACCCACGCTCCATCCGGGCGCTGCGTGCGATAGAGGTAGCGCAGCCCGCGCTGGATGGCGGGGGAGGCCCTCACCCCGGCCTGCGGCCACCCCTCTCCCGCGCTGCGGGCGAGGGGACCAGAGGGAGAAGATCCTCCCGTCTCCCCCTTCCCGCAGCGGGAAGGGGGTTGGGGGGTTAGGTTCCCCAACGCCCTCAGCGCGTGCGCCGTGATGTCAGGCGAGCTCCTGTCGAACGGGAGGTGCCCCCAGCCCCGGCAGAAGGTGGGCCAGCCGCCGTCGGTGTTCTGGAGTTGGAGAAGCCAGCGCGCGCCCGCCGGGATCGGCTCGCGCAGGCAGAGGTGCCCCAGGGCCACGATCGCGCCCGAGGTGTCATCGCCGTCGGGCACGCCGCCGGAGAGGTGGGTCCAGGCCCAGCCGCCGGGCGCCGCGTGGGTGTAGGGGTGCGCGGCCCGGCACTGGCGGTCGGCGATCCAACGCCCCACAGCGGGCGCGTCCACCGCGTTGAGGCGGCCGGCGCGCGCCAGGGCGGTGATCGCGCTCGTCGTCAGCCACACCGAGAGGTTGGTGTCTATCGGCCAACTCCCGTCCGCGCGCACCGACGCCCGCAGAAACTCGAGGCCCCGGCGCACCACGGGATGCTCCGCCCCGCAGACCGCCGCCAGGCTCATCGCCACGAAGGACGTCAGGGGCACGGCTTCGAGGAACCCGCCCGACTCCGGCTGGATCCGCTCCAGGCGACGCAGAACGGGTCCGCGCGCCACCCGCCGGGCGAGCCGGCGCGGGGGCGAGCCTTGTCTTGGCCCGCGGCAGGGGCGATGGTGGTGGATCGCCATGCCGATGGCGATGAGCGCCGGCAGGGCGTAGCTGACCACGTGCAGCCGGAGGAGCCGGAACCACGCCGGCGGGAGCGCCGCCAGTTCGAAGGGAAGGTCGGGGACGCACTCCCACGGCACCAGGCCCGCCAGGGCGCAGTTGGTGAGAATCGGCACCGCGAAGGTCCGGTCGGCGCCATAGACGCGCCGGATAGCCGCCGCCCGCTCCTCTGGGATCTTCCCGGCGTGCGCGGCAAGGTAGCTCTCCGCCTGAGAGACGGCAGGCGGCAGGCGGCAGGCGGCAGGCGGCACTTCACACTCCGCACTCCGCACTCCGCACTCCGCGCCCCACGCTTCGCGCTTACCGATGTGACTTGCTCCCAACGTCAGCGCCGCCGCCACCAGCATCGTGGTCGCCAGGTTGCTCGGGCTGTCGGGGGTGTCGCCCCAGCCGCCATCCGGGTTCCGGGTCTCGCCGAGCCAGGCGATGCCCCTGCGGATGAGCGACGCATCCACCTCCCGTCCGGCCAGCGCCAGCGCGCTGATCGCGGTCGCCGTGGCGAGTGCCGACGACGACAGACGCCCCTCCCAGTACCCCTCCGGCCGCACGGCGGCCGCCAGCGCCCGCACCGCAACCTCCAGAGAGGAGTGAAGAGTGATGAGTGAAGAGTGATGAGTGACGCTGGCGAGCCGGGGCGAACAACCGCTTCGACTGCGCTCAGGGGGTTCGCCCCTACACCCTTCACCCTTCACTCTTCACTCTCCCACGCCCCCGCCCTCCGCGCGTGCGAGGCGAAGAGTGCCCTCCACTGCGCTACCTGCCCTTGGCCCAGGGCCCGGATGGCCAGCCGCTTCGCCAGCGAGACGCCCGCCCCCGCCTGGTTGTCCCAGTACATGCGCGGAATCCAGCGGAAGTTGAGCCGGTAGCAGGCGCGCATCAGCTCCCAGTGGGATCGGCTCAGGTCGCCGCGCCCGATCCCGGCGCTGCCATCCACGGGCGCGTACGCCACCGGGAAGATGGAGAGCCGCTCCCTCTTCAGCGCATCCACCCAGGCCAGCGCCCGGCGCACGTGCTCCGCCCGCTCGCCGGGCAGGCCGAGCACCAGGCTGGCCATCGGGAAGAAACCGGCGCGGCAGAGGCGGCGGACCTGTTCGGCGCAGAACTCCCCCCAGGCGCCGTCCGCCAGGCGGCCCATCTTCGCCCCGCCGCCGTTGGCGCGCAGGAGAGACCCGGAGGGGGTCTCGACGCCGACGTTCACCCAGAGGTAGCGGTGGCGGTTGGCCCCCACCAGGAGGCGATGGACCGCGATCAACTCGGTATCGCTGTACTGCGCGACGCTCGTCAGGTTGGCATGGTCCACCTGGATGAGGCGCAGGCCCTCGATGTGCCGCAGCCGGGCGAGGAGGGAGAGGAGCCGGCCTGGGTTCGCCGTCAGGCCCTCGGCGCCGTAGCGGAAGAGGTCTTCGCTCAGGGCGGCGATACTCGTCTGGCCGGCGGCCACGTTCGTCGCGGCGTCGGCGGCGACGGTTTCCTCGGGGAGGTGGATCATCGGCACGCGGGCGATGGTGCAGAAGCCGCACCCCAGCCCGCACCCCCGGCTGATCTCGACGACGCCCATGGTGCTGGCGCCACGAATGGCGGGGATGGCCGCGGCCGGCACGCCCTCGCCCGCGATCACCTCGGGCAGGGCCTCGCCGCGCGCCAGCGCCCCGAGCACTGCCGCGGCGTTCCCCTCGGCGTAGCCCGTGACGACGTGGTCCACGCCGAGCTCGCGCCGGGCCTCCGGGAGGCCGGCAAGCTGCCAGGCCC
>JACQGM010000096.1 GCA_016199585.1 Armatimonadota bacterium
CTGCCCCCCGGGGCGCACCGCGTGGCAGTAATGAAACGGCCCCAGGGTTCCTGCGCCAAGGCCTCGTTAGCTCGCAAAGCAACAAGAGGATCGGTCTCCTGTTCGTAGTAGCTGGCTTATGGACCTTGCGGAATGAATCGTGTGTTCCGGGTGGCGTTCGTAGTGGCTGGCTTTAGCCGGCTGAACCCGGCTACTACGAACGGCGGAAACGCGGCATTCATTGAACGCAGAGATGGGCCGTTCCGCTTCCTGCGCACGGTCGGCTGGGTCCGGGAGGACAAGCGGCCGAAGGACGCCACTACGGTGGAGGAGGTGGCGCAGATGTTCCGACAGCAGCGGCGGAAGAGTGAGTGAGGGGAGCGGGTCGGCCGCCGGGGCCGCCTCCTCACCGCCCCCACGCCTCCCCCGTCCCCACGTCGCGCCCCACTTCCCACGTCCGCCCGAACACAGAGACGCTCAACTCGACCCGATCCGACCCGACGGCGAAGCCCTCCGGCAAGGCGGCGGAGACCTCCGGCGCCTCCGTGCCGCGGTAGGGCACCAGGAGGGTGAGGAATGCGGCCGGCGCCTGCCCCTGGTGCTGGAAGCGGAACGCTCGGCGCGGGGTGCGCTTCCCGTAGGCCCGGGCGAACCAGCCTTCCTCCTCTTCCATCGTCACCGGGGCAGCGGGGCCCGCCCACACCAGCACGTTGGCGTCCTCGAAGAGGGTGGCGGCGCAGTGGCGCGCCGGATCGAGCCGGACTTCGCCGGGGGCGAGCTGGAAGTGGAGGTCGAGGGCGTCCGCCGCATCCCCGATCGCTTCGTCCAGGAGCACGAAGAAACGCCGGTCCACGAACCACACGCTGCGGCGGTGTGTCAGCCCCGGGTAGGAGGCGTTCTCCACCACCACGGCATCGAGGCCCGGCGCGGAGTGCCAGAGGAGGTGCCGGCCGGCGATGGCCGCGTCTGCGCCGTCCAGGGTCAGGGTCTGGTGGACACAGGTCCGGCGATGCCAGGCGCGGCCCTCGGGGTCATGGCCGTAGGTGTAGAAGCCGGAGTCAGGCATCAGCCAGCGGCCATAGGCGTACAGCTCGAAGGTGCCGTTGTCCGGCTGGTCGTGCGTGGAGATGCCGGGAGGCGAGCAGTGCAGCGCCAGATGGATCGCATCGAGGTCCCAACCGCTGCGGAGGGCGCACATGCCCGCCTCGGGGAAGGCGTAGCTCCGCTGCTCCGGCAGGGCCGAGCGGTCCAGGGTCGCGCGCGCCGCGTACTTCGGGTCGCCCAGCAGCGCCGTGGCGCCGACCAGCGAGTTGTAGAGCGGCCACCGCGACCGGTCGTCCGTTTCGCGCAGGGGGCGCGACCCGTCGCCGAACATCGGGGCGCCCAGGTCCGGGGTAGCGACGGCGAAGATGTAGTCGTGCATCCGGCGCACGCGCTCGCGGTAGGCGGGTGAGACCTCGATGCCGGCGGCGCGCATCCGCTCCATGATCTCCACGGCATCGCTCAACACGCCCTGGTGGTAGCCGAAGGACCACTCGCGCTGCACGCCGTCGCTGGTGGTCTGTGCCAGGAGGTTCTCCTCCGTCCGCTCCAGGCCGAGCTGCAGCCAGCGCCGCGAGTCGCGGAACTCGGGGAAGGTGTGGGCGATGTTGGTGAACCCCCGCTGCTCGAAGACCGCCTTGTTGTGGACCCGGCCCATCGGCAGACGCTCGGTCTTCACCTGGTGGTCGTAGAGGCCGTCCATCAGGATGCCGAGGAACTCCGGGGTGAACGCCTCGGCGTGGACGAGGAGAGGGAACGCCCGGCAGAGGTTGGTGGCGCGGATGCCGGTTTGGATGTCGAGCCAGGCGAAACCCCGCCAGTGGGTGTAGACCGGGTGCGTGCGGCGCCACTCCTCCAGGGGGTGCTTGCGGAGCCAGTCGGTGGTCAATGCCACGAAGGCGCGGGCGTACTTCTCGTCGCGGGTGGCGCGGTAGGCATCGGCCAGAGGCGGCGCCCAGAAGAAGCGGTAGACCGCCGCCACCCACTCGATGTCGCCGCGCGGGTCCCACTCCCAGTCCATCTGCGGGCCGTAATCGGCTTCCTCGTAGGGGCCCCACTGGATGACGTGGCGGGCGATCTTGTCGGCGACCTCGCAGGCGCGCGCAGGCACCCCTGCCGCGGCCGCCGGCAAGGGATGACGTCGCCGGTAATGAGCCAGCAGCGCAGCCAGCGCCCCGGTCTGGCCAGAGCGCGCCATCGCCCGGCGCACCCCTTCCAGACCGGGACTCTCCAGGTCGAGCTTCTCCAGGAGCTCCTGCGGTTTGAGGGAGACGAGGTCCGTCTCCCGGCCGCTCTGATCGGAGAGGTTCACGGCAGTTTCTCCGGGCGCCGGGGAAGCGCGCTCCGCGGCGCTCAGGGCATGTCCCAGACCAGCAGCGTCGTGTCCTGGCCGGCGGAGATGAGGCGCGTGCCGTCCGCCGTCAAGGCCAGCGAGAGCACCCCGCTCCGGTGGCCGGTGAGCTTCGCCTTCTCCTGACCGGTGGCCAGATCCAGCACGAGGATCGCGCCATTGTCCCCGCCGGCGCACAGGGTCTTCCCGTCCGCAGAGCACGCCAGGGCGAGAACGCGCCGCCCGAACGGGATCTCGGACAGCAGCTCTCCAGTATTCAGATCCCACTTCAGGATGCGCCCGTCCCGGCTTCCCGAGAGGCCCACGCTCTCCCCGGCGAAGGCGACGGCTTCCACCCACCCGCGGTGCCCCTCCAGAACCCTCTTCCGGGGATCCTGGTCCCAGGGCGGCTTCTCGATGCTCCATAGACGCACCGTGCCGTCGCGTCCCCCGGAGAGGACGGACTTGCCATCTGGCGACAGGGCGAGCGAGAGGACTCCACCCCGGTGGCCCGTCACGGCATCACGGTCGCCCGGGAACACCCACATCGGCCGTCCGGGCCGCTCGCCCGCGCCCCGGACGAAGATCGTGCCGTCACCGGCGCAGCTCACCAGGGAATCGCCCGACGGGGTGTAGGCCAGGGAGTAGACGAAGCCGGCGTGCCCCGGCATCTCCCAGCGGAGGGAGCCATTCTGCATGTCGAACTCGCGGATGATCCCGTCTCCGCACCCGGTCGCCGCGCGGCGACCGTCCGGCGAGACCGCCACGGCGCGAGCACCCAGAGTCGCCCCCGGGATGGTCACCAACGACCGCCCGCTCCGATAGTCCCATACCCGCAGCGTTCTGTCGGCCGAGCCGCTCACCACCCGTTCGTTCGCGAGCAGCGCCACCGCCTCAACCGCCTCGTCGTGCCGGTCCCAGGCGATACGGGGCGATCCGTCTTCCAGGCTCGTCTCCGCCACCGTGCCCCCGCCGCTGGAGAGGACCCATCTGCCATCCGGAGACACCCGCAGGTGCCTCACGTGCCCGCTGTGCGGGAACCACCGCGCGAGCACCTCCCCGGTCCGGCGGTTCCAGCGCCGGATGGAGCCGTCGCGCGATCCGGTGAGGAGCTGATCCGGATCCGGGCAGTAGGCGACCGAAACGACCGCGCCGCCCTGGTGCCCGGTGAAGCGCCGCAGCATCTCGTGGTCTTCCAGCTCCCACTCGGTCGCCATGGAGCGGCTGCCCGCGAGCAGGCGCCGGCCATCCGGCGAGAGGGCGAGACTCCTTCCGGAAGTGGAGTAGTCCCTCAGCCACTGGTGCCGCAACTCGCCGGTGGCCAGATCGTACTGCGCCACGACTTCGCCGGATCCGGCCGAGCCGCCGACGATGGCCCCTTTCCCGTCGGCGGTGTAGATCGCCTCCTGGAAGGAGTGCATCTTGCCGGCGATGGCGACCAACTCCTTGCCGGTGGCAAGGTCCCACTCTTTCAGGGTGAGCGAGCCCGTGGTGAGCACTCGCTTCCCGTCGGTCGAATAGCGTGCCGTGCGCAGCCCTTCCTGCTCGGTCGGCCAGGTGCGCAGCACCCGGCCGGCGGCCGGGTCCCACTCGTGGACATTCCCGGCAGCGTCGCCGACGAGCAGCGCCTGTCCGTCTTTGCGCAGGTCGAGGCTGACCAGGCCCGCACCACCCACCTGTTGACGGCTCTCCAGAGCCCCCTCTGCCAGGTTCCACACCTCGAGGGAGGAACCGACAGCCAGCGCCCCCCGGCCATCCGGCAGATAGCAGAGGTCGGATACGGGGGTGCGCATCCGGGTGGTGCCGAGGCGCTGGGCGGCGCCTTCGGGCAGGGGGTCTCCCAGTCGATCCACTCCGGCGCCCCCTGCCGCCGCGAGCGGCAGGAACACGCCGGCCATCAATACGGAGAAATGATTCGGCTTCATCGTGATTTCCCCAGGGTCTCCTCCGGGCATCACCCCCGCGGGATGAGCTTAGTGAAGTTCTCAACTACCTTGTCGGGACCGTAGGCATTGCGATAGGCGTGGATTCTTCCCACGTCGGGGGTGTAAGCGATCCCGATTCTCTCCACCGGGGGGCCCGCGAACCAGTTATTGTGGATCCACGCGCCGTGGGAAGGGACCCCGCGGATGACGACGTGTCGCTCTTTGCCCCCGAAGGTATTGTGGTGGACGTGCATCCAGTCGCCCGCGATGTCGGTGCCGTCGCCGCGGTCCGCCCCGCCGTGCATGTCGAATTGGTGACTGGTGGTGTTGGGGCCGACCCAGTTGTAGGCGGCCTCGTAGCCGCAGCCGACCGCGCCGCCGGCGATGAAGTGGCGTCCGTAATCCAGCCGGTTGGCGATGATGCGGGTGTCGCTCGCCTCGGTCAAGACGGCGTAGCCCATGCCGCCGAGCTGGATGTGGTGCAGGAAGTTGTGGTGGATGTGCGTCTTCATCGCCTCCGGCATCACGCTGACGCCGGTAAGGTTGAAGGCGAAGACCTCGCAGTTGTCCACCTCGCACCCGTAGCGCGCGATGGTGAGGAAGCGCGAGTTGGTCGCCACGCGCTCGGGGCCGGCGTAGGCGCCCTCGAAGCGCAGGCCCGTCACGCGGATCGCATCGCCCCCCGCGGCGAGCAGGGCGCCGCTCTCGTCCTTGCGGATCAACAGCGCCCCCGGCGACGCCTGAGCGCCCCGGCTGCCGGCGAGCGTGACCCCCTCGGGGATCGTGAGCGTGCCCGACCCTGTGAGGTCGAGGGCGACGCCGTCGGGCACGTAAATCACCTGCCCGGCGCGCGCCTCCTTGAGCGACCAGATCAACTCCTCGGGGGTCTTCACGGTGAAGTCGCCCCCGGTGAGGATTCGCCGGTAGCCATCGCCCCCGCCGATCGGGTCGCCGGTCGGATTCGGGTCGCACCCGAACACGTCGTCGCCAGCCGTCGGATCGGTCGGGGCTGCCGAAGCCGCGCACAGCCACGCGGCCTGCCCCATCAGCAGGCCGACGCCCGCGCCGGCCGATGCCAGCAGAAAGCGCCGTCGTGTGATCTCATCCATCATGGGCGTTCTCCTTTCCCGTTCTGGCCCCGAAGCCACGCAGAGGCTTCGCTTCTGTGACACGTCATCAATCCCGGGTGTCTCTCTCGTCGATCCCCCGGGTCGTCGTTCCCCGGCTATCTCGCCGGATATAGCCGCAGCCTCCCCTGAGCCGGAACACGCCGATCTCGCTCTCGACCCGGTGCGGCCCCGGCAGGCTCTCGGCATAGAAGAAGTAGTCGGTGCCGCTTCCTGTGCGGATCTCCACGGCCAGGATGCCCTCGCTGGCGCGAATCCGGCGGAGCTGGATCTGCAGCCCTCGCGGATCATCGTAGGGCTCGTGGAGAGCGACGAAGAGGGTGTTCCGGGCGCGGCGGCGCGCGATGAGGAGCGGCACGGAGCGCGCCTTGCCGTCCGTCGGCATCTCTCTCAGTCCGGCTCCCGAGACGTAGTAAGGGCCGTCGGCGCGGTAGAGGGTGGTGCCCGGAGCGCCCAGCATCGTGACGCACACTCCTGCTCCTGGCGCACGCACCCAGGCGTCGCCTTCCTTCTGCCGCCAGGTAGCCGACCACGTCTCCGGCACAACGGCCTGCATCCCGTTCCGCATCCAGCGGTTCTCGGGGTCATCGGCGGGGGCGCCGGTGTCGATCACGCCGAACCCCAAATCGGCACCGATGTCGAAAGGAGAGAAACGCCAGGGGAAGGGCACAGCCAGCTCGCCCAGGCCGTGGAGGATCCAGTCATAGGTGTGCTCGCTCTCGGAGCGCGCCTCGAACAGGTCCAGCAGATACTCGCCGGTGAGCGCCAGAGTGCGTGTCTGTTCGACTCCCGGGTAGATGCTCCCGCGGATGCGAATCACTTTCACGGCGGCGCCGAAGTCGTGTTCGGCCACCGGGAGCGGCTGCGGCAGCGCGACCTCCGCCTTCTTATCCACCAGCAGCGTGTTGTGGGCCGCCGGCCACATGCTCCAGGGGGTCGGGCTCTTGCCCCTGCGTCCGTCCATCCTGGTTGTGTAGTCCCATTGGATGAACCAGTCGGGGTAGACGAGGTGGCCCTTGCCATGGAGGGTGATGTGGAAGGGGTCCATGTGCGCGTGGCTCACCCCTCTCGTTGCGCCGAAGCGGATAGAGACGGCGGGGGATCCCGATGTCCAGTAGGCGGGAGACTCGTCAGCCCGCAGCATCGCCAGGCCCGTCTGCGGGTAGAGGGTGCTGGGCGCCGGGGGGGGATCGATGCGCTCGGGGAGCGGGACCCCGTGCGTCAAGCCGAGGTAGCCCCAGACCGCCTGATCAAACGAGTCTCTCTCAGGGTTCTGGGCGAGCACCCAGGCGTAGGCCGGGTCCCTGTAGCGAAGGTAGGCAAGCTCGTAGGTGTTCCAGTCGCGGCCATCCCGGTCGTTGGCCAGGAAGTAGTCGCCGATCTGGTGCCCTCCGTACAGGGCGCCCTTCGCGACAAAGGGGGATTGGGTACCGTTGTCACCGTAAGTCGCCACCCGGAGTTCCACCGGAAACGCCAGGTGCAGGCAGACATCGTAGAACCTCTTCATGGAGTTGCCGCCGGGGGAGCGCCAGTGCCAGAGGTCCACGCCGTCGCCGCGCAAGGCCGCCTCGGCCAGGATTGCCATGAGCTGCGAGACATAGAACATCTGGTAAGGATTGGCTTCGTTCCAGACACCTCCGTCTCGGGTTCCCCGTTCCAGGACGTCTTTCAAGCCGCCCGGCGCTTCCAGGGCGAACTGGATGAGCTCGCGGTCGCCTACCGTGTATCCCACCACGCCACAGAAAGCCCGCCCCCACATCGTTCTATTGTGAGGCGACGGGTGCTCTGCCAGCGGCACCATCGCGGATCGGGCGATCCACAAGAAGAACCCCTCAATTGCTTCCCTCTCGGCCTCCGAGAGCCGCTCATGGATGAGGTCGTACGCCCAGCACAGGTTGATGCCGCCTCTGAGACCGAAGACGAGGAAGCTGTCCACCCACCGCTTGTCGGAGGGCGAAAGCTGATCATACACGTGGGTGAGCGCCCACAGGTTGGCTTCAGGATCCCTGGCGCCGTTGATGAGTGAGTCGAGCGGAGGCGGCTTCTGCGCGGCGGCGTCGACGAAGAAGAGGAGCAGTTCTCTCGCCTTGTCGGCATACCGCTGCTCGTTGGCGATGGCGGCCGCCAAGGCGACATCACGGACGCGCCGTCCGGTGATCCACAGAGCATTGATGCCGACACCGGGATAGACGCCCTGGGTGTAGTACAGAGCGTATTCGCTTCCCCCGCGCAGCGTGTCCTCGACCTGCGCCAGGAGGCGTTCGTGGAGCCGCCCCGCCCACTCGTGCCGGCGGATCTTCTCACGAATCGCCTCGATTTCGGTGCGGTTCAAGAAGAGATTCGGGTGTGTCACCTGCATCTTCTTGCCTCTCCCCACTTCAGCCTGCGCACAGGCCCGGCCGGCGTTACTTCCCGGCGGATTCCGGCACTAATCTCTTCCTTGTGTTCTCCCACACATTAGCCGACCTCGGCGCTACCCACCCTGCGGGGAGTCCTCTCAGGTAGTCCTGGATATCCAGGCACTTGCGCGCCGCATCCTCTTTGAGGGTGGCCGCCGCGGCCTGGTCTCCGGCGCGGGCCGCCGCGCCTGCCTTCTGCTCCAGCCGGAAGATCTCCGCCCCCATCTTCCAGTACTGCGCCGTCTGCGTGAGCTTCGCGACCTGGCGGCGCTCCCGGTCGTTGGCGGCCTTCGCGCGGGCGGCTGCCAGGCACTCATCCAGCCGCCCCTCGCCGAGGGCGTCCATCAGGAGCAGGATGCTGAGTCCATTGGGAAGGATGGTCGCGCCCTCTTCCTCGGCCCGGCGCCACGCGGCGTGGAAGGCATCGAAGATCGGGCGGATCTCCCCCGCCACCGAGCCGTACATCCCCTCCAGGTACTCATCGAGCACGGCCTCGGGGTCCACGTCATCCTCCCAGGCGCAGCGCGCGAGGGTGAGGATGTTCAGGGCGTACACCTCGTGGTTGTCCGGCCAGTTCTGCAGCGTCGCCCCCTCGATGCCGAGGGCCTTCAGGTTCTTCCAGTCGCGCGCGATCACCTGGTCCTGGGGGTAGGGCAGCGAGCGCTGGGCGTTCATCCCCATGTAGTAGGAGTAGGTGATCACCCTCCCCTTGTGGAGGCGTCGCCACTGCTTCAGCGCGTCGTAGAACATGCGATTCACATCCGTGCGGGCATCCTCGGCGAGAGGGCGGCTGCCGTCTCGCCAGTAGGTCGCCACCCAGGTGACGACGTTCGACTCCATCGGGATCTCCTGGTCAGGCCAGGTGAGGTCCACGTAAGCGGCGCTCCCCACGAGCACGTCGGGGAACTCCTCGCGAACGGCGCGCGCCACCTGGTTGATGAGGAGGGTGTAGCGGCGCGTCTTGGCGAGGTTGGCGCCCGCCGTCTTGAACGCCGTCGTATCGCGGAACTGCTCCTTCGGGTCAATGCCGTTCGCCACGTCCAGCTTGGTGCACTCGTCGCAGTGGCACATGCCGTAGCTGTCCCCCGGGATGACGCCGATGATGCTCACCTCCGGGTGCCGGCGCAGATAATCGAGCACGTTGTCAATCACGGTCTGCACCGCCTGCGGATTGCTGGAGCAGATGCCCAACTGGTTGCCGCTCGCGGCGCGCTTGCCGTCCACCAGGGGGAACCACTCCGGGTGCTCCGCGAAGTTCTTGCGGGGGAGCCAGAGGTAGAGGTTGTGGTGGTTCATGTCGAACTTCAGGCCGCGCTTGACCATCTCCGGGCGGATGAAGCGGTCGAACCAGTCTCCGGGGAAGCGATGGGGATTGTGGACGACGTAGTTGAAGCCGTTCTTGGCCATCCAGTCAATCCACCGGGTGCAGAGCTGCGCGCTCTCCTCCTCCGTCAGAGTCGCCGCGCCGCGGCTGGAGAACTGCGGACCGCGGTACCAGAGCTTCGGCTTCCGGCGCAGCGGCAGGCCCTCGGCGGTGACGCTCTTGCGGCTGGGCACCAGCTCCCCGTCCGGCCCCAGGCCGCTGAACCGGCACCCACCGTAGCGGCGCAGGAACTCGTAGACGCCGAAGACCGCCCCGAGGTCGCCCCCGGCGCGCAGGCGGAGCGTGTTCCCTTCGGCGGCGAACTCATAGCCTTCGTCGCCGAGGTCTTTGTCAGCCACCTTCTCGAGCACGATCCTCGGCGCCCCGGCGGCGGCCGCTCCCACGGAGAGGGGCTTGCCCAGGATCTGCCCCAGGTAGCGCGCCAGCTCCGAGGCGGCGAAC
>JACQGM010000097.1 GCA_016199585.1 Armatimonadota bacterium
CCCTCGGTCAACCTACTCGACCGGCTTGTACCACTTGAGGAAGGCCTGGATGAACAAGTCGATCTCGCCGTCCATCACGGCCGGGATGTTGCTCGTCTCGGCGTCGGTGCGGAGGTCCTTCACCATCTGGTAGGGCTGGAACACGTAGGAGCGGATCTGGCTGCCCCACTCGATGGCGCGCTGCTCGCCGCGCATCTCGGCCAGTTTCGCCAGCCGCTCCTGCTCCTGCTTCTCGAAGAGGCGGGCGCGCAGGATCTTCATCGCCATGTCCTTGTTCTTGAGCTGGCTGCGCTCGTTCTGACAGGTGACGACGATCCCGGTCGGCTTGTGGCGCAGACGGATGGCTGTCTCCACCTTCTGCACGTTCTGCCCGCCGGCGCCGCTGGAGCGGTAGGTTTCGGTCTCCACGTCCTCCGGGTTGATCGTGATGTCGCTGTTGTCGCTCACCTCGGGGATCACGTCCACGGAGACGAACGAAGTGTGCCGCCGCTTGCTCGAGTCGAATGGCGAGATGCGCACCAGGCGGTGCACGCCGCGCTCGGCCTTCAAGTAGCCGTAGGCGTATCGCCCCGTGACGACGACGGTGACGCTCTTGATCCCGGTCACTTCTCCCGGGTTCTCGTCGGTGATCTCCGTCTGGTAGCTCCGGTTCTCGGCCCAGCGCAGGTACATGCGCAGGAGCATGCTGGCCCAGTCGCACGCCTCCGTGCCCCCGGCGCCGGCATTGATCTCCAGGATGGCGTTGTTCGGGTCGTGCGCCCCGCCGAGGAGGGCCTGGAACTCCATCGTCTCGAATCGCGCGCGCACCTCCTTCAGGTCGCTCGCGATCTCGCCAGCCATGCCGTCCTCGCCCTCTTCGGCGGCGAGCTCGGCCAGCTCCCGCAGGTCGGTGAGCTCCGCACGCAGCTCCGCCCAGGGCCCGATCGTCTCTTTCAGGCGCGTGAGCTCCTGCATCGCCCGCTGAGCCGCCTCTGGGTCGCTCCAGAAGCCCGGCTCGGCAGCCTGTTCCTCACGCTGCGCAATCATCACCTCTTTGCCGGCGACGTCAAAGGCGATTCCCCATTTCGTCGAGCCGCGTGGAAAGCTCGGTCATCTCTCGCTTCAAATCTTCCAGCAACTTGACTTCACCCCCTTCGGCCCGCGCCGCGCGCGGCAGCCGGGCCTGGTAGTAGCATTATGGTGCCTCCATTCTACCCGATACGGCGCGGCAACGCAAGAGGCGGGCGTGGAGCAGCCGCCGGAACCCACGGCGCCGCCCGGCTACGCGACCAGGCGGCGCAGCGCCTCTTGGATGGCGGCCCCGGCGGCTTCGTAGTCGGTGCCGGAAGCGAAGCGGAGCGGCTCGCCGAACGCCACGCGCACCCGGCCGCGACGCGGCAGGACGATGCGGTCGGTCTTGGGCGAGACGACCAGATCGGTGCCGGTGAGGCCGACGGGCACCACCGGCGCGCCGATCTCCACGGCGATGATCCCGGCTCCTCCGCGCACCTCCAGCAGATGGCCTTCCTGCTCCATCTGGCCTTCCGGGAAGAGCATCACCGAGAACCCTCGGTCCATCAGCCGGCCGGTGTACTGAAGGGAGGACTTCACCTGCCCGACGCGGTCGAAGGGGTAGGTGTTGAAGAGGAGCTCCACGACCCCGGCCCAGCGCGCGGTGGCCGGGTGCTCGTAGAGGACATCAGTGGCCGCGGCGATGGCGGTGTTCCGCCGGAAGCGCCGGGGGAGGGCGTGCAGCGCCACGCCGCCGTCAATCGGGGAGCGGTGGTTGGGGAGGAAGAGCACCGGCCCCTGCAGCCCCTCCAGGTGCTCGCAGCCGACCACCTCCGGGCGCGCCACCCAGCGCAGGTAGGGCCGGAAGAAGAGGCTCCACCCCAGCGCGCGCACGGCGCGCGCCGGGGTGGAGAGCGGCCACTCCCGGAACTCATAGCGCTCCTCCTTCTGCTCGCGCCGGCCCACCAGGTCCTTGATGTCGGCCACGGTGGTCTGCGGCCCGATCTGCCCCTCGTCCAGCACCACGCCCAGCTCCTCCTCGATGAGGCCCACCAGGGTGACGCGGCCGAGGGAGTCGAGCTTCAGGTCCCCCTCCAGGCGCATCTCCGGGCGGATCTGGTCGGCGGGCCGACCCACGGCACGGGCGACCACGCGCTCCACGGCGCCCACCGGAACGGGAAGCCCGGCCGCGGCCTCCGGCGCCTCGCGCGCGGCGAGCCAGGCCAGCACCTCGTTCTTCTTCACCTTGCGCGTCGCGGTGCGCGGGAAGTCCTCCCCTTCCCACACCGAGACGCCCTGGACCCGCTGGTGCGGCTGCAGTCGCGGGTTGACGCGCTCGACCACCGCGCGCGCGTCCAGGGCGGCCCCCGGCTTCGGGAGGAGCACGGCATGGATCTCGAAGCGCGCGTCGCTCTGCCGGCCGAGCACGGCGGAGTCGCGCACCTCCGGCTCGCGGTTCAGCTCGTTCTCAACATCCTCGGGGTAGACGTTCTCCCCGGCGGGGGTGACGATGAGGAACTTCTTCCGCCCCTTGATGCGCAGGTGCCCGTCGCCATCAAAGGCGCCCAGGTCGTCGGTGTGGTACCAGCCGTCGCGGAAGCGCTCGGCGGTTTCGTCGGGGCGGCGGTAGTAGCCGTCGGCGACGTTGGGTCCCTTCACCAGGATCTCGCCGTCGGGGGCGAGCTTCACTTGCACGCTCGGGAGGGGCGGCCCCACGGAGGCCACCTTGCGCCCGCGGGGGCGGTTGGCCGAGACGACCGGCGAGCACTCGGTGGCGCCGTAGCCCTGGATCACCGGTACCCCGAGGGCCTCCCACTTCTCGCCCACGGCCGGATCCAGCGCCGAACCGCCGGAGATGACGCGCCGGAGCCGTCCACCGAAGCGGCTCAGGACCGGGCGGGCCAGCCGCCGCCGGACAAACGCTGGCAACTTCGGCCCGAGGCGGAAGAGCGTCTGCAGCTTCTCCTTGCGGCCGGCTTTTTCGGCCTTCGCTTCGATCTGCTGCACGGCCAGCTTCAGGAACTCCGGCACCGCCACCAGGATCGTCGGGTGGTCCTCGATCATGTTGTTGCGGATGCGCAGGCCGGAGAGCGAGGCCGCCTGCGTGACCGTGAGCCCGAGCGCCATCGCGGTGAAGAGCGAGGCCACCTGCTCGAAGGCGTGCGCCAGGGGCAGGATGGACATGAGGTGGTCGCCCGGGGTGATGAGGTCCAGCGTGAGGATGTCGCGCACGTTGGCCAGGATGTTCCGGTGCTTCAGCGGGACGCCTTTCGGCACGCCGGTGGTGCCGGAGGTGAAGAGGATCTGGGCGATGTCTTCGGGGTCGGGGTTTGCCGGGGTGAACTCGTCATCGGCGGCCGCGGCCAGGGCGCTCTCCACGTCAAGCGCCGGGATCCCCGCCAGGGCGATGTGGCGCGCGGGCGACTTGAGGATGAGCCGCGCCTCGGTGAACTCGGCGATGCGGGAGACGAAGTCGGGGGTGTTCTGCACCATCAGCGGCACAGCCACGGCCCCGTGCAACTGGCACCCGAAGAAGGCGGAGACCCAGTAGGGCGAGTTCACCGCCCAGAGGAGGACGCGGTCGCCGGGGCGGACGCCGTGCTGCTCCAGCAGGGCCGCGGCCCGGCGCGCCGTCTGGTACACGTCGCCGTAAGTGAAGCGCACGGCGCGCAGCCCCGGCCGCCAGATGTACGCCGGTTGCCCCGCATAGCGGCTGCCGGCCTCCGTCACGAGCTCCGCAAGCGTCTTCGCCTCCATCGCTGCCTTCTTCCTCCGCTTCACGAGGCCGCCGAACGCACCCGAGCCGCGCCCGCGGCCGCTGCAGACCCTCAGCCGAGGCTCTGTTCGGGATGGAATGCCATTCGACGCGGGCGCGCGGGCTCCCTGCCGAGGCGCGCCGTCGCGCTGCGGAGCCGCCTGGCCCGCGAGACGCACGCCCCGGTTCGCGCCGCCTTTCGAGCTCGTGAGGAAACAAGCGTCACGGCAGCCAGCAGCGGGCATATGAACATACCCGTCTGGAGGGCGGCGCGGCGCCGCCAAGCGCCCTCGCGGGCGCGGGGTTTCCGTGCGGGAAGGCCGACAGGTCGCGCACGTCGGCCAAGCGCCCTCGCGGGCGCGGGGTTTCTTCCCGTCCGAAGGACGGTTGGCCGCAGGCCCCCGAGCGCCCGGTGGCCCGCGACGGTTGTTCCCTTGCGGGTCCTTTGCTCGCAGCGCTCCTTCGTTGTGAACAAACCTTGCGCGCACTCCGTCCCGATGCTATAATGGGGTGGACGCCGCGCGGCTGCTCTGTGTGCGCGCGGGCGCCTTCTCTTCCCGTGCGGAGGGCCACCATGAAACATCGGTTGCTGTACACCATCGGGTTGGTCGCTCTCGCCGTTTTCCTCTGCCGCGGCGGCCCGCGCGCCGCGGAAGGGACCGGGGCCAGAGTCTGGGTGCTGGCCGTGGGCGTGAATCAGTACACCCGTCCCGCCTATCACGCCCTCCCCTACGCCTCCAGTGCTGCCCGCCAGGTTGCCGGGCTGCTGCGTGATGCGCGCCCGGAGGAGACCACCGCCTGCGTGATGACCTGCGACGCACCCGACGCCACCCTGATCCCCAACAAGTCGAACCTGCTCGACAAGCTGGCCGACATCCAGCCCGGCGCCAAGGACGTGGTGGTCTTCTACTACTGCGGCCACGGGGTGGAGATCCCCGGCGCGGACGGACGGCCCGCCGAGCAGTACCTGCTGCTGCGTGACGTGGGCGATCTGACCGACCCCGAAGCGCGCGAGGCGGGCGCGGTGAAGCTCTCCTGGCTGCGCGCAAAGCTGGAGGCGCTCCCCTGCGATTCCCGCCTGCTCATCCTCGATGCCTGCCGCGAGACGCCCGAATCACTCGTGAAGTCCGCCGGCGACAGCGCGTCGCAGCCGCAGACCGAGGGCTTCCACGCCACCGGCGGCGGCTGGACCACCGCGCGCTCGGCGACCCTCCTCGCGTGCAGTCCCGGCGAGCGCGCCTACTGCAGCAAGCGCGGGCAGAGCTACTTCGCCGAGGCGCTGGCGGAGGGCCTGGGCGGCAAAGCGGCGGACGACCAGGGCGAGATCACCCTCGCCTCCCTGGCCCGCTACGTGGTGGCCCGCGTGCCCGAGAGTATCCGCGCCGACCAGCTCCCCGACCTGCGCCAGACTCCCGCGGTGGTGCCTGAGATCCCGGCGCCGATCCCCCTGCGCCCCGCCCCCGGCGTCATCGCCTGCCCGAGCTTCGGGGGCGAGTACGGCAAGCCGTTCGCCGATACCGTCTATACTCGCCTGGCGGCCTCCCGCGAGGTGAATCTGGTGGACCGCAAGCGACTCACCACCGAGGAGCTCAAGTTCCAGAACAGCGGTCTCACCGACGCCCAGACCGCCCAGGAGATCGGCAAGCTGGTGAATGCCCGCTATGTGCTGGTGGGGGGCTCGGAGAAGGTGCCCGGCGACCGGCTGCAGGTGAGCGCCTATCTCCTCGAAGTCGCCACGGGGCGCCAGGTGCCCGGCGTCGCCGCCGACTGCACCGTGAACCCGGCGGACTTCGACACCTGGAAGCCGGCGCTTCAGGCCCTCGCCGAGAACCTGCTGAAGCAGATGCGCGCCGCCCGTCTCACCGTCACCCGCCCCGGCCCGCAGCTTGCGATGTCCGCTCTCGCCTTCGTGCCCGCAACGCCCGGCCCGGCGCCCGCCGCCGCCACCGGGTCGCTGCGGGTGGAGAGCGAGCCCCCCGGCGCCCAGGTCTTCGTCGGCGGCGACGACCAGCCGCGCGGCGTCACCCCGCTCGCCCTGGACGGCATCCCCGCCGGGGAGATCGCCGTCGTGGTCCGCTCGCCAAGGGAGGAGTTCGGCGACGTGACGCGCGCCGTCACCATCACCCCCGGGCAGCCCGCTCTCCTCAAAGCAGACCTCCCGCTCTTGCAGGGGGCCCTCCTCATCCGCACCGCGCCGCCGGGGGCGACGGTGAGCGTGGACGGGCAGCCGCGCGGCGTCACCACCGCCGAGGGCCTGCGCGTCATCGGCCTGCGCATCGGCGAGCACGCGGTGGCCCTGAGCCTGGACCGGCACCAGCCCTGGGAGGGCCAGGTGGCGGTGCGTTTCGGCGCCGTCACCGAGGTGGCCCCCGCGCTCTCGCCCCTGCCCGGCGTGCTCGTCGTCAGCAGCACCCCGCCGGGCGCCCGCGTCTTCCTCAACGCCGAGACGGAGCCGCGCGGCACCGCGACCACGACCCTGCGCGACGTGCCCGCCGGGAAGCACACCGTGCGCCTGGCGCTGGAGGGCTACCGGGAGGCCGTGCAGGAAGTGGACCTGCCCCCCGCCGGGCAGAAGGTGGTGGCGCTCACCCTGGAAGTGGCGCCCACCCGGCCGCCGCAGCTCACCCCCGCGCCCTCCATCCCCTCTCTGCCGGGCACCGGCGCCGTCCAGACCTGGACCAACCCCAAAGACGGCATGGAGTTCGTCTTCGTGCCCGCCGGGGAGTTCACGATGGGCAGCGACGACGGCCAGGACGACGAGAAGCCCGCGCACAAGGTGAGCCTGCCGGGCTACTGGATCGGGAAGTGCGAAGTGACCGTGGCTCAATACCGCCGGTTCTGCCAGGAGACGGGCCGGCAGATGCCGGACGGGCAGGGGGGCGACAATCACCCGGTAGTGAATGTCACCTGGGAGGACGCCGCGGCCTACGCGCAGTGGGCGGGGTGCCGCCTGCCCACCGAGGCGGAGTGGGAGAAGGCGGCGCGGGGCACGGATGCCCGAGAGTTCGTCTGGGGCGCTGCCTGGCCTCCCCCGCGGGGCGCCGGCAACTTCGCCGACGTGACTGCCAAGACGAAACACACCGACTGGACGATCCTCGAGGGGTACGACGACGGCTTTGCCGATGCCGCGCCGGTGGGTTCCTTCCCCGCGGGAGCGTCGCCCTACGGGTGCCTGGACATGGCGGGGAACGTCTGGGAATGGTGCGGCAGCGTCTACAAGCCATACCCGTATCGCGCGGACGACGGACGGGAGGACCCAAACGATAATTCTATGCGCGTGTTCCGCGGCGCCAGCTTCGGCAACGTCGGCCGCGGCAACCTGCGCGCCGCCATCCGGAACAGGTTCGATCGAGGCCTCAGCCTCGATTACGTCGGGTTCCGCTGCGCCAGGTCCTCTCAAGAATAATTGTTAACATTTAGCGGCCTGGGGCGAACACGCTGGTTCGCCCCTACGGGACCCGCTTGGGCTCGGCGTGCGCGGGGGTCTGCCCAGGGCGAACACGGTGGTTCGCCCCTGCGGCGATCCGGCGTGCGCGGGGGTGCCGCGCCGGGGCGAACACGGTGGTTCGCCCCGGCGGTGGGTGGGCCTGGGGCGGACCGGCAGCGGGTTGGGGGTGCGTTGGGCGTTCGGGTGCCGTGCCGGGGCGAACACATTGGTTCGCCCCTACGGTGGGTTGGTGTGGGGCGGAGGGGTGGCGCGCGATGACACGGTACCCGCGCACCCGCGCGTGTTCGGTAGGGGCGAACCAGCGTGTTCGCCCCGGCGCCCCCGAGCCCCCGGCCAGGTCTGGTAGGGGCGAACCAACGTGTTCGCCCCCGCCTCCCGGCGCCCGCCGCCCCTCCGGGGGGCGACACCCCGAAAGGAGGCGCACCGTGCCGCGGTATGACCCCGACCGGCACCACCGCCGTTCCACGCGGCTGCGAGGCTATGACTACTCACAGGGGGGAGCCTACTTCGTTACCCTCTGCACTCAGCACCGCCTCTGCCTCTTCGGCCAGGTGCGCGACGGAGAGATGGACCTCAGCGATGCCGGGTGGGTGGTCGAGCGCCTCTGGACGAGCATCCCCGAGTACTGCGCGGGCGTTGAGGTGGATGCGCACGTCGTCATGCCGAACCACCTGCACGGCGTCCTGGTGCTCCCGTACGACGGCTGCTGCGCGGCGGTGAAGAAGAGCCGTCCCGCCGGAGGTGTCTCAACCCGCCCCCGCGGTACTGACGACGGCTCGCTGGGCCGCATCATTCAGGAGTTCAAGACGGCCAGCACCTGTGAGTACGGCTTCGGCGTCCGGCACTACGGCTGGCCTGCCTACGAAGGTCGTCTGTGGCAGCGCAACTACCACGAACGCATCGTCCGCAGCCAGGACGAGCTGGAGCGGATCCGGGCCTACATCCTCAACAACCCCGCCGGATGGGCGTTCGACGCCGAGAACCCGGAGTGCGCCGGCTCGGCGAACGCGGAGGGCGGGGGCTGGTAGCCGCAAGGCGAAGGCCCCCGCCCCCCGCCCCCCGCCCCGACACGGCCCCGCGGTCCCACCCGCTCAGCGCGAGGCGGCGCTCTCCGTGCCGACGGCGTGGCACCGGGCGCAATCCTTGGCGACGGCGAACGCCCCCTCGCCGTTGTGGCAGTGGCCGCACTCCTTGCCCTGGAACATCGCCGCCATCGTCACGCCGGGGTTCTCCGCGGTCGGCGGGGCCATCGCCAAGAGGCCGGCGTGGCAGGCGCTGCACCCCGCCTTCCCGGAGGCGAGGTGGCGCGCGTGGCTGAAGGTCACCGTGCCCGGGCTCCCCTTGCCGCGGGCGTAGGCGCGGTCCTTCGGCGGCCTGTTCTCCGTCGAGACCGCCTGCGGCGCCGTGGACGCGGGCATCCGGTGGCAGAGCGCGCAGTCGCGCGCCACGGTGAATGAGCGCCGCCCGTTGTGGCAGGAGCCGCACTCGCGGCCGGCGTTCATCGCCTCCATCCGCATCCCGGGCGAGCGCGCCATGCCGAAGGGGCGCGGGTGGCAGGTGCCGCAGCCGTCGCCGACCGCCCGCAGGTGGCGGCGGTGGCTGAACGGCACGGCGCCGGGGCTGCCCTTGCCCTTCGGCACGGTGAAGTCATCGGGCGGGGCCACCTGCCGGGTGGAGACGGGGAGCGCGGCACGGCCGCGCTCCTTGCCGTGGCAGACGCCGCAGTCTCGAGCTACGGTGAAGGCCTCGCGCCCGTTGTGACAGGCGCCGCATTGGCGGCCGGCGTGCATCTCCTTCATCGACGCGGGCGAGATTCCCTCGAGCATCGGGAAGAGCGCCGGGTGGCAGCCGCTGCACTTCCCGTCGCCGCGGAGCACGTGGGGGCCGTGCTCGAAGGTGACGCGCCCGGGACTTCCCTTGCCCATCGGGAACCGCAAAGGCGGCGGGCTCTTCGGCTGGTCGCTCGATACGGGCGCGGCCGCTGCCGGCCGGTCGCTGCGGTGGCAGAGGCCGCAGTCGGACGCCACGGTGAAGGCGTCGCGCCCGTTGTGGCAGCTCCCGCACTGGCGGCCCTCGCGAGCGGCGTCCATGCGCGGCTCGTCGCCGTCGTGGGCGCCGTCGGGGCGCATCATGTGGAAGCGCGACGGGTGGCAGGTGGAGCAGGTGGCGCCGGTGGCCGTCAGGTGGCGCGCGTGGCTGAAGGTGACCGTGCCCGGGCTCCCCTCACCCCGGGGGAAGGCGTAGTCGGTGGGGGCGGGCCGCCGGGAGACCGCCGCCGGCTCCGGCTTCCCGCGCGGCGCGACGTGACAGAGGGCGCAGTCCTGCTTCATCGCGAAGGCGCGCCCGCCGTCGTGGCAGTGGGCGCAGCCGCGCATCGTGGCCATCGTCTCGCCGCCGGGCCTCAGGTCGGCGGTCTTCACCAGTCCGAAGAGACGGGCATGGCACTCGGTGCAGGCGAGCCTGGCGTCACGGACGTGGCTGCGGTGGAGGAACGTCACCTGCCCCGGGCTCGCCTGGCCCATCGGGAAGGCGCGCGGCGCGGGGAGATCGAGGCGAGCCGGCGTCAGGCCGGCGTCGGCGTCGGCGTCGGCGCGGGCATCCGGGCGCGCGAAGGGCCGCACCAGCCCGGAGCCATCGCTCTGGTTCCGGAGGAGGATGCCGCACGCTCCGAGGAAGGCGACCAGGCCCAGCAGGATCCCGGCGCCGGTGGGGCTGCCGAGCTGCGCCCGGCGGGGCTCCCGGACGCGGTGGTCGGCGCGGGCGAGCGGCACGTACTCCACGCCGTGAGGATCCGCCGCGTGAGCGGAGGGGGTCGTTTCGCAGGCGACTCGCCCCGCGCCTGCCGTTTCAGCGTCCTCCTCGGCGGGGAAGACCGGCAGGAAGCGCGCCGCCAGCGCGAACGCGGCGAACCCGCAGGCGACGATGAAGATCGAGATGGCGACCTCGGTCCACGCCGGGAAGTAGACGCCGCTGCCGCGCATGCCGGTGATGCTGACATCCATGCGGTTCAGGACGAAGCCGCAGATGAAGAGAAGGGCGGCGTAGAAGAGGCCGGTGTCGCTCTTCCGGATCGCCGGGAGGTGGAAGAGGATGGCCGGGAGGACAACGCCGAGGAGCACCTCCAGCAGGAAGAAACCGCTTTCCGCGCTCCCCTCGACCAGCAGCCCCAGCTTGCCGCGCCAGGCCAGATCGCCGATCCTCAGCGCCAGGCAGACGAGCATCACGCGGCTGGCAGCCTTGCCGAGGCCCACCAGCACGTCGCGGTGCAGCCGGGTGCCGAAGGCGCGGTGGCTGAGGAACGACTCGAAGATGGTCATCACCAGCCCGGCGCCCACGGCCGAGATGAAGAAGAACACCGGCAGCAGCGGCGAATACCAGAGGCCGTGGAGCTTGTTCGGGGCGATGACGTAGAGCGTGCCGAGCGTGGACTGGTGCAGCGTGGAGAGGAGAACGCCGAAGATCACCAGCGGCAGGATGATCGTGTGGAGGACGCGCACCGGAGTTCGCAGTCCCAGCCGCTCGCACACCACCGGCGCGAACTCCAGGAAGAGCACCGTGGTGTAGAGCATCACGCAGAGCGCCAACTCGAACATCGGCGAGTGGATGTTCCCCATCACCAGCGGGTGCCAGATGCGGTAGGGCAGCCCCAGGTCGTACATCAGCGAAACGCTGACCATGACGTAGCCGAGGAACGCCGTGAGGACCGTGGCGCGGAGGATCGGGCGATAGTGCTCCAGGCGGAAGACGTAGACCATTCCGGCCACCGTGAACCCGCCCGCTGCCAGGCCCACGCCGCAGAGCACGTCGAACCCGATCCAGATGCCCCAGGGGAAGGCGTCGCTCAGGCCGGTGGAGGCGCCGAGGCCGCCGAAGACGCGCAGGGCCGTGGCGTAGAGGCCGGCGGCGGCGATGGCGGCGAACACGAGCCACCAGAAGGTGACGCGGCGGATGCGGCTCATTCCTCTTCCCTCCCATCGCGGCCGGCGGCCGCCGCGGCCTGCCGGGCGTTCTCGATTCGCCGGTTGATCACCCACGTCGTGCCGAAGAGGAGGGCGCCGCCCAGCGTGAAGACCCTCGGCACCTGGGAGATGATCGCCCAGGTGAGCTCCGGGTAGGGCCGCTCGATGACGCCGGTGGGGAAGCCGAGACGCTCGAAGGGCACGCTGGAGAGGTAAAGGACCGAGGTGCCCCCGGCCTCCCGCAGGCCGTAGATGTGGTCCACGTAGCGCTCCGGGTTCCTCTCGATGCGGCGGCGGGCCTCGGCGATGAGGGCGTCGCGGTCGCCGAAGAGCGTCGCTCCGGCCGGGCAGACCTGGGTGCAGGCGGGCTGTTCGCCCTGGCGGAGGCGCTTCTCGTAGCACATCACGCACTTCTGGGTGATCGGGAGCTGCTTGTCCCACTGGTACTTCGGGATATCGAAGGGGCAAGCCATGATGCAGTAGCGGCAGCCGATGCACTTGTCCGCATCATAGTTGACGGCGCCGGTCTCCGTGCGGTAGAAGGCGGCCACGGGGCACACCGAGCCGCAGGTCGGCTCCTCGCAGTGCATGCACATCCGCCGGACGAAGACCCCGCCGCGGCGCTCGACGAACGTCCAGGTGTTCGCGTCGAGGCGGCGCGGCGGTCCCCCGGGGAGATGGTTGATCTCCTTGCAGGCCAGGGCGCACGCGCCGCAGCCCACGCAGCGCGTCGTATCGTTCAGAATGGCGGCACTCATCGCGCTCCTCCCCGGGCGGCAGGGGGCTGTGGGCCGCCTCCCGCCCCTCGTCTCCTAGAGTTGATCCGGCGTGACCAGCCGCGCCACCGTGGCCGGCTGGCGCGCAGCCAGCTCCCGCGCGTCCGCGCGGGCCTTCATCCACACCGTCACCATCTGCGCGATCCAGTCCACCAGCACGAAGCCGAGGATGGTGAGCAGTACCAGGATGGCAACCATTCTCGTGTCTCCTCTCCGGGGCGCCGCGCCGTCACCTCGCCGAGGTGCGGTCGGCGCCGCGTCGGGCCGGCAAGCCCGGGATTTAAGTCCGAGTTAAATCTAGTCATGCTCCCGGCCACTTTCCTGGAGGGAGGATACCGGCCGATTGTTAAATCAGCGCGAAATCAGAGTTAACGCAAGGTTAAATGAAAGCCTCAAGTTAAATTGGCGTAAAATCATCGCAAGACTCCTTGGGACACTCCCGCAACTTGGGCACCCACCCTCCCCACGCGCGATCCCGCCATCCTGACCGCAGCGAAGGACCTCCCCTGGACGACCACGACAGGCCCGGACCTGTGGCGGGAGTCCGGCGGGGATGCTTCGGCGCGGCGCCTCAGCATGACGGGCGCGGCGGCGTGGGGGGGCCTTGACGCCTCCCCGCCACCGGTGTTACGATGTGCCCGAGGGAGCCCGGCGCGCTCCTCGCCCGGGCGGCCCGCTGGAGGACGGGGGGCATGGACACGACCCGGCTCATTCGCGCGTGCCACACGGTGCTCGCCTCGGCGCTGGCCGGTGGCGTGGCGGGCGTGATCGTCGGTGGCATCTACGGGATGGCGGTCGGCCCGTGGGTAATGGGCGTCCATGATCCTGACGGGCCGCACTCCCTCACGGATATGCTGCTGTTGGGCGGCTATGCCGGCGCCTGCATGGGAGCGTGGGGAGGGCTGACGTGCGGCACCATCGGCCGCGCTCTGGGCGGCCGAATCGGTTGGGGGTTGGGCGGGATGGTGGGCGGGAGCTTGCTGGTCCTGGCGAACTGGCACTATGCCACCGAGTGGGTGCATGCCGCTCCGCCTTCTTGGTGCCTTTACTACCCCCCGGCGACCATCGGTGGGATAGTTGGCGCGCTCGTCGGACACGGCGTGAAGAGGCGGGCATCACGTCTGAGGCTGCTGCAAGCCTTCGCCGCCTACCTCGACGACTGGGACCACCTCGCGACGGTCGCCCTCCTCACCTCGGCGGGGGAAGCGGACGCCGCGCGCGCGGCGCTCACCAGGAGGGGCATCTTCCCCGTGCTGGCCGGGCGCGACCTGAGCCGGCTGGCGCGCGGGCCCCCCAACCGCGAGCACGTGCCGCAGCGCCCGGCCAGGCTC
>JACQGM010000098.1 GCA_016199585.1 Armatimonadota bacterium
ACCAGCCCGATTCCCGGGCGCTCCGGGCAGTCTCCGGGGTGCTCCTGGTGGTTGAGGGCACTACGAGCCTCAGGGCGGTGGGGTAATGGAAAGGCCCTGGAGCTGCGACCGGGGGCAGGAGATCCCCCCGCGCGCGCGGAAGTGCGGCCATGGTGGCGATGCCTGGACTCGTTGCCGGAAGGTGCGACACGCGGCTCAGGCGGGTGCCCGCGGGCGGGAGAGGCGAAAGGGAAGGCATGACGACAGGCTTCTTGCGCGATCTGCCCAAGGTGGAGCTACACATCCACCTGGAGGGTTCCATCGGGCCCGAGACACTCCTGAGCCTCTTCCGCCGCCATGCCAACCCGGAGTACACCACCCTTGAGCAGGTGAGGCGCCTCTATCGCCACGGGAGCTTCCCGGAGTTCCTGGCCCTCTTCCGCGAGATCCTGCGCGCCCTGCGCGCCGCCGAGGACTTCGAGCCGATCACCTTCGCCCTCCTGGCGGACCTCGCCGCCCAGAACGTCCGCTACGCGGAAGTCACGTTCGCCCCGTTCGCCCTGAGCCACTTCCACGGTCTGGACCCGGACCGGATCCTGGACGCCATCCAGGCCGGCGCCGCGCGCGCCCGCGCCGACCACCACATCCACATGGCGCTGCTCGTGGACCTGATCCGGAACATGGGCGTGGAGAACGGCTGGCGCACGGCGCGTTGGGCGGCGCGGGCGCGCGACCGAGGCGTCGTCGGCATCAACCTGGGGGGCGACGAGCGGGAGTTCCCCGCCGCGCCCTTCGCCGGCATCTACCGTTGGGCGCGCGACCAGGGCCTGCGCACTACCGCCCACGCCGGTGAGGGCGACGGCCCTGAGAGCATCCGCGATTGCGCCCGCCTCTTGCGCGCCGAGCGGATCGGCCATGCCACCCGCGCCGTCGAGGACCCCGCCCTCCTCGACGAGCTGGCGGAGCGCCGCATCCCCGTCGAGTGCTGCCCCGGGAGCAACGTGGCCACCGGCATCGTGCCCGATCTGGCCGCGCACCCGGTGCGCCGCTTCTTCGACCACGGCGTGCGGCTCTCCATCAACTCCGACGACCCGCCCCTCTTCGCCACCACCCTCACGCGCGAGCTGCAGCAGCTCCAGGCCGTCCACCACTTCACCGATGCCGAGATCCGGCAGTTGGCGCGCAGCGCCGTGGAGATGTCCTTCTTGCCCGAGGAGCGCAAAGCCGCGCTCGCGCCCGCCTGATCCCCGGGGGCGCGCCGGGCGTCGCGCGGCGCGTGGATCGCGATTGACACTGCCCACCCCGCGTGCTACCATAGGCGCGCCCTGCTCAGTCGGGCGAAGGGAGCCTGCGATGAAGACCCGGTCGCGGATCGACGTGCTGGATGACGCGGAGAAGGAGCGGATCAAGCGGACGATGCTGCGGATGCTCCACGAAGTGGGCATCTGGATCGAGTGCCCGGAGGTCGTCGCCATGATGGCGCGCCACGGCTACCGCATGGATGGGCACCGCCTCAAACCCACCCCGGAAGAGACCACGGCTTTCCTGGAGCGCTACGCGCGGCACACGCGCGAGAAGTCGGCTGGCCTGCGTGAAGAGCAGCGACCCATCAAGAACTTCGGCGTTGGGGTGGCGGACGTTGGAATCCTGGATTGGGAGACAGGGCAGAAGCGGCGGGGGCGGCTGGATGACGCGCGCGCCTCCGCCCTCTTCGCCAATGGTCTCGATCACGTCACCAGCCTCTACGTGACGGCGCTGCCGGCGGATGTCCCGTCGGACCTCGCGGCCATCGCCTTTCTCGTCGAGGCCGCGAAGTACAGTCCCAAGACGGCCGGGTTCAGCGGGGGGCAGCAGCTCACCGTGCGCAACCACCAGTACTGGGAGGCGATGGGGTGTCTCGTGGCGGGCGGCCGCGACGCCTACATGAGAAACCCACACATGGGGCTGCAGAACTTCGACATGTCCAGCCCGATGCGGCTCACCCGCTTCGTCACGGACCGCACCCGTCTCCTCATGCGCCACAAGAAGCTGGGCGGGGGCGCGACCACGCTCCCTCTCCAGGGACTCACCGGCATGGTGACGCTGGCCGGCTGCATCGCCCAGGCGCTCGCGGAGACCTTCGGCGGGGGCATGTTCCTGGAGATGGTCGAGAAGGAGATGACCGGCACGGCGCACCACGCATTCGATATGACCCCCTCCTTCGTGCCTGCCGATCTGCACTACGCCCGCGAGGCGTGCGCTCCCCTTGAGAACACGCTGGGGCACATCGCTATCTCTCAGATGTTGGAGTACCTCCATCTGCCCGACCCGGGCTACAACTACGGGCGGGGGAAGAGCGAGGCGAAGGTCTGGGACGCGCAGTGCGGCTACGAGAAGATGCTGAACACCGTCTTCCCCCTGTTGGCCGGCTTGTGCTGGGGTCCCGTCCACCTGGGCGAACTCGCGACCAACGAGTACTTCTCTTTCGAGCAGGCGATCATAGACTACGAGCTGGTGGAGATGGGCAACCGGATCATCGAGGGTGTCCGGGTGGACGACAATGCCCTCGACCTGGAGGCCTTCAAGGAAGGGGTAGAGGCGGGGATCTTCTCCGGGCTGGTGCATACGGCGCGGAGCTTCCGCGGCGAGCTCTACCTGCCCAAGCTGGCGTCGCGAGAGTCGTACGCGCAATGGGACAAGGCGGGGCGGAAGACGATCGAGGAGCGCGCCCACGAGCGGGTGGTGGAGATCTTCCGGAAGGCCGAGCCCCGGCCGAAGTACCCCCCGGATCTCCAGAGGGAGCTGGAGAAGCTGCTGGCCCGGTTCAGTGAGGACGCCCGCTGAGGGGGACCGCCGGGGACTCTCTCGCCCCTCTCTCTCCGGAACGAGTGGCTTGCAGCCGGTGGGGCGGATTCGCGCCGCCGCACTCTATCCTCACTCGCGACGGGAGGAGGCGGACGCTCGCCTGGCGAAAGGGATCCCAGCGTGCGTGCGTTTGTCACCGTCACCATTGGCACGCCGGCACCGGCTCCCACGGGGATGCTCCTGGATCCCTGGCGGCACAGAAGGACCAGGTGAAACGGTTCCCGGCGTCCGAGCGGTGACTGCGCGCGCGTCGGCCGGAGAGTCAGGCGACCTACTGCCAGGGCGCAGACATGGGGGCTACGATGAAAGCGCGAATCCGTGCGGAGCTGAGTGCGCTCCTCTTCACGGCACTCCTCTCTTTGCTCGCCGCGGGCGCGGCGCAAGCCATCCAGGGTGATGTGAACGGCGACGGCGCCGTGGACGGCGTGGATGCGCTGCTGACGTTCCAGCACACCCGCGGCAAGCTCACTCTGTCGGCGGAGCAGCGGGAACGGGCGGACGTCCATCCGCTGCCGGGCACCGGGGGGCGCGTCGTCGGCGATGGGCAGGTGACCGAGGAGGACGCCGCGCGTCTGCTGCGCCACCTCGTGGGCCTGATCCCGCGCGGGGAGCTCGCCGGTGAGTTCGACGGTCCGCGGATCACGGGCTTCGAGCCCGAAAGCGGCGGGCCTGGCACTCGGGTGACACTCCGCGGCGTCGGGTTTGTCTCCGGCAGCCTGACGGAGAACGTCTTGCGCCTGGCTGGCGCGGCAGCGCCGGTGGTATCGGCCACGGCCACGGAGGTGGTCGTCGAAGTCCCACCGGGGGCGCAATCCGGCCGCTTCACCATCACCACGCCGGGCGGAACCAGCTCCAGCCAGCAGGAGTTCGTCGTCACGGAGAATCGCGGGGGCAAGATCACCCCTCCGGCAGGGATGCCAGCCCGGGGCTTCCTGGTGGTCAGCCCCTACAGTGACGCGCAGACGGATGACCAGGGGCGGTTCCAGGTGGCGGTGGGCGACGAGGTGTTCGCTTTCGTCTCGGCGCACCCGGGGTCGGGCGGGGAGAACGCGCTGTGGGGCTTCTACTACCCAGGCACCGGCGAGTTGGCGATCGATGCCCGCTCCACGGCCATCTCGCTGCTCTTGATGCACCCCTCACTGATGCCGGGCCCGAACACGCCGCCCTGGGCGTTGGTCGATACCGTTGCCGGCTTGCCGGAAACTCGAGCGTTGACGCAAGCCATCGAGCAGACGTACCCCTCGAACGCCAGCCCGCTGGATGATCACGCCTTCCTGGCGGTTTACGCGCAGGCGATCAACGCCGCGCTGGCCGCTCTCCCGCCGGAGGAGGTCTTCGAGAACCAGGTCGTCCGGCAGCCGTCCGCTGCCCATCGCTATCACGACTCCGGCCTCAGACAGCGCGAGCTGGATCTCCGCAAGACGTACGTCCAGGTGCGCGGTGGCGTCATGGGGAAGACCATCGAGGTGGGCAACCGCTGGTACACGCCGGTCGATTGGTTCTATCGGGTGGCCAGGCTGGATCCCACCCAGTTCGAGAAGGGTGCGGAGGACATCAACATCCTGATCCACACCGACCGGCTGAGAGTCTACCGCCGCGAGAAGCCTCTCGCCACCGGGATCGTCGGCGCTCGCGGCCTCTTCAACGTGCTGAACTTTTTCTCCTATGTCGGAACGGGGGTCCTGAATGCGCTGGGTGTCAGTGCGCCGTCGGATCCGGTCCTGGAGCAGGACGGCCTCTACATCGTCCGATCCTTCAGCGGCGCGCTGCGCCGCACCGATCCGGCCGAGCAGGACTTCCTGGCCCAGCTTCCCGACGGCGCGAGCGATGATGCCACCGGCTTCGCCCTGAACCTCTCGGGCCTGATGAGTGACGTGTTCGCCGCGTTCGTCTCCTTCAAGAGCCAGACGGTGAAGGAGAAGGCGGCGGCCCTCCTGGCGAATGCGCTGGTAAGAAAGCTGTCTCAGAAAGGCATCACGGACTCCAACGGCAACCGCACCCCCGGCGGCAGCTCCCGCGTGGCGGTGGAGGCGCTGACCGTTCTCGAGTTGGTATGCGAAACCCTCCCCGACTTCATCGACGCGATGGCCCAGGAGTTCGGCGACCAGCCGTGGCTGAAGAAGCTGGACAGCTTCGCCAAGACGCTGGCAAAAAGCTGGAACATCGCATCCAAGATCTCCTCCGTGGGCCGGGTTGGCGAACGGGTGACCAGCCTGGCAGGCCTGCACCCGTGGGCGTCCGTGACCCCGCTGGAGACGGCGATCGTCACCGTGGGCGACCCCTTCGCCCTCCGGATCACCTCCTATCCGAACGAGGTCGTTCCGGGCGAAGAGGTCACCTTCCGGGTACAGGGGCTTCCGAAGGAGGACACCACCAGCAAAGTCAAGGTCTATCTGGGCGGCGAGCGCATCTGGACCTACACGGTGGATGCCACAGCAACCGAGATCCGGGCCACGGTACCGCGGACGCTGGCGTTGGGGGGCAAGATCAGCATCTTCGTGAAGGCACCCACGGGCGAGACCAGGACGCCCAGGGAGATCCTGGTGACCCGCAGCCCCGTCATCGAGTCGGTTTCTCCCGCCGAGGGCTTTGCGGCCAATCCCAACCCGCCTCAGCCGTTCAAGCTGGATGACCAGGGGGGATTCCCCGGCACCCAGGTCACCCTCTCCGGACGCTACTTTGACCCCACCAAGGACAAAGAGAACGTCTTCTTCCCAGGGGGCGTGAAGGCGGTTGTGACTCAGATGACCCGCGCCACCATCGTCTGCAATGTGCCCCAGGGCGCGACGGGAACGGGGCCGATCGTCATCAAAGTGGGCGACAAGGAGTATCCGTCGCCTGTATTCGAGGTGTTCGGCACCCCTGCGCTGCACCCCCCCCTGGATCCCACCAGGGGCACGAGTGGCACGACGGTCGTCGTCGACGGCGTGGCGTTCGGCAACGACGCGCAGAACGTGCGAGTGCTCGTCCGCAAGAGCGACATTCCCGAGAGCGAGGAGACGGCCGCCATCGGGCCGCTATCGAGCACGGGCGGCCCCTCCAGCCTGACCGCAACCATCGGACTGACGACATCCACGGAAGCCGGGGCAGTGGGCGTCGACCTGCGGGTGCTCACCCCCGCCGGCGCCACCGATTGGTCGACGGGCGCCTTCACTCTCGAACCCGGCCGGGTGTCGGGCGCGCAACTCCGCATCAACACAATCCAGGATAATGTGATTCAGGACGATTTCCTCTCGCTGCGCGAGGCGATCCTGCTCATGACCACTGGCAACGCGGGCCACCCACTCACCGATGCAGAGAAGAAGCAGATTTACGTTAGCGCGCCTGGCCAGTACGTGCCCGGCGTGATTCCCGGCCCGAGCGCCGCGGACCAGACGGGCTGGGAGGTATCGGGAACAGTGGTGCTGCAGAGCCCTCTCCCCGCCATCTCGGGTGGCTCCGACAGCATCGGCCTGGCCGTGGATGCCAGTGCCCTGGACCTCCCGCCGATACTCGTCACTTCGGAGGGGAACAGCGTCACCTTCAGCGTCACCGGCGCCAAGGCGGCGGCGTGTGAGGTGACGGCGAACAATAACAAGCTGTTCGCGAAGGCGATCGGCTGCCGCACCGGCGTTCTCTTCAAGGACGCCTCCAGCAACGTGCTGTGGGGCAACGTGGCGGGCTACCGGCTGGAAGGCAATGGGTGTGGCATCGAGATCACCGGGAAGTCCGTAGGCAACCGAATCGAGGGCCCGCTGGTGCTGTCTCAGACGGACACGCAGCAGGGCTGGCCGGGGGTGGGCATTTGGATCCACGGCGAGGCGCGAGGCAACTCGCTCAATAGCTGCCGCGTGCAAGGCAACGCCTCGCACGGGATCCTCATCTCCGAGAACGCCCACGACAACACGGTCCAGGCGGGCTTCATCTGGTCGAACAAGGGCGACGGCGTGCGCATCGAGGGCGCTGGGGCCAGCGGCAACGTGATCAACGGCAGCGTCATCGGCGTCACCAAAACGGGCGCTACCACCGATGCCGGCGTTTCCCTGGCCAATGGAGGCAACGGCGTCACGATCACCGGCGGCGCGAAGAAGAACGTGGTCGGAGTTGACACCGACAAGCTGGTCTGGCCCACGCTCATCGCCAACAACGGCGGCCACGGCATCGCGATTATCGGCGGCGGCACCGACCACAACGTGGTCGCCAACTGCCTGGTCGGGCTTCCAGACACCGGGAACAAGCGCGCCGGCATCGCCGTGCTCAACGCCGGGGAGGACGGGCCCGAGGGAACGCGGGTCTTCCGCAACGAGATCGGCGGCAACGGCGAGTTCGGCATTCTGGTGAGTGCGGGCCCCCCTGGCCTCTTCGGGGCGACCAGCATCCACGACAACTCGGTGGGCGTCTTCACCGTCCTTTATCAGCTCGCCTTCGCGAACGCCGCTCCATCAACACCCGCTCCCGACGGATGGGGCGGCCTTCGCCTGGAGGCGCCGGCGCGCCGCGCTATCGTGGAGAAGAACCGGATCGACCTTGAGCCGACCGGCATCGTCATGGTGGGCGCCAGCGAGATCAACTTGCGCGAAAACCAGGTATCGCTGAGCCCGAATGGGGGCGTGCAGATCCTTGCCAACACGCACGACGTGACCATGGAGGGCGACACCGTATCCGGCAGCGGCGACCCGGGCATCTTGTTCGAGAACGCCGGCAACAGCCGGCTGTTAGGCGTGAAGGTGAAAGACGGGCTGAGCCACGGCATCGTGCTCAAGATGAGCCGTGGGATCGCCGTGAAGGCGCAACCGGATGCGTTGTTCGGCGCCCTCCTGGCTGAGGTCACGGGGAACGCCGGCGATGGTATCCGCGTCGAAGCCGGGTGTTCGTTCACAGACATCGCCGGCCAGCGGATCACGGGGAACGCCGGCAGCGGCGTAGCGGTCACCGGTCCGAACACGGATCTCACGTCAATCACGGAATGCCTGATCGGCGACAAGGGCAAAGGCAACGTCGGCGATGGCGTCAGGGTCGAGGCGAGCGCCGCCAGCACCTTTATCGGCAGTCCCGCTGCGTCCTACAACTACATCACGGGCAACCGGGGCTGGGGCGTGCATCTGGCTGCGGCGCCTGCAGGAGCGGCTTCTGCTGAAAACGGGGCACTCATCCAGCACAACTTCATCGGCACCGATGGCGTCGACGCGGTCGCCAACGTCGCAGGCGGCGTGCTGATCGAGGACGACTGGCGAAGCGTGTTCATCGGCGGACCCGGCAAAGAATTGGGGCTTCCGGGGCTTGTCGCTGCCGCCAGAGTGGCGGACGGAAACTTCATCTGTGGCAACGGCGGCCCCGGTATCCAGGCGCAGGGAGCGCGAACGGCCGGCATCTTCATCGACAACAACCAGATTGGCATCGGCGTGCTGGATACCCCGCTGCCAAACGTCGGGCCCGGCGTTCTCATCCAGACCGGGGTGGCGGATGCATCGGTCGGGCGCTCGCGGCGCAACGTGATCTGCGCCAACAAGGGCGCGGGCATCTACCTGCTCAACCTCAACCAGCCGGTCGTTCACGACAACCTCATCGGCTTGGACCAGACAGGAACCGGTCGCCTGGGAAACGAGGGAGACGGCCTGGTGCTCGATGGGGTGCGGCAGGCGCTCGTCGAGTCGAACCGGCTGGTGAATAACCGCCGGGGGATCGTGCTGATGACGCCGGACGCGACCGGGAACCAGATCGTCGGCAACGTGCTGGGACTCGGCACGGCGAACCAGCGGCTGGGCCAGCGGGGCACGGGCATCGAGATGGTGGGAGGCGCGCGGGAGAATGTGCTGCGCGACAACGTGGTGACGCTCTGCGGCGGCGCTTTCGGCATCGCCCTGGGTGCCGGAACCGACCGCAACACCATGCTCGGCGGCTCGGTGTTCGGCAACGAGGCGGGCGGGATCGCCGCCGCCAACCCCCCTGCTCCCAAAGTGACGGTGGTGCGTCCGGCCCTGGTCGTTGGTGAGGTGCCGACAGGCGTTGCCAGTGGCAGTCTCATCCAGATCTACGCTGATGGCGACCAACAGGGGCGGCACTTCCTCGGCCAGACGCGCGTGCGCGGGCGGACGTGGCTCTTGCACACCAGCGTGCCCCCCGGGATGAATGTCACGGCGACGGTGACTGACGCCAGCGGCAACACATCGGCGTTTGGCGTCTTCGACCCGACCGCCGTGCCGCCACCCCTGCCGCCACCAGCGCCCGGCACCGACCCGGCGGATGCGCCCCTGCGCGGGCAGCAACTCCTCGCCTTCAGCAGCACCCGCGACGGCAATGCTGAGATCTACTCCCGGACCCCCGGGGACGAGGCCGATCGACGCCTCACCAACCACCCGGCCGCCGACCACACCCCGGCGCTCTCGCCGGACGCGGGGCGGGCCGCCTTCGTCTCGGAACGCAGCGGCAACCCGGAGATCTGGGTGATGAACAGTGACGGCTCCGATCCGGTGCGCCTGACCGACCACGCCGCCCCGGATTACGATCCCGCCTGGTCGCCCGACGGCACCCGCATCCTCTTCGTCAGCGAGCGCGACGGCGATCCGGAAGTCTACGTGATGAACGCCGACGGCACGAATGTGACCCGGCTGACGGCGAGTCCCCGCGCCGACCGCCACCCCTGCTGGTCGCCGGACAGCACACGGATCGCCTTCACCAGCGAGCGGAGCGGCAACCCGGACGTGTGGGTGATGAATGCGGACGGGAGTGACCCGGTGCGGGTGACGGATCACGCGAGCGCAGACTATGACCCGGCTTGGTCGCCGGACGGGGCACGCCTCGCCTTCGTCAGTGAGCGCGAGGGCGGCCCCGGGGTCTATCTAGTGGGCGTGAACGGGTCGAGCGTGTCGCGGCTCTCACCGGCGCCCGATGCGGACGTGGAGCCGGCGTGGTCTCCCGACGGGGAGTGGGTGGCATTCACCTCAGCGCAGGCGGGAGACGCGGAGATCTTCGCCCGCCAGGTGGGGACCGGGCGCACCGAGCGGCTCACGGTGAGCCTCGGCGCCAACGGGCAGGCGGCGTGGGCCACCGGCCGATAGGAGGCGGCGCTCCTCCCCCGGACACGACCCGGCGACGCAGCAGCGCGCCCGGGGGCGGCCGGGCGCCGCTTTTCACCCCGCATACCCGCAGACCCCCACCCGCGGTGAGTTGACCACGGGGAGAACGTAGTCCTCTCCGTGCTCATGTTCCTCGACGCAGGTGTCGCACAGCCACCCGTCGGGCTCGTACAGGCACGCGGTGCAGACCTGCGTGGCCGTTTCACCGCAGACGCCGCACCGGATGTCGGGCGGCTCGTTGCGGGCGAGCAGCTCGATGTCTCCGTGCAGGACGCTCTCGCGCTCGGCGACGACGCGCAGGGCCAGGTGGGTGGTGCTCCCGAAGTCGTAGGCATGGCGGAAGCGGAGCCCGGGGCGCAGCACCCGCTCCACAGGGGTGCCCATGCGCCGCTGGCGCCCCTCGATCTCGAAGGCACTGAGGTGGCCGCAGCACTCCAGCCAGATCTCGCGCAGGTAGCGGTCGAGCGCGGCCAGGCTGGCATCGGCGCGGATCTCCAGGTGCAGCCAGTATTCGGGGTCCCCGTGCCCCTCGATGGCGAGGTGGAACACCCGCGCGCGCGCTCCGGAGGCACCCGCCGACGCGATCTGCTTCGCCCGGCACGCGATCAGGTGCCGGCCCATCCCCGTCTTCGAGTGTACGGCCCCGCACACCAGACACGTGCCCGTTGAGACCGTCCTGCTCTCCTGTTCCATCTCCTGCCCTTCTCTCTCGGCCCCGCCGCCGCAGCGAAGCGCCATGAGTGCCGTCAAGGGTGCGGCGGCGCCGACGCGTGGTTGCGGCGCAGCTCGGCGATGGCCGCCTTCTCACGCCGCCCGATCTCCTCCAGGTGGGCGAGCCACCCCTTCTTGCATGGACGCAGGGCCTCGACGATCGTTTCAGCCACCGCCAGGTTGCGGAACCACTTCCGATCCGCCGGCACGATGTGCCACGGCGCGTGAGACGTGCTGCAGCGGCTGATGGCATCCTCGTACGCTTCGGTGTAGGCGCCCCAGTACTCCCGCTCCTGCCAGTCGCTGGTGGAGAGCTTCCAGGACTTGGTCGGGTCCTGCTCGCGCTCCAGCAGCCGCTGCTCCTGCTCCTTCCTGCTGATGTGCAGGTAGAACTTCAGGATGATGGCGCCGCTGTCGGTCAGCAGCTCCTCGAAGCGGTTGATGTGGTCGTAGCGCGCCCGCCACGCCTTCTCCGGCACCAGTTGGTGTACCCGCACCACCAGCACGTCCTCGTAGTGCGAGCGGTTGAAGATGCGGATCTGGCCGCGCGCCGGCGCCTTGGCGTGAACGCGCCAGAGGAAGTCGTGCGCCAGCTCCTCCGAGGTGGGCACCTTGAAGGAGGAGACCCCGCACCCCTGGGCATTCAGCGGCCCCGTCACCTTGCGGATGGTGCCGTCCTTGCCGCTCGTGTCGCGCCCTTGCAGCACGATCAGAACGCTGTGCTGCGACGCGGCGTAGAGCATCTCCTGGAGCTCGGTCATCTCCTCGCACAGGCGCGCCGTCTTCTCCTCCGCCTCCTCGCGCCCGACGTCGGCGTGGCCGTGAGGGTCGAAGTCCTTCAGATGGATCTTGCGCTCGCCATCAACTCGGTGTGCGTATCCCATGCGCCTCCCTCCGGAGGACGGGAGTCCGGGGATCGGTGCCCGGATCCCCGCTCTCGTCATCCGTTTCCGCCTTCACTGCCTCAGCCCGCCCGCAGCCGTCGGTCGAGGGCGACCACCTCGCGGTAAGGGATCGGCCCGCCGAAGAGATCGAGGGCGGAGCCGATGGTCAGGTCCACGCGCCCGCCCCCGAGGCGGTGAACGCGCTCCAGATCGGCCAGCGCGCGCGCCCCGCCGGCATAGGTGACCGGGATCGGGCACGCTTCGCCGAGCAGCCTCACCAGCTCCTCGTCAATGCCCGCCTGCCTCCCCTCCACGTCGGCGGCGTGGACCAGGAACTCCGCGGCGAAGCCGGCCAGGAAGGCGAGCGTCTCGGCATGCACCTCCGTCTCGGTGAAGGTCTGCCAGCGGTCGGTGACGACGAGGTAGCGCCCGTCGCGCCGGCGGCAGCTCAGGTCGAGCACCAGGCGCGCCGCGCCCACGGCGTCCGCCATCTCGCGCAGGCGGTCGTGGTCCACGCGTCCTTCGCGGAAGACGTAGGAGGTGACGATGACGTGGCTGGCGCCGGCCGCGAGCCAGCCGGCGGCGCTGCCGGGGTGGATGCCGCCCCCGACCTGCAGGCCGCCGGGGTAGGCGGCCAGCGCCGCGCGCGCGGGCGCCTCGTTGCCGGGGCCGAGCAGGATCACGTGGCCGCCGTGCAGCCCGTCGTCGCGGTAGCGCGCCGCGTAGCAGGCGGCGGGGCGGTCGGTCTCGAAGTTCGTCACCGGCCGGCCGCCGTCGCGCAGCGTGCCGCCGACGATCTGCTTCACCTTGCCGTTGTGGAGATCAATGCACGGACGGAACATCGCACCCCTCGCAGGCAGAGTTTGGCGCGGGAGTGGGGGAATCCTCTATGGATGGGGCGGGCCAGTGCGGCAGGCTCCACGCCGGACTTCTCACCGCGCCACCACCACCGCCCGCACCGCCTGCACGCTCGCCCCCTCCTCGGTCGTCGCCGTCGCCCGCAGCAGGTAGACCCCCGGCGCGGCTGGTCCCACCCACGGCACCTGGTTCAGCCCCGCCTGCGAGGCCCGCCCCCGCGCCAGGGCGGCCACCGTCCGCCCCGAGGGCGAGAGCACTTCCAGGTCGAGGCTGGCCTCCGTCGAGAGGGTGAAGCGCACCACGCGGGTGTTCCCCCGCGAGGGCACCACCTCCAGCCCCGTGATCACCACCGCCGGCCCCGTGCGCGGCTCCGCCGTGACCCGGAAGCGTCGCTGCCGCCCCTCGCCCGCGCGGAAGGTGTAGCCCGCCGTGGTCCGCATCGAGCGCCGGGCGCCGGTGTCCAGGTCCTGCAGCACGACGCGGTCCTTGCTCCCGAGGCCGGAGAGGTCGGGCCAGGAAAGGGTGACATCGGCATCGGGGGAGGGGACCTCGAGGGCGAAGGACCACGAGCGTGATGCGTGATACGTGATGCGTGAGCCGTCGCCGGAGTTGGCCGCGTCTGCCCCCGAGAGCGGCACGAATCGTAGGGGCGAACCCGCGTGTTCGCCCTGGCGCGTGCGTGTCGCGTCCGACGTCTCGACCCCCTCGGGCGTCAGCCGCGCCTCCGCCACCTCTCCGCCGCACACCGCGCGGAGGCGGGCGTCCGGCTCCGTCTCACGCCCGGGTACGGCGCCGCCGGGTGCTGGCTTTGGCCCCCACCACGCGGGGCTGCCACCCCCAGTTAGGAGAGTTACCCCCGAGCCATCAGCGTTCATGACGTAGATCTGGCTGCCAATGGTGAATACGATACGTGCACCATCGGGCGACCAAGCCGGATCCGCCTCCCACGCGCCACTGCTCGACAGGCGCACCTGTCCGATGCCGTCGGCGTTCATGACGTAGAGTTCGTAGTTGCCGTCACGGTCAGACACGAAAGCGATGCGCGCGCCGTCGGGTGACCATGCCGGCTGGAGGTCCTGGGCGCTGTTGTTGGTTAGGCGCGTCTGCCCAGTGCCGTCCGCGTTCATGACATAGACCTCGCTGTTGCCGTCGCGCAGTGACTGGAAAACGATGCGCGCGCCGTCGGGTGACCAGGCGGGATCCAAGTTCGATGCGGAGCCGTTGCTGGTGAGGCGTATCTCCCCGGTGCCGTCAGCGTTCATCACGTAGATATCCCACACCGCATCGCGCATAGAGTGGAAGGCGATGCGCGTACCGTCGGGGGACCAAGCAGGAGCCCCATCCCAAGCGGCGTTGCTGCGTGTTAGGCGCGTCTCCCCAGTGCCGTCAGCGTTCATCACGTAGATCTCGAAGTTGCTATCCTGGTAGTCGGAGGCGAACGCGATGCGGGAGCCGTCGGGGGACCACGCGGGGTACATGTCGTCGGCGAAGTTGCTGGTTAGGCGGGTCTGTCCGCTCCCATCCGCGTTCATGACGTAGATCTCCGTGTTGCCGTCCCGGTTGGTGAAGAAGGCTATCCGACCCATCCACCCCGTGAAGGTGGTAGCGTTGTTGCCGCCCTCAATCGCGTTCCCTGCCGGGTCCTTCGCTCCGGTGACAGTGAGACTGTAGGTTGTCCCTGCATACTGTGGCGTCGTCGTGAGGCGCACGCTCTTGTCGTCCGGCTGCAGCGCGGCGGCACTCACGGCAAGCGAGGGGGCGATGGCGTAGTTGGCGGCGGTGTTGGCCGAGGTAGCATCCAGCGCCTCCGAGAACGCCACGTTCACGTGAGTGGAGTCTGCGGCGGAAGCGCCCGTTACCGTAGGTGAAGTGTTATCCACGGCGCAGGTGGCGCTCGCGGTGCTGGCGGTGTTCCCGTTCCCGGCAGCGTCCGCGGCCGCGTCCGCGTTGACGGCGACCCCGAGCGTGCCGTCGCCGGTGATGCTCGACAGCGTGACCGTGTAGCCGGCATCGCTGCCGGTCACTGCCAGCGTGGCGTTGGCTGCGCCCGTCCTGTTGAGGGTTACCCCGGCGGGCGAGAACCCGGTCACCGGCTCGCTCAAGGTGACCGCGAACGTCACCGGGCCGGCGCGCGTCAGCGAAGGCGAAGGGGCGCCAATCGCCACCGTCGGCGGCGTAGTATCAGGCGGGGCAACCCCGGTGAAGGCGGCCGTGTTCCCCGCCCCGATGATGTTCCCGGCGAGGTCCTTCACCCCGGTGACGGTGACGGTGTAGGACGCTCCTCCCGCCTGCGCCGCCGTTTGCAGGCGTACCGTCTTCCCGTCGGCCTGCAGCACGGCGGCACCCACCGCCAGGGAGGGGCTGATGCCGTAGCTGCCGGCGGTGTTCGCGGTGGCGGCGTCCAGTGCCTCGGAGAAGCGCACATCCACGTGCGTGCTATCCACGGCGGCGGCGCTCACCACCGTCGGCGGCGTGGTGTCCGGCGGGGCGATCCCGGCGAACTGGGCGGCGTTCCCCGCGCCGATGACGTTGCCGGACGAGTCCGCCACGCCGGTTACCGTGACGGTGTAGGCCGTGCCGCCGGTCTGAGAGGCCGTCGTCAGTCGGACCGTCCGCCCGTCCGCCTGCAGCGCCGCCGCGCTCACGGCGAGCGGGGGATTGATGGCGTAGCTCCCGGGGGCGCTCGCCGAGCCGGCTCCCAGCGCCTCTGAGAAGAGCACATCCACGAGGGTGGCATCGGCCGCCGACGCGGAGACCACCTGCGGCGGGGTCGTGTCCGCCGGCGGGGGCGTCTCATCCATCGGCGGCTCGCCGTACTCCACGACAAGCTCCTGGCCCTCCACCACATCCACGCTCAGGGTCAGCGTATCGTATCCGGCCAGGGAGATCGTCAGCGTGCGCCGTCCCGGCGCGACGGCCAGGCGGAAGTGGCCGGAGGCATCGGTGGTGGTGGCGGCGCCGCCGTCCGCGGCGACCGTGGCTCCCGCCGCCGGAAGGCTGCCGGCCGGTGGCGTGGCGGAGGAGCGCACCAGGAGGCGCGTGCCCCGCCCCCGGAAGCCGGTGTCGGTTCGGAAGATGTAGCCTCGCACGTATCCGGTGGGCTGCGAGGCGCCGCCACCGCCACCGCCACCGCCCCCGCCCATCGCCACGGCGAGGCCGCCCGCCCCGGCCACGCCGGCGAGGATCCAGCCGATGGGGGGCCGGGCCCCTGGCTTGGGTGCCATGCCCGGCTGCGTGGATGGTGGCGGCCTCTGGCCCGGTTGGACGGCAGACTCAACGGTGAGCGTGATCCTGTTGTGCCCGGACTCGAGACTCGTCTCGTGCGTCGCCGCCGCGATGCCCTCACCGGAGAGCGCCAGCGTGATAGTACCCACCCGCAGGCGCGCCAGCGTGCAGCCCCCGAGGGCGTCGCTCGTCGCCTCCTTGCCCCCGGCGGCGACGCGAATCCCCGGGGCCGGCCGGCCGCTGGGGTGGCGCACCACGATCTCCAGGTCGCCGCGCGGCGCCACCTGGTCGAAGAAGGCGATGCACTTCGGGAGGTCGCCCTGCGGGCCGGTGTCCAGGTCGAAGTCGGGGTCGAGCTGGAAGACCTGCGCCACGGCTTCCCTCGCCGGCTCCTCCTCCTCGAGGGCGATGAAGACGAAGGCGAGGTGCTTGTGGGCGCTCACCTGTTGGGCGGTGTCCGGCAGGCCGGCGGCCAGAGCGTCGCGCAGGCGGTCGCGCGCTTCCTCGAAGCGAGCGGCCTGGTAGAGCGAGATCCCTTCCTCGAGCAGAGCGGCGCCGTCGGCCGGCGCGGGCCAGTAGGAGACGAGCAGGGAGAGGGCGGCGAGCTGCGCCACCACGCGCGATCGGGATCGTCTCATCTCAGCACCTCCGTGCGTCCTTCTCTCCAAGCGGCGCCCCTCAGTCGCGGAAGCGCACCGACACCGGCGTGGTGGCGCCCGGCTTCACCTCCACCTGCACCGTGCGTTCGGCGGGGGCGGTGGACCCGATGCCGCGGAAGAGGACGGTGTGCGGGCCGGTGGTGATGCCGCGGAGCACCAAGGGCGGCGTCCCGCGCTTCTCACCATCCACGTAGATCTCGGCCGCCGCGTCCGCCATGAGCGCGAGCGAGCCTGTGCCGGGGGCGGGCACGCCCACGAGGGGGATCGTGCCGAAGACCCGCTCTTCGCGCATCGGCGTCTGGACGCGCCGCGCCTCGGCGGCCCAGCGGCGCACCTGGCGGTAGGTGTACTCGCTCGCCTCGGTGGAATCCACGATGCCGTCGCGGTCGGAGTCGGCCGCGCCCCTCAATCCCTCCACAAGGAAGTAGGTGAACACGCCCTGGCGCTTCGCCGGCCACTCGAAGCTCTGCTCGTCTTTGCCGCAGGCGGTGAGGACCGACATGCCGTAGCCCACCTCGGAGACGCGGGCAGTCACCTGGAGGTCCCTGGCGATCCCGGCGAGTTCCCGGGCCATCATCGGGCCCATGCGCGCGTCGCCGGATCGGGCGGTGCTGCTGCCGCTGTGGCAGGCATCCACGATGAGGATCTTCCGGCGCGCCCGGCACGTATCCAGTTGCTCCTTCAGCCAGGAGAGCGCCACGCCGGTCATCTCGGCCTGAGACTTGATGCTGTCCTGCACGGCCAGATAGCTTCCGCTCCGGCCGTCGAACCCGTGGCCGCTGAAGTAGATGAGGACCGTATCCCGCGGCTCCGCCAGGCGCAGCCAGGAATCGGTGACCGCGAGGACGTTGTTCCGGGTGGGAAGGAGCGCGGGATCGCCCGTGTCGTCGGTGAGCAGGCGGACGTTCTCGGGGGCGAACCCGCCGGGGAGATCCGTCAGCGTGCGATGCACCGCGCGGGCATCGGCGACTGCGAAGCGCAGGTCGCCGATGGCATCGTCCTCATACCGGTTGATGCCGATGATGACGGCGTACTTCTGCCCCCCCACGGCGGGGGCAGCGGGGCCGGCCTGCGGGGATGCCGGAGCTGCGACGGGGGCGAACGCAAGGAAGTACAGGGAAGCCGAGAAGGCGCTCCAGCGCAGAAGAGTGCGTGCCATTGGACACCTCCCGAGCCGGGAGCGGCGGCGCGCCAACCCGGCGAAAGGGACGCTGCCGCTTCCCGCGTGAGCGTGTACCGAACCGATCAGAGAGCGGTGCAGGCAGTGGCGAGGCAGGCAGGAAAGCGCAGGAATGCCAGAGACATGGCCTGCAAGGGCGCCCGGGCCGGCCGCCACTGAAGCACCGAAGCATGATAGCACGATCAGGAGTCTGCCGTCAAGGTCTTCGTCGACATCCAGACGTGGCCCGGGCGCCCGACCGAGCAAGCGCATCGCCGTCCGCGCAAGCGCCAACCTCGCGCACGGGCAGGGGGTTGGCCTTCTGCCGGGAGATGGACAGAAAGGCCATGTGGGGCTCCGCCTCGATGGCGGCGTCTCGCCGGGCGTGGGTGGGGATGTCAGGTAGATCCCCGGCGTGGCCCGCCCGACTCTGGTGCCTCGGCCACCACTTCTTCCGCCGAAGGAACGACGGCCGCGCGGGCGATCCACCGATCGAGGGCGGCCCCATCGGTGCAGGCGAGGACGCGCGCCCGCGTCTCGTCGTCCACGGGGATCCCGCGCGCGGCGAGGACCGCCAGCACCGCCTCGGCCTTCGCCTCGACCCTCCCCCTGGCTTCCCGGGCGGCACCGTAATCGCGCGCCTGCTGGATCTCGTCCATCACCTTCCGGTAGGCCTCCATCTCCAGCCGCGTGAAGGATGCTTCGTTCGCCAACTGCACCGCCTCCCGGTGCGGCCCCGGCGGCAGGTCCGCCGGCACCTCCGTCAGCTCCGGCGCGTGGACGAAGAGCCAGGCGCTCAGGTTCGCCCCGCCGCTCGGCCGCCCCTCCGGCAGCTTCGGCAGCTCCAGGAAGGCGTGTTGCACCTGCAGGAGGCCGTGGTTGCCGGGGGCGCGCT
>JACQGM010000107.1 GCA_016199585.1 Armatimonadota bacterium
GGCCCGAACACCGGCCTGGATGAGATCCGCCTGCCGGCGGTGCAGCCCGGCTCCTCGATCATGCCGGGCAAGGTCAACCCGGTGATGGCCGAGATGCTGAACATGGTCGCCTTCCAGGTGATGGGGAACGACCTGGCGATCCTGATGGCGGCGCGGGCGGGCCAACTCGAGTTGAACGTGATGATGCCGCTGATCGCGCACAACCTGCTGCAGTCGTTGGAGATTCTCCGGAACGGCGTGCGCGCCTTCACCGAGCGGGGCGTGCGCGGGATCGTCGCCAACGAGGAGAAGTGCCGCCGCTGGGGGGAGCGGAGCCTGGGGCTTGCGACCGCCCTGAACCCCTACATCGGCTACCTGGCCGCCGCCGAAGTCGCCAAGGAGGCGCTCGTCACCGGGAGAACGATCCCGGAGATCGTGCGCGAGCGGGGTCTGCTGCCGCCGGAGGAGCTGGATCGGGTCCTCTCGCCGCGGGCGATGACCGAGCCGGGGATCCCGGGCTGGGCAGGGAGGCAGGGCGGCGCGGCGCCCCCGGCCAGGCGCCGGCGCCGCCGCGCCCGGCAGGCCGGGTCTGGGTAGTCCCGCAACGCCGGTTCGCGGGTGGCGGCCGCACGCCGCTCGCGCCGGTTTCCTCCCCTGCCGCCCCGGGGCAGCGGCTCAGTGGGGCGGGGCCTACGCGGGTCCCTTCCCCTCCAGCTCTCTCAGAGCATCCGAGGCGATCCAGCGCGCGCTCCTCGACCCCTGCCCGCGAACGCGCCGCGCCGTCTCGATGGCGGCGCCGCGCAGCCCGCCGTTTCGCTTGCCGATCTGACGGAGCGCCCAGTTGACCGCCTTCTTCACGAAGTTGCGGTCGTCGCCCGTCTCGCGCTCGATCAGGGGGAGAAAGGCCAGGAATGCCGCGTCGGGGGCGGCCTTGTCGTGGACCGCGAGCGCGGCCATCAGCGCGAACCCGGCGCGCTTCACGAACTCCTCCGGGCGAGCGGACCACTCGGCGGCCTTGCGGTAGGCGAACGGCGTGCGGTCGAGGAGATTGCTGCACACCTGGTCACAGACGTCCCAGCTATCGAAGCCGGCGACCCAGCGCTCCATCTGTTCCTCGGTGACGAGCGCCGGATCGTCCACCAGGGCGGCCAGGATGCGCGCCTCGTGAACGCCCGATTCCCAGAGGGCATCCGCCAGGGCATGGTCGCGCCCGGCTTCGCGCGCCAGCTTGCGGAGAGCCGGGATCGGAATACCGAGGGTGTGGTGCGAGTTGATCCCGAAGCGAGCCATGCCCGCCACGTTCGCGGGGTTGGCCAGGGCGCGAAGGCGGTCGAGCGCGTCTTCCGGGCGCAGACTCTTCGGGCTGGTTCTACGCATCAACGTTCTCCCTCAAGATCCACCACCCATGCGGGCGTCACCCGGTCGAGTGTTCGCCGGGGGTGGCGTCGCTCCTGCCGGTCGCCGCGCAGCCGCCGCCCGAATGGTGCGCGCCTACAGCCGCTCCCAGGCGGCGGGGACGGACTCCAGGGCCGGAGCGGGCGTCCGGGGCGTGAGGCACTGCTCGAGCTGCACCACGGTGCCCTCCGGGCCGGTCGCCAGCCACACCCGGTCCACGGAGTGCAGCATGATCGTGTAGCCCATGCCCAGGGAGATGCCGGTGGAGAACCCGGGCATCAGGATGGAGGCGGGGAGATCCTCGGCGTGGATGCCGTTTCCCTCGTCGCACACCCGCGCGGTGACGCGGTCGCGAGCCGCGTAGATGAAGCAGCGCCCGCGGACGGCGTGCTTGATGGCATTGGTGGCGGCTTCGCCCACGGCGAGGACCAGATCGTCGGCGCGGTCGGTGCCCATCCCCGCCGCTTCAGCGATCCGCCGCAGCTCGTGCCGGAGCTTGGCATAGGCCGGCTCGCCCTCCAGCGAGATATCCAGCGCGAGGCGCCCTCCGGCCGGGAGGTCTTCGGTGTCCACCAGGCGGAACCGGCCATGGGTCACCACGCGAATCACCTCGCTGTAGAACCGCTTCTTCTCGATCTCGCCCTGGAGCAGGCGGCGGCGAGCGGCTTCCAACTCGTGCTCTGCGCGCTTCCGCTCGGAGATGTCCTCGAACACGCCCATCGTGCCGACGATGCGGCCCCGCGCGTCGCGCATCAGCGCCGTCGAGAGGCTCACGTCGAGCCGGGAGCCATCCTTGCGCACGCGGGTCGTCTCCCACCCGGAGACCGCTTCCCCCCGGAGCTCGCGGGCCCAGTTCTCCTCGAACTGCGCCCGGCGTTCCGGCGGGATGATCGGGATCGGCCTGTCGAGCGCCTCCTCCGCGCGCCAGCCGAAGACTCGCTCCGCGGCGCGGTTCCAGGCGATGACGCGGGCCTGCGTGTCGAGGGCGATAATCGGCAGGGGCGAGGCGTCGAAGACGGCCTGCAGGCGCTCATTCGCCTCTCGCAGCCCGGCCTCGGCCTGCGCGCGCTCGGTCACATCGAAGACCAGGGAGTAGAGGAGCTGGCGGCCCTCCATCTCAATGGGACCGCTGAAGACTTCCACGTCGCGCACGTCGCCGCTCGCCAGCCGGTGCCGGAAGTGGAAGTGGTTGCGCCGCTCGCTTCGGGCGCTCTCCATCTCCTGGAAGACCTCTTCGGGGGTGAGCGAGTTGATGTCGGTGATCTTGCGCGCCCGCAACTGGCTCAGAGTGTAGCCATAGAAGGCGCACGCCGCCGGGTTCGCGTCCACGATGTCGGCGGTGTCCGGGTCAATCAGCAGCATCGCCGCACGGTTATTGCGGAAGAGGCAATGGTAGCGCTCCTCACGCTCGCACAGCGCCTCTTGCGCCGGGGCGGCCTCGGCCACGCCCGTGCCGGCGCCGACCGCGGGGGCGCCGGACTCCGGCTGCGGCGCCCCCGCCGCTCCCCGCTCCGCATCGGCGAGCGTCTCGCGACACGCGCGCAGCTCGGCCTCCAGGCGGGCGATCCGCTCCCGGACTTCCCGGGTCTCCTGCTCCACCGCCGACGACTCCCTCTTGACTCTCCCTGACCTCACCATCCACACCCCCTTACCCCACAAGCCGAGGGCACGCCTACCCCTGCGCCCGGAAGGGGCATGGCAGCCGCCGCGATCTGGCCCTCGACGAGGATGGAACGAGCGGCTCCATCATATCAACCTACAGGCTCGGAGTCAACCTGCCAAGAAGGCCGTAATCCACCACCTATACCTTGTCAGGTTGCTTGGAAGCGTTGCGGCGCAAGGCTTCCAGTGGGTTCCCGCCGGGGCATCGCTCACCAAATGGGTGAGCGAACTCCAGGCTCGGGATCGCCAC
>JACQGM010000108.1 GCA_016199585.1 Armatimonadota bacterium
GGTGTGGGGGTGTGGGGGTGACGGCGGGGCAGCCGCGCGCTCAACTCTTTTCATCCCACGAGACGGAGCGGGTGCTCCGGTTCGTCGCCTTCGATGGACCGCTGCTGGAAGCGTGTGCCGCGGAGACCCTGATCGAGATCGAGCGGGCGCGGGAGCGCGAGCGCGGCCCCGGCTACCGGGTCTGCCCGGTCCCCCGGGCCGACCTCCTGCCGCAGGGGCGTGGGCGCGGGGAGCCGGGGATCGCGCAGCCTTCCTTCGAGGGGATGGAGTCGCCTGTCGTCCCCGCCGCGCGGCGCCGCGAAGGCGGCAACTGGGGCGGGCGCTACCTGCGGGCCCCCGACCTCTTCCTGGAGCTATGGGAGCGCAGCGGCGACCGCATCTGCCGCCTGGAGGACCTGGCTGAGGTGCGCTTCGGGATCAAGACGGGGCACAACGGCTTCTTCTACCTGGCCGACATCACCGCGGATGCCTCGCCGGATCTGCGCGTCCGGCACGGTGTGACGGAGGCGAGCGGCCTCCGCCTCTGCCGGAACGGCCTGGGACACGTCTTTCCCCTGGAGGCCCTCTTCCTCCAACCCGCGCTGCGCAGCCCGCGCGGCCTGCCCGGACCGGGGCTGCGACGGGAGATCCTGAGCGACTGCCTCTTCACGTGCGACGCCGACCCGGAGGCGTTGGCCGGCTCGTGCGCGCTGGCCTACATCCGCTGGGGGGAATCCCGGGGGATCCATCAGCGCCCGAGCGTGCGCGGGCGACCCCGGTGGTTCGTTGTGCCGAAGGTGCCGCCCCCCCCGGTGATTCACCCCCTGATCGTCTACGAGCGCGCCTGCGCCGCCGTCAACCCGCTCGGCATCCCCTGCGACGCCAACCTGGTCGGCATCTACCCGCGCGCCCCCGGGCTCCACGTCCCGCTGGCCGCCTGTCTGGTGAGCAGCCTCGGCGTGCTGGCGCGCGAGCTGGCCGGCATCGCGAACCTGGGCGAGGGCGCCCTGAAGACGAACCCCCACTACCTGAAGCGGATGCTCGTGCCCGACCTGCGCCGCGCCCCGACGGAGGCGCTCTCGCGGCTGGGCGCCGCCTTCGACGGCGTGCGCCGCCTCCCCTTCCCGTCACTCGCCAGGGGCGAGCCGGATGTTCCCTGGCGCGCGCTGGACGACGCCGTGCTCTCTCTGCTCGCTCCCCACGCTCCCGGCGCCGCGGCGCTGCGGGAGGCGACCCGCCGCCTCATCCTCGCCCGCCGCGCGAAGGCGGCCTCGCGGCGGGATGCCGGGGCGTGGGCCTGAGCCCGGACTCGCTCGCCATCGCCAGCCCCATTCCACCCTCCGTCGGGCTGCCGGGTGTTCGGCACACTCTATGCACCGCAGGGTACCATCTCGGACCAGGTCTCCGGCGCCCGGCGTTGAGCCAGTTGACCTCCCTATCCGCGCGGGAGTGCGGGGTACCCGGTCCGCTCGCTGGAGGGGAAGCGAAATGAAGGGGCAACATGAGCAGTGGCTGTGCCGCTGCGTATCGGGGAGCCAGGTGCGCGCCTTCCTGACCATGGTCTGGGCGATCAACGGTGCGCTCGCCCTGGGCAACATCCTTCTGGTTGCCGGATGGCGGCCACCGGTGAACACGATCGCCGCTCAGATCAGGCTGAACAACGAGGCGACGTTCAGCGCCTGGTACCCGAGCATGCTGCTGATGCTGCTCGGGCTGGCGACGCTCTTGCAGTTCGCCGCCTCCCATCAGGGCGCCGGCGCGGGCGGCGGGAAGGCATGCTACGGCTGGCTGGCGCTGGCGTTCCTCGCCACCGCCCTGTCGGTGACCGAGGTGGCGATGCTGCACGAAGTCCTCGGCAACTCGTACGCCAAGTACGTGGGCCATACCGTCTTCGGCATGCGCACCCAGTGGCCGATCCTCCTCTCGCCGTTCATCATCGCCTCGGTGGTCCTGCTGGTGCGGTTCTTCCGCGGCGAGCTGGCGCGCGTGCCGGGCGTGGCCCCGGTCGCTTTCGCCGGCCTGGCCGTCTGGGTCTCCGTCATCGCCCTGGAGCTGCTGGAGTGGACCGTGCTCCTGGCGCCGGGCCTGCGCGGAATCCGCGCCTTCGAGCCCACCTTCGAGGAGATGTGCGAACTGGCGGGGACCACGCTGCTGCTGACCGCTGCCCTGCGCTTCGGGTTCGCCACCTCGAAGCCGTCCCCGGAGGCGCTGGACACCGCCGCCGCGCCGGTGAAGTGAGCATGGCCGCGCCCGCCCGGGCGGGGCAGGGCCCGCCCGGGCGGCTCGAGGTGACTGGGGATGCGCCGCCGGGCGACACGAAGAGGGCGGGGAGGGCTGCCGCGCGGGCGCGCGCGACAGGCGGCCTGATCGTCGCGACGGGCGAAGCGCGCCCCCGGGGGCGCCGAAGTAAGGTGCCTTTCCGTCATCCTTGCCCTCGGGAAACGCCGTTCCAGAGGGCAACGCGATGCCGCAGACCCCTGCAATCCCCTGGCCGACACAAGAAATGGCGCGCCTGACGCGATTCGAACGCGTGACCTCATCCTCCGCAGGGATGCGCTCTAATCCACTGAGCTACAGGCGCGCGACGACGGCCTCCTCGGGCCGTCTCTTCCAGGGCGCCGTGCGGCGGCCGCCCCCCGGTTGTCTGGCGGAGGGTGAGGGATTCGAACCCTCGCTAGAGGTAACCCCCTACTACAGGTTTAGCAAACCCGCCCCTTCAGCCTCTTGGGTAACCCTCCCGAACCGTGTCTATTCTACCACACAGTGCCGGATGTTGCAACCCCCGTCACATCTTCGCGATCAGCGCCCGGACCTCCTCGATCACCTCCAGCGCCCGCACGCCGTGCTCCGCCCCGGCCAGGGGCTGCTCGTCGCCGCGGGCGCAGGCGATGAAGTGCCGCACCTGCGGGAGGTAGCGGTTCAGGACCTGCCGCTGCTCCCCGGCCGGCGTCTCCAGGATCCAGGCGTCGCCTTCTTGGCGGAGCGCCGTGGCCCCCTTCGCTCCCCGGGCCCGGATGCCGCGCCACGAGTTGATGGCGAAACTGACGTGGATCGAGCAGGACACGCCCCCGGCGGTGATCAGCGCCGTGGCGGTGTCCAATATCCCCCAGCCGCGCAGGTCGCGCCCGGTCGCCCCCGCCACACCCTCGATCTCGCCGACGAAGGCGCGAACCATGTCAATGCAATGCGGCGCCAGCTCGAAGAGCACGTCGCCGCCGCCGCCCGGCTGGCGGCGCCATTGGTCCGGCGGGAACTCGGCGCGCTTCTCCAGCACGACCTCCACGCGCCCCAGCGCCCCGAGGTCCGCCAGCGCATCGCGAAACCCGCCGGCCAGCGGCGCGAACACCCAGGGACGCGCGACGTGGAGCTGCACGCCCGCGGCGTGGCAGACCGCCGCCATCGCCTGGGCGTCGCCGCTGGAGAGCGCCAGCGGCTTCTCGCACAGCACGTGCTTGCCGGCGCGCGCCGCCAGCGCCACGTGCCGCGCGTGGTAGGGACTCGGCGAGGCCACCAACACGGCCTCCACTGCCGGATCCGCCACCAGTGCCTCCGACTCCTCGTATCCCCGAGGGACGCCATGACGCCGGGCCAGCTCCGCGGCGCGCCCGCGAGTACGCACGCTCAGGGCCACTACCCGCCCGCCCGCGCCGGCGATCCCGGCACAGGCGTAGCTTTCCACCACATGACCGAAACCGATGATGCCGAAGTTCATCACGCGCTCCCGAAGCGATCGAAGACAGGGAACGGTCGAGCAGCCTCGCCGGCGGCAGGTACTCTGCCCCACAACCCGCTCGGTGTCACACCCTCCTGTTACGCCGGCAGCACCGGGTTTCCTTCCCGGCGCTGCTCCCCGGCGAGGCTGCGGCCGGGGCATAGGCGTCAACGTAAGCGTTCCCGAGGTGCCACCCGGTTTGATACCGGGTGGCACCAACCGCTACCGTCCCGGCCGGCTGCCGCACTCGATGAACCGGTTGCCCTCCGGCGCGGCCGCCTTCCACAGGCCCTTCCGCCGCTCGTCCACGGCCCGCGAGCACCGCTCCAGCGTGTTGCCGCGGCAGGTGCGGACGGGAGCCTTCCCGAACCGGTCCGGAGCCAGCGCCAGGCCGGCGGCGCCCTTCTCATCGAACCCGCTGATGCTGTTGCCGAGGAGCTGGAAGCGGCCCGCAACCACCACCGCCGCCGAGACGCCCGTGGCGCCGCCCCGCTCGACGATGTTCCCCTGGAACAGCGACGTATCGCTGCCGTAGCAATCGAGCGTCACCGGATGGAGGCAGCCGGTGATGGTGTTGTCGTGGATGCTCCAGCTCGCCGAGGGCGGGAAGACCTCGAACCGGTCGCCCTCCATCATCGGGCGAGGATCGCGGAGGCGGAACGTGAGCGCGACGGGATCGAACCGCTCGATGGTCGAGAGCGCAACCGGCCCCTGCTCGCCCAGCCAGGCCAGGCTCCAACCCCGGTAGAGATGGGAGTCGCGCCCTCCCTGGGGCAAGTCCCGTCCCCGTCGCACGAACGTTCGGTCGTCCACCACCTGGCCCACCCGGGCCTCCACCCGCCCGGTGGTGATCCCCGCGCCGCAGTTGCGCACCAGGTTGTCATGCACGTTCACATTGATGGCCGGCTCGCGCACGCAGATGCCGGTCACCTGCGGGTCGGGGCCGCCGCGCACGTAGACCTGGTTGCCGCTGACGATCACATCCGAGAGGCCGATGTCAATGCCGGTGCACGGGCGCGCCTTCGGCTCGTTGTAGGTCAGGTCCATGATGTTGTTGGCGACGATGACCTGACCCGCCGGGAAGGTGGACTTCACCCGGCGCCCCGGCACGTAGAAGTCGCTCTTGTCTTGGCGGTCCAGGTGGACGCCGGTGCTGCCGTAGTTGATGAAGAGGTTGTTGGCGATGATCACCTGCTGCGCGTTGTGCCCGACGTGGATCGCCGCCCGGTTGGGGCTGACGCCCTCGAAGACGTTGTCACTGATGATCGTCTGCGCCACGCCCAGGTCGAGAAGGTGCTCGTCGCGGAAGAAGTAGTTGCCGGCGGCGCAGACCCCGGCGTTGCGGGCGTAGTTGCCGATGATGCGGATGAAGCGGCCCGGCCCCTCCCAGAAGCAGTTGCCGATGTTCTCAACACGGCAGTAGAGGATGCTGGTGCTCTCGGAGATGTCGTTGTTGTTGAACGCGTTGAACCCGCAGTCGCTCACGGAGCAGCGGAGATAGGTCACTGATTTCGTATAGCTGCGCGGCTCCTCAGCCCCCCTGCGGCCGCCCCCCAGGGCGAAGAAGCACTCGGTGGACATGCGGCTGGCATGGACGTTCTCGACCAGCACGCGCTCGGTGCCGTGGATGCTCACCGCGTTGCACGGCTTGATGTGCATCCCCCAGATGGAGTACGCCGGATTGGTAACGGTGCCCGCCTTCTCGGCCAGCCCGGAGTGCCCCACCATGCGGAAGTTGCGGAGGGTCACCTCCGTGCCGCCGTTGAGCGTGAAGACGGTGACGCCCCCTCGCGCGGCGCCCTTAGTCTGGCTCACCTCCGTGGGACCCACGGGGCAGGAGATGTCGAGGAGCGTGTTGACCCCGTCGGCGCCCTCCAGCGTGATCCCCGACGCCCTGGAGACGTCGATGCCGCGAGCGAGGCGGTAGTGGCCGGCGGGGAAGAAGACGTTCTTCTTCTCCTGCGCCGCGCGGTCAATCACCGCCTGGATCGCCGCGCTCTCCTCGTGCCACACGATGCCGGCGTCGCCGGTGCGGTTGGGGGCGTCCTTCAGGGTGATGACGTTCCCCTGGATCCGCTCAATCGTCGTGTGGAGGGAGTTGCGCGCGTAGAAGGTGACCATGTCGCCCGGCTTCCAGTCGCGCCGGGAGAAGCGCACCTCCACCCCGTGGCTGAGGAGCTGCCACTCGCCGGTGATCGGCACGCGGGAGGCCTTCCAGGTGCGGGCGACGTCGTCGCTCCAGCGGAAGGACGCAGGGGCCGCGCCGTCCACGTCCAGGATGAAGACCATCCAGTCGCTCCCGCTGCCGTCGTAGCCGCGGATCTCCACGGCGTCCTCCAGCGGCTTCCGGCTGTGCGCGTCGCTCCAGAGGAACCGGCCCGGGTAGTGGATGTGGCAGCCGGAGAGGATCACCCCCTGCCCCACCTGGAAATCGCCCACATCCTTGACCGTGATCTCCTTTGAGGCGGCCGTCGTCGTCGCCGCGGTCTCGAACTCCGATCCCGAGGCGCCGAGATCCCGGACGTTGAGCCACCCCCCCGGGCCGCCCGTAGCCGCCCCGGCCGCGGACGCCAGGCAGCCAAGGAGAATGCCGGCGGATCCAAGAAGGGCCGCCATACCGAGGCGTGATTGCGCCAGACCGATCATCGCTTCCCCCATCGTCTCCGGTTACTTGCCGGGCCGCACGAACGACGCGCGCCGGGCGTCGCCTTCGCGCCCAACCTTCGTGATCTTCTCCAAGGGCGCCCGGTGATCCTGGCAGCGTTTGAGATCCCCTCTTCACCCTCTCCTGCTCGGGCGGCGGGCGCGACGTAGCAGCCGGCGCAAGTGGGTATCCTCAAGGACGGGGGTCTCTGCGATGCGACGAATGATCTACATCATCCTGGTGCTGGCCCTGGCGGCCGGGCCCGCCGCGGCGCGCGGCGGGGGGGTGCCGCGCATCCTGCCGGGCCACGTAGCGTTCGGGCTGGCCAGCAGCCCGGAGGAGATCGGGTGGCTGGAGCAGTCGGGCGTGCCGGTGGCGCTGCGCTACCAGTACCTGGCCGGGGGCGTGAACACCGGGAAGGGCTGGGCCACCTGGAACGCGAACGGCGCGTTCGTCACCAACTACGTCCGCGCGAGCCAGCGCCCGGGGATGGTGGCGGTCTTCCCCTACTACATGCTGCTCCAGTCGCGGCCGGCGCGCGGCGGCAGCGAAGCCGCGCGTGTCTACAGCAACCTGAACAACCGGGAGACGATGCGCGCCTACTACCAGGACTTCAAGCTTCTCATGCAGCGGGCGAGCGCGGCGGGCGGCGCCATCGTACACGTGGAGCCGGACCTCTTCGGCTACCTGCAGAAGGAGTATGCCCGCGGGGGCCGGGGGAGCGCGCGCCAGGTGCCGGCGGTCGTCGCCTCCAGCGGCGTGCCCGAGCTGCAAGACCTGCCGAATACCGCCGAGGGCTTCGGACGGGCGCTGCTGCGCCTGCGGAACCGGTATGGCCGCGGCGTCTTCCTCGGCATCCACGCCTCGCACTGGGCCACCGGCGTGGACATCGGCAGCAGCCGCGACCGCGGCGTGAACGCGCGCGCGCTCGGGGAGCGCACCGCCCGCTTCCTCCGCGGTTTCGGCCCCGGCTGGAACCTGGTCTTCGTGGACCCCTCCGACCGCGATTCCGCCTGGAAGGACCGCCACCGCGGCGCGTCGCCGGCTCACTGGTGGGATCCGGCCGACCGCGCCTACCCGAACTTCGCGCGCTACCGCCAATGGATTGACGCCGTCTCTACGGGCATGGATCTGCGGGTGGTGGTCTGGCAGATCCCGGTGGGGAACACCTTCTACCGCGCGCTGAACAACACCGAGGGGCACTACCAGGACAACCGGGCGCAGTACTTCCTGGAGTACCGGGGTAACATCGCCGATTGGGCCGCCGCGGGCGTGGTCGCCTTCCTCTTCGGGGCGGGCACGGGGAGCGCCACTCACTTCACCGACGCGCGGCGCGACGGGGTCACCAATCCTCCGCCCATCGGCGGCAACACGCGCGTCTCGCGTCACGCCGACGACGATGGCGGCTATCTTCGCGAGGCGATCACCCGCTACTACCGGGAAGGGACCGTGCGGGTGCCGTGAGCGGCGCTCGGGGGGCTCCCGCGCGCCGGCCGACCGGTAGACGACGGCCTGGCTATCGCACCGACGCCGCGATCCGCTCCATCTCCTCGCGCGGCAGAGGCGGAGTGGCTGCGAGCACGAAGTGGAAGTCATCCTCCACCCACACTGTGCCGATCGACGTCTGGCGGCGCGCGCCCGGCTTCGGCGCGCCCCGGATCGCCCGCGCCGGAGCCTGCGAGAGCGTGATCACGCCCAAGTCGTTGGTGTAGGTGGTCGTCACTGCGTTCACGGCTCGCCTGCCCGTGCCCATCGTCTTGATGGTCGCCGTGTGATAGCGGTAGCCGGTAGGCAGGTGCTCGGGCTTGCGGACGCGGAAGCGGACCTGTCGGGCTACCTCCTCGAGGCTGATCCCTCCGGCCGAGCGCAGCTCCAGCTCGTGAGAGCGGCCGGTGAACGCCCTGGGAGGCACCACATTCGGCACGTCGCGTCCAAAGCGGATGCGGGTGTAGGTCGTCTTCGAGACGAGGTCGCCGGAGGCATCGCGGTCCTCCCAGCGCAGCGGCACCCAGTGATCGGCGTCCACCCAGATCCGGCGGGAGGCGCCCCCGCGCGAGGGGGCACGAACCTCGATGACGTAGGCGAGGCGGCCGGCGATCTCATCCGTGCCCCGAACGCTCTTCACGAGCGAGCCGAGATCCTCACCCAGACCGATGTCGGGCACGTCCACGCCGCCGCTGAGGAGCGAGCGCCGCCCCTCGCTATAGACCTGCTTCCCCTTGAGCTCCGGCGGCGAGAGGTAGGTGAGCCGGCGGCGGCCGCTCTTCTGAACCACCTCCTGGCGGCTGACCCGGAAGGGGGGGCCAAAGAGGGTCGTCTCCTGCTCGCCGGTGAACTCGGCCTCGCGCCCGCGGTCCACCAGGTGCTGGATGATCGCCTCCGGGCTCGGGACTCTCCCCGCGACGTGCTCGAAGAGCAGGCTCAGGTCAATGGCCGCGTGCCCCTCTCCACCGGCCGCGAGGAGGCTCATCGTGAGGAGGATCCCCAGCAGGCCGGCGCCTCGTCTCGTTCTCATGCCGACATCTCCCACCTATCGGTCCTTCCGGGCACTGACGAGCGTCACCGACAGATTGGCTGCGGACGTATCCATGAGGGGGTGTTCGCTGGCGTAGAGCGCGTGCTCGCGGGCGACGGCGGCCAGGTAGGCCGTCTCCGAGATCACCGGCTCCGAAGCGGTCACCAGCGGCGCGGTTCGGATGCTCCAGGCGTAGACCAGCAGCGCGACGGCCAGCGCCAGGGGCGCCAGCACCAGACCGTAGTGCTGCCGGCCCCGGGGCGTGTGCCGGGAGAGCCATCCGCGGACGCCGGCCGGCTCCGGCGTCCGGCGCGAGAGCGCCACTGCCACCGGCAGGTGCCGGCGCAGGTTGCGCACGAACTCCGGCGATGTCTCCAGGCGCGGCAGCACCCGCACCAACGCCGCCGTCCGCGCCAGCCCCTCCGCCAGCCCTGCGCAACGCCGACAGCCCTCCATGTGCCGCCGCACCTGCTCCTCGGCTCGCATGCTCAGGGTCTCATCGGCGTAATCCGCCAGCAGCTTGCGTACCTTGCCACAGTGCATCACCGAACCTCCCGTGCGCAAGCCGCTGTCCCCAAGCCCCACCAAACAGCGACTTGAACACGCCCTCACTCAACCTTGACCCTCCACATAGGGCCGCAGCTTGTTGCGCAGCTCCATCCGGGCGTTGAACAGACGCGACTTGACCGTACCGACCGGTATCTGAAGCGTCTCGGCGATCTCATCGTAGGGCATCCCCTCCAGATCATGAAGGATGACCACCGAGCGTAGTTTGTCGGACAAGGTGAGCAGCGTCTGCTGCACCAGCGCCTGGAGCTCGCGGCTCTGTGCCACTCCCTCCGGGTCGCCCGACCAGTCCGGGATCTCACGCGCCACCTCACCATCCTCAGTCTCCACGGGGTCGTCCAGCGAATACGCGATCCGGTCGCGGCTCGAGCGGCGGTAGCGGTCTACACACACGTTGTTCGCGATCCGGTAGAGCCAGGTCTGAAAGCTGGACTTGCCCTGGAACTTACGGATGGCGAGGTAGGCCTTGATGAAGACCTCCTGCGTCAGATCCTCGGCGTCGGCAGCGCCGGAGAAGCGGGCGACGTAGTTGAGGATCTTGTTGCGGTAGCGGTCAACCAGCACCTCGTAGGCGTCAGTGTCGTCCTGTTTGCAGCGCTCTACCAGAAGCAGATCGGCCACTTCCACACAGACCCCCTTTTCGGGCCACGGTCGCCCGCGCTGGCCAGTTGAGTAGACGGATGTCCGGGAGAAATGTTCACAACGACTTGGTGTGTTGCACTCTCATCATACCACGTGGGGCGGACCGGGTCAACCGGGATCGCTTGCCCGCGGAGCGCGGCCGGCCCCCGCCACGAACGGGTCCCTCCGCCGCTCCCATGGCGCCCGGCCGGAGCGGCGGGAATCGCCGCCGGTCGCACCTGCATCCAAGTCCGCAGGGCAAGCCCCGTGAGACACCGCGTCCCCGGGGACCCCGAGGAGAAGAGGCTTGGAAAGAGAACGGTCGTACCTGCTAGCGCGCATCAACACGGCGGCGGCCGATTGGGAAGAGCGCGACGCGGCGGTGAAGGCACGCATCATCGAGGCGATCCGCCGCGCCGGCGAGGGGGAGGCCACCATCGTGACCCTCCCTCGGGGGCCGCACGCGGCGGCCTACGAGTGGCGCACGTCCTGGCGGCGCGTCTGGGAGGCATTCCGGGCGCTGGGAGCGGAGCCGGAGACGGATTCGTAGCGGGCGCTGTCTGCCGGGCGGGCGCCCACCAAGGCATCTGTCCACCCGTGAGGGCAAGATCTCCAGAACACTCCTGATTGGGCAGCGACTCCATCTACTCGAAGTCAGCCAATGGCCTCAGCTCCGCGAGGAACTCGGCAAACGACGGGGCGAGGGGGAAGTCTTCGTCGCACTCGACATCGAGCCACGTGACGGTTGGCACGCTGCCTCTCCGGTAGTCCAGCGTGATCCACCAGTGCCCATCGCCGGCGAGGAGTACCTGGCGGTCTGGTAAGCCCCATTCCTCGGTCATGTAGCCGGTGTCGAGGATATTATGCCCGCCCAGCTCCGCATCCACGTTGATACCGAACAGCTCCTCGAGTGGCACGTGGTCTTCGGCCCACGAGGTAGGGCGCGCCATCGGATAAGCGAAGCGTTTCGTGTATCCCCCGTTCTGGCGCCGTAACAGGTCAACGTACTCCGCCGGCAGCCGAACTCCCAGCCGCTGCTCGGCGACACGAACCATCTCGTCCGTCAGCGGCGGGTTGTTGTAGTAGTTCGTACTCCAGAAGTTCCCCGCTTGTATCGCCATGCTGCCCTCCAGCCCACCAAAGACTACGAGCATCCCAAGCGATCTCCTTCTCCGAATGCCCCATCAACGCTCCGCCCGGCCTGGCCAGCCGAACCATGCTGCGCAGCGCCGGGCGCCGGCCCAACGCCCCAACCCACCGAGAAGGATCCTGCCGCTGGCAGGCGAACCTTCACTCGGGTCAACGAAGAGAGATCCCACCCGCATGAGACGGACCCGGCAGGGCGCGGAAGCCGGCAACGGTGGGTCGGGCTCCTACCATCCGTGTCATGCGCGCAGTTCCCCTGCCAGAAGGAGACATGCTTTCATGAGCAAGAAGATCGGCGTGGGCATCATCGGCAGCGGCGCCATCGCCCAACAAGTACACATTCCCGGCTACCAGAAGCTGCCCAACGTGGAAGTGCTCGCCGTGGCCGACATCAACCCCGCCGCCGCCGAGACGGCCGCCACCCAGTTCAAGATCCCGCACCAGTTCACCGACTACGAGGATCTGCTGAAGATGCCGGAGATCCAGGCGGTGAGCGTGTGTACCCCCAATTACGCCCATAAAGACGCCACGATCGCCGCGGCAAAGGCGGGCAAGCACATCCTGTGCGAGAAGCCGATCGCGCTGAACGCCCGCGAGGGCCGCGAGATGGTCCAGGTGTGCCGGGCGAACGGGGTGAAGCTGCAGATCGGCTACTGCCAGCGTTTCAGCGGCAATGCGACGGCGCTCAAGCGTTTCATTGACCAGGGAGCCCTCGGCGAAGTCTACTACGCGCGCGCCCAGGCGCTGCGCCGCCGCGGCATCCCCGGCTGGGGCGTCTTCACCCAGAAGGACAAGCAGGGCGGCGGGCCCCTCATTGACATCGGCGTCCACATCCTCGACCTGACCATCCACCTGATGGGCCACCCGAAGCCGGTCTCGGTCTCCGGGATGAGCACCGCCCGCTTTGGAACCCGCGAGGGCGTGCTCGGCCTGATGGGCCAGTGGGACCCGAAGGTTTTCACCGTCGAGGACTTCGCGGTCGGTCTGGTGAAGTTCGCCAACGGCGCGGCGCTGGTGCTGGAGTCGAGCTTCTGCGCCAACATCGAGAAGGACGTGATGAACACCCAGCTCCTCGGCACCGAGGGCGGCGCCACGCTCTCGCCGCCGACGCTCTTCCGCGAGGAAGCCGGGGCGCTCACGGTTTCGCAGATCACCACCGTGCAGCAGGTGCAATCGCACCATGCCGAGATCGCCGCCTTCATCGAGGCCATCGTCAACGATACCGAGCCGCTCGTCACCGGCGAGCAGGGGCTGACGGTCGCCCGGATCATTGACGCGATCTACGAGTCGCAGGAGACGGGGAGGGAAGTGCGGCTGGCCTGAGGGGGTGTGGGGTTGTGGGGGTCGCGCTCCCGCTCTTTCACACCCCCTACGCCCATATCTCCATACATCCACATCCCCACGCCCCCACACCCCCACACGCCTCGTTTCGCCGCCCCGCACTCCGGGAAGGGACTCCGCTGCCGGCCCGGAAGGGAGCGTGCCGAGATGACCGAGACGAGACAGATGAGCGACCCCCGCTACCACGCGGCGCGGATCAAGGAGATGCTGCGCGAGGTCCGCGACCGCGTTCGCGAGGACATTGACCGCGTGGACGACCCCCGGGCCGAGGCGCTCTTCGAGACGACCGCGGAGGTGTTGAGTGGCCTGGAGACGGCTTACGACCACTTCGAGCGCGCGGCCGAGGAGTCCTGGAGGTAGCACGGAAACTCAGGAGGCAGACATGGCGAGCTTGACGGACGACGCGATCGAGCGCCAGGTCGAGCAGGCGATCGGCTTTGACCCGAAGGCGAACGTCTTCGACATGAAGGTTCAAGTGCGCAACGGGGTGGTCCGCCTGGAGGGCATCGTCGGCGATCTGGAGGCGAAGCTGGCGGCGGGCGAGGCGGCCGGCGGCGTGCCGGGCGTGCGCCGGGTGGATAACACCCTCACGGTGGAGGATCCGCGCGGCCGCACCGACCGCGAAATCAGCGACGCGGTCGGGCAGACGCTGGAGGACGACCCCTCCGTTGATACCAGCAAAGTGGGCGTGACCGTGCTCGACAGCACGGCTCACCTCGTCGGCCGCGTGGACAGCGCCTCGGAAGAGGAGGCGGCCGTCCGCGCCGCCAGTCGCGCCGGGGGCGTGAAGGAGGTCGTCAGCGAGCTCGACGTCGCCTCGGGGATCGATACCGACTGGGTGGACCTGAAGAACCGGGTCACCGATGCCCTGGACGATGCCGACGACTTCTACCCCTACAGCATCGACGTGGCCGTAGAGACGGACGGCCGCGTGGGCCTCTCCGGCGAGGTGGGCAGCGAAGGGGATTGCGAGCGCGCCGGCGAGATGGCCGGTCGGGTGGCAGGCGTGAAGGCCGTGGACAACCGGCTGGCCGTTCGGGAGAGGATGTAGCGGAGAAACCCGCGCGGGGCGGAACCCGGACCCCGTCGGATTGGCCCACCGCCCGGCGCGGGGCGGAACCCGCGCCCTACAGAAGGCCGGCCTTGCGGAAGCTGAACACGCGGGTGCGGGTGACGATCAGGTGTTCCAGCACCTCAATCTGCACGGAGGAGGCGGCGAGGGCGAGGGCGCGGGTCAGCGCCCGATCCTGATCGCTCGGCTGCACGTCGCCGCTGGGGTGGTTGTGCGCCAGCACCAGGGCGGCTGCGCCCCGCTTCAGGGCGCTTTCGATGAGACGGCGCGGATAGACCGCCGCCCAGTCCACCGTGCCCTCCTCGAGCGTCTCGATGCCGCCGCGCACCAACCGGCGCCCGGAGTCGAGGTAGGCGACCTGGAACACCTCGTGGGGGAGGCCGCCGATGCGCGCCTGCCAGTACTCCGCCAGCGCCGCCGGATCGGCGATCTCACGCTCCTCCTGTCCCTGGCGCAGGTAGAGGTGCGCCACCTCGCGGATGAGGCGAAGGGCGGCCGGCGTGACCGGTCCGATGCCGGGGATCTGCTGCAGCTCCTCGGAGGAGGCGTCGAGAACGGCGCGCAGGCTGCCGAAGCGCGCCAGGAGGCGCTTCGCCGGGGCCTTCACGTCGGCGCGCGGAATGGCGAGCGTCAAGACCAGCTCAACGACTTCGTAGTCGGCGAGCCCCTCCAGGCCGGCCTTGAGGAATCGCTCGCGCAGGCGCTGCCGGTGTCCGAGATGGTGTGGGTCGTCCGCAGGCATGCCCTCTCTGTTCGCACCTTGCCCTCAGTGCTCCTCTTCGGGGCACTTCTCGACGTACTCGCAGCCGCCGAGCGCGCTCTCCTCCTCGGGCGGCTGGTCGGTGAGGCCGGGGCCGCCGCCGCTCTCGCGGGGCACGGGGCCGTCGTCGGCGGGGCGGGGCGGCGGTGGCGGCGCGATGCCCGTGGCCGCGGCCGCCTCCTCGGGAGTGCCCCGGTAACGGGGATGCTCGCCCTTCACGCGCTCCTCTGCCATGGCGTGTCGCCTCCTTGCTCAAACTGCATCTTGTGCCGGACGACCTGCAGGACGCTGTCGCGAGAGACGATGCCCTCCAGGTGTCCATCGTGAACCACCAGCAGCCGCCGGGCGCCGAGCTGCGCCATCTGCATCAGGGCGTCCCAGGCGTCGTCCTTCTCGTCAATCAGCCGGTGCTCGTCCGGCGGGCGCACCACCTGCCTCACCGCCGTGCCAGCCCACTCCTCGCGCGGCACCTCGCGCACGTCGTCCACCGTCACTATCCCGACCAGATCCTCGCCCTCCACCACCGGATAGGCGCTATAGTCGTAGCGCATGAAGTACTCGTCCACCAGGTCGCGCAGGGGAGTATCGCAGGCGACGCGGGGCACGTCGCGCTGCATGATCCGCTCGACCGGCACGCCGGAGAGGGCACGGCGCACAATCACTTGCTGGTAGGCGCTCTGGGCGGCGCCGGCCAGGAACCAGCCGATGATGATGAACCAGACCCCGGCGACGAGCGCGCCGCTCAACACCCAGAGGAAGCCCAGGAACATCAGCAGGTAGCCGAAGCCCTGGCCGCCGTAGGAGGCGTAGCGGGTGGCGCGCTCCAGGCTGCCCGTGGCTCGCCAGAGCAGGGCGCGCAGCACTCGCCCGCCATCGAGCGGGAACCCTGGAACCAGGTTGAAGACCGCCAGGATGACGTTGATGAACGCCAGATACCCGGCGACCGCCGCGATCTGCACCGGCGCGTCGGCAGCCAACAGGCCCTGAGCAATCACCCAGAAGAGGCCGCCGAGGAGGACACTGGTGGCCGGCCCCGCCGCCGCCATCTTCAACTCCAGGTCCGGCGTGCCCGGCTCCTGCGTCATCTTGCTGACGCCGCCGAAGAGGAAGAGGGTGATGCCGCCGATATCCAGGCCGTTGCGCATGGCGACATAGGAGTGCGCCAGCTCGTGCACCAGCACGCTGGCGAAGAGGAGCAGCGCTGCGACCGCTCCCAGCAGCCAGTTCAGCGTGGCCGGCTGCTCGGGGAAGAGGCGCGGGAAATAGCCTGCCGACAGGCTCCAGGTCACCAAGGCGAAGATGATGAACCAGGTAGCATCAATCTCAATCGGCAGCCCCCAGATGCGGCCCAGCCGGAACGTCATGGCGCCACCACCTTTCCGTGCGGGAGTTTCCCTTCCGGGCTGGGGCGCAAACCCGGGGGAGCGGCGGAGCGCTATCCGTTCATCGTCGCGTCTTCCCGAGGACTCACGCCGTGGAACAACCTCTCATAGCGTCTTCAGTCAGAAACGAGACGAATCGTCCTCGTCGTCGGCCTCGTGGTCGTCCTCGGCTCGCCGGGGCTCCGAGGACGAGGCCGACGAGGACGACGACGGTTGGGTTTTATTCACCGATGCGGATTGTGTTGGATGCGACCTTCGTAGGGGCGAAGCATTCGCGCACAGGATCCGGGCATCCAGCGGCGGCGCCTCGCGAATGCTTCGCCCCTACCGCGAACCGGATCGAAACGGACACAATCCGTATGAGACGGGGAGCGGGGTTCCGCGGTCTGTTCCGGGTGGGTGACGATCTGAGTGTCAGGGAGCGCCTGCTGATTGACAGACGGCCGCTCAGAGAGTAACGCATGCATGACGTAGCGGCTTCCTTTCCGGTTGGTCTATTATCCCGGAGTTCGAGAGCCGCTACGTCATCTACTTCCTCACGTCTGCACTACCAAGCCCTGCCTGCCAACGCCCCATTCCGCACTCGGCAGTTGGCCGCGCCAACCAAACTTCCCCAGAGGTCGTTCTGGTCCGACCCCTCTTCGAGCAGGTAGGCCTCCTGGTCGGCGTGGAGATCCGCATCCACGACCATGATCTCCCTCTCGACACCCACCACCGCCTTGACCAGGTCGCAGAACGTCTTCTCAGCCATCTCTTGCAGCTCGGACAACCCCAGCCTGTGGTTCCTGTCCACCGTGGTCATTCGTGACTACCCCCATCCCGAGGAGCCGCCGCGCCCCGCACGCGAGCGGCAGACACTCCCACACTCCCACACTCCCACACCCCCATACTACTCTCTCCGCCGCCCGCCGATCACGACGGAGAGCAATCCGACGAGCGCCGCGGCGACCAGCACCCCCACGCGGATCCCCCGGCGCAGCACGCCCAGGGGGGCGAGGAGGTGCGCGGCCTGCACCATCACCACCGCCATGGCGATGGCAGCCAACATGGCGCCGCCGACGGCCACCCCCCCGCGCCGGCCCGTGCCAC
>JACQGM010000101.1 GCA_016199585.1 Armatimonadota bacterium
AAGAACTTCCTGCTCTACCTGTTCGATGCGGAGCGCAAGCCGATGTGGCAGGTGAACCTGGGAGACGTGTGCCTGGACATCGCCGTTGGCGACGTGATGGGTGACGGCCGGGCACAGGTCGTCTGCGGCTGCGAGGACGGTACGGTGAAGGTCGTGGACGGCGGGGGGAAGGTCGTCGCGTGGTATCAGGCAGCGGCCCCGGTGAACAGCGTGCGCGTGTGCGAGCTGGATGGGAAGCCGGAGACGAAGGAGATCGTGGCGAGCTGCGAGAACGGCACGGTGTGCGCGCTGCAGGTGGCCCGGTAGGCGGGTGCGCTCTTTTCTGCGGCGTCGGGGTCGCCGCGCGGGGCAGTGACGGGCGCGGACGAGAGGGTGCCGCGCTCCCACCCGAGAGGGGAGGAGCACGGCACCCCGCCCGAGCAATCGGTCCGCGGGAGAAGCACGATGAGAGACCTGACACTTCTGGCGATTCTGCTGATGGGCGCTGCCGGCGCTTACGGCGCTGCCAACGAGGTGGGCCCTGCGATGGAGAACGTAAAGATCACTCAACTGAAGCGCCTGTACATAGAGACGCCGCTGGTGGCGCGAGGGCAAGCCGCGTGCGTGATAGCGGTTCCCGATGACGCCGCCTATGGCCCGCTGGCGCAGAAGCTGGCAGCGGCCATCCAGAATGCCTTTGGCGTCGCGCCTCCCTTCCGGCCGGCGAGCGAGGTGGCGCGGCAGATGCCGCCAACCGAGAACCTCATCGCCCTGGGGGTTTTCCACAACAACAAGGTGGCGGAGGACCTGTACCTGCGCGAGTACGTGCAGTGCGACTACAACTGGCCGGGAGGGGAGAAGAGCTACGAGATCCGCACGGTTCACAACCCGTGGCTGAACGGGAAGAACGTGGTCTGCCTGGGGAGCACCACCCTGGAGGGATGCCAGGCGGCGGTAGACCGGTTGATTCAGGTGTTGGCAGAGAACGCGGGGGGATCCATCGGCTCCATGATCGAGGTGGTGAAGGACGGCAGCAAGTACGCGCCTCCCACTGACCGGTGGCCGCAACTTCCGCCGGCCGCAGTGGAGGACCGTATCAGGAAGACCAAAGTGCAGGGTGACACCTACATCATGATGTCCACCTGCTTGAACAACTACTTCACCGGCGGCGAGGCCGTGTGGGCGAAGCTCTTCGTGCAGGCCCTGAGGAAGATGGACGAACTGCAGAGAATGCAGGGCAGCGTGGTTGGGACTGCTCCCTGCAAGTACATCTTCACCACGTTCGACTGCATCGAGGAGAGCCCTGCCTTCACCGACGAGGAGCGACTGGAGGTCACCAACCTCCTCTACCAGTTCGCCGCCCGCCTGGACGAGGCGAAGAAGGTGCAGGAGCCGCTGACGCAGTCGCTGGGCAGCAACAGCGCGACAACAGCGGCTTCTTTCGCGGGCCTCTACTTCTCGCGCTCCTACCCGGAGCTGGAGTTGGGCAAGCGGCTCCTGGGCAACATTGACACGTTGTACGAGCCGGACATGGTCAACTGGAGGATCCCGGAGGACTCCCCGTCCTACGGACAGGTGACAGTGACCCGCTGTTTCCGGTGGGCTTTGCAGCGCCCTGATTGGCGCTACGTAGAGAACGGCAATCTGAGGAAGATGACCGACTACTACATGCTCATCACGAACAACCTGGGTAAGCAGGCCGGGATCGGTGAGTGCCCGGGTGTGCTCCTGAAGGACGCGCCAACTCCTCCGGAGTTCTGCCCGCTGGCCGGATGGCTCTACAAGGACGGGCGCTACCTCTGGTGGTGGGATCACTTCGTGCAGGAACCGACGAGCACCGCCCCGGGGGGGTTCTGGAGGCCTCGCGGGCAGGGACTCATGGGCTGGGTGCCGCCCGAGGTGCTGCCGCGAAAGCGGCCCGATGACCTCCTCGGCATCGCCGTGGCCCCGTTGGCGGAGTGGATCTACCAGCGTCGCGAAGCCGCGAAGTACCTCGGCCGATCCTACGAGGAGACACATCAGTTCCCGATTGAGGAATGCTACGACAAGGCGAGCTTCCGCGCGACCTTCGACCCGGAGGACCAGTACCTCTGCATGAGCGGCTTCGGGTACGGCAAACACTCCCATCCCCATGCCAACGCGATCGTCAACTACAGTGACAAGCGCAACACGATGCTCTACGACGATGGCTACATGATCGCGCAGCCGAGCGAGCACAACACGGTCATCGTGCTCAAGGACGGGATGACGCGCGGGATCCCCGAGATCGCCCAGGTGCGCGCTCAGGCCGACTTCCAGAGCATCGGCCTGTTCGTGTCGCGCCTGAACGACTACAGCGGCGTGGATTGGAGCCGGTGCGTGATCTGGCGCAAGTCGCGCTACTTCCTGGTCGTGGATGATCTGCAGGCCCGGGAGCCGGCCAACTACACGTTCCAGTGCATCTGGCGGACGTTGGGGAAGGCGGACCTGCAGGGGCGCCGCTGGGTGAGCGAGAACCCGCCGGGGCGGTTCAACCTGATCGCGTGCTCGGATGCGAGGTTGACCCAGAAAGCCTCGATGGGGCTGAACCTGAACGACCCGCCGTTCCCCATTGACAAAGCGCGGCGCCTGGTTGAGTACGTGAGCAGAGACATGCGCCCGGGCGAGAGCTACCAGTTCGCCAATCTCTTCTACAGCACGCCCGATGCCGGAGCGCAGCAGCACGTAGAGGCCTACCGCGTGGGGAACACCACCACCTACCTGGTGGAAGACGACGGGAATCTGGCGCTCGCGGGGATCCGCAGGAGCGACGCCATCCCGAGTCTCGCCATCGAAGGCGCCGCGTTCCACCTCCTGGGCGATACGCTGACGGTGGCGGGAGCCACGCGCGTCGAGGCAGGCGGGCCGCTCCTGTCATCCGACGTGCCGGTGAGCGTTCAAGCCAACCTGCGCACGGGCGAAGCGGTTGTGAAGGTTGGGAAGGCGGCGCAGGTTTCCGTTGCGACGGCGCAGGGAGAGAAGACGGAGCGCCTGGAGCCGGGCACGCACGCCCTGAAGCTGCGCCCCGTGTCCGTTCAGGCCCTGCAAGGGATCGCCCGAGAGCTGCAGGCGGCGCGCACCCGCGTGGGAGCGCCCGGTGCAGCGGCCGAGAAGCCGCGCGCTGGCGCGGGCGAGGGGCTCCGGAAGCTATGGGACTACCGGGCCAGCGGCGCCGAGCAGCAGGCCGACGGAGGAGGAAGCCGGCATCCCAACGCCGTGCGCGTGGCCGACGTTAACGGCGATGGTCTCCAAGAGGTCTTCGTGGCGGGCACTGACAACACGGTCCACGCGCTCGCTTCGGACGGGCGGGCGCTGTGGCGCCACCCGCTTCCGGACCTGATCCACGACCTGATCGTAACGGAGGACCGCCGGCAGATCCTGGCGTGCTGCAACGACAGCGCAGTGTACTCTCTGAAGCCCGACGGCTCGCTCAACTGGTCGGTCGTTCCGGAGGCGAAGGTCGTCTGGCTGGGCGCACCTCGCCAGGGCCAGCCGGTGGTGGTGTTGGACGCCGACATCAATGGTGACGGGGACCTCGAGATCCTCGTTGGGGTCAACAATGGCTTCGTCTACGCCTACGACCAGACCGGGAAGCTGCTGTGGAACGCGCAATCGCACGCGCCGCACTCGATGACGTGCCTCGCGGCGTGCGATCTGGACGGCGACGGGCGCAAAGAGGTCATCGCGGGCAACACTTACGGCTGGACTCACATCTTCTCGTCCGAGGGCAAGTTCATCGGCGCCGCGGGCGGGACCGGGCATGCCGGGGCGGTCGCGGTTGCCAGCGCGGACGTGGACGGCGATGGCAAGGGCGAGATCGCCGTGGGGGATAGGTTCGGCAAAGTCTGGCTGCAGAAGGCCTTCGAAGAAGGTGGCTGGGATCTTCGCAAGGAGACGACCGTCTACGAAACGGGGAGCGACGTCACGGCGGTAGCGATGGGCGACGTGAACGGCGACGGCAAGCTGGAAACGGCCGTGGCATCAAAGAACTTCCTGCTCTACCTGTTCGATGCGGAGCGCAAGCCGATGTGGCAGGTGAACCTGGGAGACGTGTGCCTGGACATCGCCGTTGGCGACGTGACGGGCGATGGCCGGGCGGAGATCGTCTGCGGCTGTGAGGACGGCACGGTGAAGGTCGTGGACGGCGGCGGCAAGGTCGTCGCGTGGTATCAGGCCGGGGCGGCCGTGAACAGCGTGCGCGTGTGCGAGCTGGATGGGAAGCCGGAGACGAAGGAGATCGTGGCAAGCTGCGAGGACGGCACGGTGTGCGCCTTGCAGATGGCCCGGTAGCCGAGCGCGTTCTCAGCACCATGCCGCCCGGGGGCGGTGAAGCACGCTGACGAGCGCGCCGTCGCCGGGGCGGTCTACGCCAATGGCCGCCAGGGAGTGGAGCGTGCATCCGTTCCCTGGCGGCGTAGACCAGGCGTGAAGAGGAGTTGCAGGCATGAGAATCTCTCTTTCCGCGCGAATCGTGGAGGGCATGACGCCGCGGCCGACCATCGAGGAGTTCCTGAGTCTGGCTTCTCGCACGGGCTATGACGGGGTAGGTCTCAGGTCCTGGCAGATCCCCCCGGAGATGGACGACGACTGGGTGGCCTCGCTCGACGGGCTTCTGCGGTGGTCGCGGCTTTCCGTGTGCTCGCTTGTGCCGCCCCCCGTTCCGCCGGCCGATTGGGGGCGCGTGGTCGCCACCGCCCGCCGGCTCGGCGTGAAGGTCATTCAGGCGTCCGATGCGGTGGAGGAGCTTTCCCGCAAGGCGAAGGCTCTGGACGCCGACATGCGGATCGGCCCGCAGGTCCACACCGGCGGGAGCTTCGAGGATGTCGGCTCCGCGGCGAAGGCGTTGGCCCAGGCGACGGATAGACGGGTCGGCGCCATCGCCGAGCCGGGCAACTTCATGCTGGCGGGCGTGGCCCGGGAGCCCGGCTTCCTCGCGCCCCTCCGGGGGCGGATCATCGGCTGCTACTTGCAGAGCGTCGAGGTGTTCGACACCGACGTGGCGGGCACATCCAGGCTCACCTTGCGCGACGGCTCCGTACGCTACTTCCGGCGCGTCTCCCTGGGGGAGAACCGGCAGATCAACCTGGAGGTCTTCCTGCGGGAGCTGCGGGAAGCCGGCTACGACGACTTCATCAACGTGCTGGAACCCGCTCAGGCCGGAATCACGGTTGAGGACCTGGCGGCCGACACGGCCCAGGCGCTCAGACAGATCCTTGGGTCAGCCTCGCGCCGCGCGTGACCTCCGCCAGAAAGCGAGGGCGAGAATGAGAGTAGAACGAGTGAGCTGGATGCTGGTGCTCGCGTGCGTCGCGCCGGCTGTCTCGGCGGCGGAGCCGGACCTGGTCTGGCCGACCGAATGGACCGTGTTCGGGTCGGCGCCAAGGCCCCGGCGCATGGGGCACTATGGGTTCCCGAGTAAGGTGGATCTCGTGCCCGGGGAGGCGCTGAGGGCCATCCCCGCGGAGCTGACGATTGAGGGGCGAGCCTGCCCGGCCCGGGAGCTGAAGGCCGAGGATGGCGTGCTGGATCTGCGCCGGAAGCTCGGGGGCGCCGAGCGCGGCAAACAGGCCTACCTGATGGCTCCCATCACGGTCGCACGCGACATGGCCGTGCAGATCGGTGCCGGCGCTGACTGGTGGATGCAGTGGTGGGTGGACGGCCAACCCGTCTACGACACCCTGGCGAACGGCCAGAACGGGAATGGCACCAAGCCGATCACGAGCCGCGACCACGTCTTCGAGGTCAACCTGACCCGGGGCGAGCACGTCCTGGCGGTGGCCGTGTTCAGTGCCCCCTATGACTTCGCCCTCGCGGTCGCCAGCCCGCAGGAGTTGCGCGCCAATCCGTGGGGCTTCCGGGAGTTCATGGATGCGGGGAAGCGGAAGCTGGACCGCAACCGGGCGCTGCGCTCCCTCAACTTCGGCGCGGCGCGGGCCGACTTCCAGCGTGCGCTGGCGATTGCGACCGCCGATGCCGACAGAGCGGATGCCCATCTAGCCATCGCCGAGTACAGCCTCAGGGATGTCCACGTGACAGACATGGCCGCCATCCGTGAGCAGTGCGCCGCGGTGCTGGCGCTGCCGGGCGCTCACCCCGACCAGCAGGCTCAGGCCGTGCTGGGCACCGGGGAGACCTGGTTGCGCGAGGGCCGTTACGAGCAAGCCCGGCAAGAGTTCTCCAGAGCGCTGGCTCTCTCATCCCAGCCGGGATGGGCGCCCACCGTCCGGTTCGCCGTGGCGCGCTCCTACGCCCAGGAGAGGAGGAACGAGGCCGCGAAGCAGGAGTTGACCCCACTGCTCGCCGTCGGCGACTTGGACCCCGTGCTCCGTTTCCAGGTGAGATCGCTCATGGAGGCGCTGGATGTGGCGCCGCGGGTTCGACTGGACCATCCACGACTCTTCTTCAACGCCGAGACCTGGCCGGCGGTCAAGGCACGGATCGAGGCCGATGCCGAGGGGCTCCGAAAGCTCGAGCAGGCGGCCGCGTCGCTCCCCGACGAGCCTGCCGTGCGAGACTGGGGACACGAGCTGATGCCGGCTGCCCTTGTCTACCGCGTAACGCGGGACGCGGGTCTTTTGGCCAAGATCGGCCGGCTGCTGCGGGCCACGGTGGATCGTTACCTGCGGTATACGGACTACAACTCCCACGTCGAGTCGCGGGTGGGCTGTTTCTCAGCTCTGGACTGGGTGTGGAACGACCTGCCGCCGGGAGAACGGGAAGGCCTGGCGCGCGATCTGCTCCGCTACGCGTCCGACGAGCACGCTCAGGATCTCCTCAGGGGTCCCAGGTCGGTAGACCACGACCCTTACTACTACTATCCTGCCATGTACTGGTACGCTGCCCTGGTGCTCCTCAACCCGGACCTGAGCCCTGCCGACTACCCACGGGTGCTCGCCCTCCTCGGGCGCGGCTACGACAACAACGTGGTCGCCAGCATCGAAAGGAAGCTGAAGGTGATGGCAGGAGATGCGGGCGAGGTCGCTTCCGGACCCGACTACAGCTTCAACGACCTGCCCACGCCCAACTGGACCTTCATGCACTGCTGGCAGTCGGCGATCGGTCCTGTTCCGGGTGAGTGGGCGTTCGCGGCCATCTCCCCGGAGTACGTGCTGAGGATGGCGCTGGGCTTCAGCGACGGGCGTTACCGGCACTTCGGCTACTCCAAGGCGTGGCGGCGAAGCGGCGGATGGGAGTCTGCCAGGCTGCTCTACAGCAACCTGGCGCAGTTCGCCCACTTCTTCGGACGGACGCAGCCACGGGACGCAGCGGTCGCCGGCTACCTCCTCGACCGCATGGCTGAAGCGGGATGTAGCGGGACGGGCAGCTACCCCGTCTACCCCTATGTCCTGGGCCGAGCGGAAGCCCTTCCGCACACGCTGCCGGAGAACCTGCCCCTCGCCCACCACTACGTCGTCAACAACCGGGTGCTGATGTCGTCGGGTTTCGACGCGAACGCGACGTACGCGCTCTTCTCCTGCGGCAGCACAGAGGGCCTCGTGCCCACCTCAAGCCCGTCCCAGCACTTTGACGCGGGCCATTTCACCATCGTCAAGAATGGCTACCTGGCCCTCGACAGCGGATCGCGCGCCCTGGGCCAGGACACGGACCCCGACAACTCGGCGAGCGGAATCAACTACGACTCCCAGAGCGTGGCGCACAACACGGTCCTCATCCGCATGGAGGGCGAGGTGATGCCCGGGATGTGGGGCAAGCCGTGTGAGACCAACAGCGGCGGTCAGCGCAAGGGAGTCCAACACGCCCGAGCCCTGGCCTTTGACACCAACCCGCTCTTCGCCTACGTCGCCACCGACGCCACGCCCACCTACCACCCCGACAAGTGCGCCCAGATGGTGCGCCAGTTCCTCTTCCTGACGCCGGGCCACTTCGTCGTGTTCGACCGCGTCACGTCGAAAAACCCGGACTACCCGAAGACGTGGCTGCTGCACACCGGCAACGAGCCGGTCTTCAGGGGCAAGGAGTTCCGGGCCGACCAGGAGGAAGGGAGGATCTTCTGCCGGACGCTTTACCCGCTGGATGCCACGTTGGAGAAGATCGGAGGGCCGGGCAAGGAGTTCTG